>JAJUGV010000012.1 GCA_029265795.1 Alcaligenaceae bacterium
AAAACACGGGTTGCGCTGGGACACACAACGTCAAGGAAATATTCCACCAGCTCCGGCGAAAATTGACCGCGCCATGGCAACCGGCTGGTCCGAACGCGTTCCGAGATATTGAGGCGCGACTCATCCATTGAGTACTTCTCGGCTTCAAGAAGCCCATAAGTTTCAGTCACGAGACTTTGCAAGTAGCGAAAAAAGCCAGTGTAACTTAGGGTGGATGGACCCTGCCGAGACTGCTTCGAGCGCCACATTCAAGGGGGAACTAATAAAAATGGCCTCCCGGTGGGGAGGCCATTTTCAGCGGTAGCCCGCTCGAATTCTGGTGCCGGCTAGAAGAGTCGAACTCCTGACCTTCGCATTACAAGTGCGCTGCTCTACCAACTGAGCTAAGCCGGCAACGAAGTCGGTATTCTACCCGATTTTTTGAAGCCTTACTTGACTACGGTGAGGCGAGGGCGCCCGGGCGGGGGATCGTCAGGTTTGTCGCCGTCTTCCGTCGCAAGATCCGCAGCAGACGCTTCTCCGACAGGTGAGGCTGTGCTACCGGGATAAGGTTCCGAGGCGGCCACTTCGAAGCCCATGCCAGCGCCCGTCTCCCGTGCATAGATGGCTGATACGGCTGCCACAGGGACGTAGATCTGCTCGGTGACGCCGCCGAAGCGAGTCTGAAATTCGATGTATTCGTTGCCGAGCACCAGGCGATTGGTGGCTAGAGTGCTGATGTTCAGCGTAATCTGGCCGTCATGCACATGGGCCGGCGGCACGACGGTGTGCTGGTCAACGGTCACCACAATGTGTGGTGTGTAGCCGTTGTCCGTGCACCATTCGTGCAACGCGCGGATCAGATAGGGTTTAGTGGACGATTCTTGCATGGCCTGCCTCAACGGCGCATGACCTTCTCGGACGGTGTCAATGCCTCGATGTAGGCCGGGCGGGAGAAGATGCGTTCTGCGTACTTTTGCAAGGGCGCTGCGTTCTTGGGCAGCTCAATGCCGTAGTGATCTAGGCGCCACAGCAACGGAGCTATGGCGACATCCAGCATGGAGAATTCTTCTCCGAGCATGAACTTGTTCTTAACCAGTACCGGTGCGAGCTGAGAGAGGCGATCGCGAATCCCTTGGCGTGCGGCTTCCTGTGCTTGCTTGTCCGTGCAGCCGCGATCTTCAAGTACGGATACGTGAGAGAAGAGTTCCTTCTCGAAGTTGTAAAGGAACAGGCGGGTACGGGCGCGCATGATCGGGTCAGCCGGCATCAGCTGCGGATGAGGGAAACGCTCGTCAATGTATTCGTTGATGATATTGGACTCGTAGAGCACCAGATCGCGCTCAACCAGAATTGGCACCTGGCCGTAAGGGTTCATGACGGCAATGTCTTCTGGCTTGTTGTACAGGTCGATGTCACGGATCTCGAAATCCATGCCCTTCTCGAACAGAACAAAGCGGCAGCGTTGGGAGAACGGGCAAGTCGTTCCGGAATAGAGCACCATCATGTCGCGGTTTCCAATCGTAGAGGTATGAATAAAGGTACGCCTTTTAGGCGGCCCGTGGAAGCAGAACCAGGTTCTGTCACCAACGGACAGGCCTCGTCGTGCGACGAGGCCGTGATAGATAGGGCGGAGGCGTGGCGCAGTCGCTGCGTCAATATTGGCAAAGAGCTCGGGCCTGCAGACCGGAGCTCTTCGACACGCCGTTTCCGCTTGATTGCGGTATCGCCCACACCATTAGATGTGGGCGATGTCGGGAATTTCAAGTTGCAGGAATTTACTTGACGTCCTTCCAGTAGACGGCATTCAGTCGCCATGCTACCCCGAAGAACAGGAACAGGAATAAAAGAACCCAGACACCAAGCCGCTTGCGTTCGAGCTGGACAGGTTCGGCCATCCACCCAAGGAAGTTGGCCAGATCGGCGACCTGACTGTCGAACTGGGCTGACGCTTTAGGATCAGCGGGTGTAAAGACAACCTTATCGGATGCGCTGCCGCTGTAGCCCTGCAGAGTCTCGGTGTTGACTTCGGCGAAGCCTTGAGCATCGTATCGGGCGACAGTGCGCTGCCATTGCGTGCTGCCGTCGTCGAGCTCGACTTGTGCGACTGTGGTGCGTTCCATCGTGCGCTCACCCTGAAGCTGCCAGAGTGCGTGCGGCATGCCGACGCTGGGGAACACAAGGTTGTCCCAGCCCATGGGGCGGGATGCGTCGCGGTAGAAAGTACGCAGGAAGGTGTAGATGTAATCGACACCCGAGGGGCCCAGGTTGGTGGACTTGGCGCGTGCGATTACCGATACGTCGGGCGGCGCAGTACCAAACCATTTGGTGGCGTCTTCCTTGCGCATGGCGATTTCCATGAGATCGCCCACACCTTCGCCGGTGAACAACAGGTTGCGTTTGATTTGCTCTTCGGTCAGGCCGATGTCGGTAAGGCGGTTGTAGCGCAAGGATTTGGCGCTATGGCAGCCCAGACAGTAGTTGACGAAGAGCTTGGCCCCGTTCTGCAAAGAGGCCATATCGTTAATGCGCACAGGCGCTTTTTCCAGAGCATAGCCACCTTCTGCGGCGACTGACACCGCGCAGGTCAGGGACAGAGCAATGGTTCCTATCAGCTTTTTAATCATGATCGTTCCGTTACCTTGTGGTGAGCTCAGTGGGCTTTGAAGGTGATGCGCTCAGGCACCGGCTTGAACTTACCGAGACGGCCCCATACGGGCATCAGGAAGAAGAAGCCCAGGTAGATCACCGTACCGATCTGGCTCATGAGGTTGAATACAGGGCTGGGGGGCTGCGTGCCCAGATAGCCAAGCATCAGGAAGTTCACGATGAAGATGGCATACAGGTATTTGTGCCAGGTAGGACGGTAACGGATCGACTTGACGGGCGAAGGGTCGAGCCAGGGTAGGAAGCCCAGCAGCACCACGGCGCCACCCATCACGACCACACCCCAGAACTTAGCGTCGAAGATGCGGAAGGCGATGGCCAGACCGATGAGGATCAGCGGAACAATGATGCGCCAGATGCCCTTGACCTTGCCGTTGGCAAACAGAACCACGGCTGCCAGCACGGACGCACCGGCAAGCACCCATGTGAAGTCGGCGGTGATGGCACGCAGCATTGAGTAGAACGGCGTGAAATACCACACCGGGGCAATATGCGGCGGTGTCTTCAGGGGGTCGGCAGGAATGAAGTTGTTGAACTCCAGGAAGTAGCCGCCCATTTCGGGAGCGAAGAACACGATGGCCGCAAAAACGATCAGGAAGCCGGCCACACCCACGATGTCGTGCACGGAATAGTAGGGGTGGAACGGGATGCCGTCGACGGGGTTACCCTTTGCGTCTTTGGGGCCGTCCTTGATTTCTACGCCGTCGGGGTTGTTGGAGCCGACTTCGTGCAGAGCCATGATGTGAGCGACCACCAGACCGATCAGTACCAGCGGCACGGCAATGACGTGCAGCGCGAAGAAGCGGTTCAGGGTGGCGTCGGACACCACGTAGTCACCACGAATCCAGATGGCGAGCTCTGGGCCGATAAAGGGAATAGCGGAGAACAGGTTCACGATCACCTGTGCGCCCCAGTAGGACATCTGGCCCCAGGGCAGCAGGTAGCCCATGAAGGCTTCGGCCATCAGGCACAGGAAAATCGCGACGCCGAAGATCCAGACCAGTTCGCGTGGCTTGCGGTAGGAGCCGTAGAACAGCCCGCGCAGCATGTGCAGGTAGACCACCACGAAGAACATGGAGGCACCCGTGGAGTGCATGTAGCGGATCAGCCAGCCCCAGGGCACTTCGCGCATGATGAACTCGACGGAATCGAACGCCAGTTCGCCGTCGGGCTTATAGTTCATCACTAGGAAGATACCGGTGACGATCTGAATGACCAGCACCAGCAGGGCCAAAGAACCAAAGAAGTACCAGAAATTGAAATTCTTGGGCGCGTAGTACTCTGACATGTGCGCCTTGAACAGGGGTGACAGGGGAAAGCGCCTGTCAATCCAGCCCAAGAGTCCTGTCGTTTCGACGGTTTTTTCGCCAGCCATGAAACGGCTCCTTTTCTAACTATACGTGGCGTATTTCAGGGATTCAGTACAAGGGGTGGCGAGCCACCCCTTAATCGCGGCATTAAGCTTGATTGTTTTCGTCGACACCGATAGTGATGCGAGTGCCGTCTGCCGAGAACTGGTAAGGAGGAATTTCGAGGTTGTCGGGAGCCGGGACGTTTGCAAACACACGGCCAGCCAGGTCGAACGAGGAGCCATGGCAAGGGCAGAAAAAGCCCCCCTGCCAGTCTGTCGGCAGGCCCGGGGTGGGGCCCGCAGCCAGTTGAGGTGTGGGCGAACAGCCAAGATGGGTACAGATACCCACTGCTACGAAGAATTCAGGGTTGCGCGAACGGTATACGTTCTTGGCGTATTCGGGGGTGAAGCCGGGGCGGTCTGAATTGGGGTCGGCCAGCCGGTCATCGAGCTTGGGCAGCGCGGCCAGCTGAGCCTCGGTTCGACGCAGGATCCAGACGGGCTTACCACGCCATTCGACCGTGGTCATTTGGCCGGGCTGCAGCGTGGAGATGTCGACTTCGACAGGTGCACCGGCCGCACGGGCGCGCTCGGACGGAGCGAACGACGCGACGAAGGGGACGGCGGTTGCGGCGCCCGCTACACCACCAAACGCACAGGCCACGCCCACCCAGGTACGCCGGGAAGGATCGGTCGGTTGCTTGGGATCAGCCACGTCGGAATCATCGAGCTGTGTCGTAATCTGACTCATTCTAGTATCCTTGTTCATGCCCGGATTCCAGGCATACCGTTCGCATTTTGTTGCTATGCACTTAACGTATCAACCGCGTATTATAGCGTCAGCCCGATAGGGGGGTGAAACGCATAGGGGGTGTATCGTGAGTAAAGTCCGGGGTTTTTTGAGCGAATTCAAGGAATTCGCGGTCAGAGGCAATATGATCGATCTGGCCGTCGGTGTCATTATCGGCGCGGCGTTCAGTAAGATCATCGACTCGCTCGTGGCAGATATCATCATGCCGCTAGTCGCTTTCATCGTCGGAGGCGAGGTCGACTTCACCAATCAATTCTGGGTTCTCAGGCTTCCTGAAGGCTATACCGGCCCGCAGACCTACGACGCACTCACGTCTGCCGGTGCAGTCGTGTTGTCCTGGGGCAACTTCTTAACGATTCTTATCAATTTCATTCTGCTGGCATTTGTGGTGTTCTGCCTAGTTAAGGCGGTGAATGCGGCACGTCGCAGTCTGGAACGCGAACAAGAGGCCGAGGCACAGGCGCCTGCGCCGCCGCCCGAAGACGTTGCTTTGCTGCGCGAGATCCGCGACCTGCTTCAGCAGAAATAAAAGGCCGCCTCGAGCTATCGGGTACAGGGCCGGCCGGCGAGCCGGCCTAAGCAATTCGGCGGTTTCTGCTTAGATCGGATTGTCGAGATCCAGGAAATCCACGCGAATTCCAAATTGCTTTGCAACGGCGTCGCCTAGTGCCTGAATTCCATAGCGTTCCGTCGCGTGATGGCCCGCGGCAATGAAGGCCGTGCCACTTTCGTTGGCCAGATGGAAGTTTTGCTCAGAGGCTTCTCCTGTAATGTACAGGTCAACCCCGCACTCGATAGCGGCTTCCATCATGCCCTGTGCTCCCCCACTACACCAAGCGACGGTTCGGATGGGCTTGTCCGGGTCGCCCACTACGAGGGGGCGGCGCTGCAAGACATTAGCAATGCGCTCGCCCAGCTGAGCCAAGGTCGCCGGCTGGCAGTGCCCCCGCCAGACCAAGTCAGCCGGGCCGAAGTTTACCGGCGAGCCATCGTCGTTGCGCTCAGGCACGAATTCGAACAGCCGTGCCAGCTGAGCGTTATTGCCCCATTCCGGGTGTGCGTCCAGCGGCAGGTGGAATCCGAAGACATTCAAGTCGTGTTGCAGAGCCGTGGCGATGCGCTGACGCTTAATTCCCCGCAAAACGGGGTTTTCATTTTTCCAGAACCAACCATGGTGAACCAGAACGGCGTCTGCATTCTGTTGCACTGCGGCATCAAGCAGTGCCTGGGAGGCGGTAACTCCGGTAATAATATGACGGATGGTGTCCTTACCTTCGACCTGCAGCCCATTCGGGCAGTAATCTTTGAAGCGTTGCACCTGCAATACGTCTTCTAGCCATTCGGCAAGATGCCGGGTGGAAACCTGGTTCATTATTGATTCCTCAGAGGTCTATGCATCGTTACTGGTTGGTCTTTGCCCAGACCGTGACCGTATGCCTGGGTATTTTATTCATCGTGGCGACATTGCGGCCCGACTGGCTGCGTAATGACCCTCGCAGGCCGGCGGCCGGCAGCACTGTGTCAACGCCCGTCACGGCAACAGGCGGGTCTGTCGTCCCCAGCTTTGCTGAGGCGGTAGCGCGGGCGACACCTTCGGTTGTCAATATCTATACCACTAAGGCCGTCGATGTGCCGCTGATTCCCTTGCCGGCCGACCCTGAGTTAAACCGCTTGTTTCGCAGCTTGCCGGGATTCACGCAGCGCCGCCAGGCGGGCAGTTTGGGTTCGGGCGTGATCGTTCGCAGTGATGGCTATGTGCTGACTAACTATCATGTGGTGGAAGCTGCTGACGCCATCCGGGTGGCGCTGAGTGACGGCCGTGAGACGGATGCTCGTGTGGTGGGTGCAGACCCGGAAACGGATCTTGCGGTATTGAAAATCGGGCTACCTAAGTTGCAGGCAATCGCGGTGGAGGAAGACGAAGCGCTGCGGGTGGGTGACGTGGTATTAGCCATCGGCAACCCCTTCGGCGTAGGGCAGACCACCACACTTGGCATTGTTTCAGCTCTGGGTCGCAATCGTCTGGGTATCAACATCTACGAAAACTTCATTCAGACCGATGCTGCGATCAACCCGGGCAACTCGGGCGGTGCGCTAGTGGATGCACAGGGGCGGCTGGTCGGTATCAATACGGCTATTTACTCGGAAACCGGTGGTTCGCTGGGCATCGGTTTCGCCATCCCGGTCAAGACGGCACAGCGGATACTGGAAGAGATCGTGCAGTTCGGCAAAGTGACGCGCGGGTGGCTAGGCATCGAACCCCAGGACATCACCCCTGAACTGATGCGGGCCTTCAAGCTGGAGCATCAAAACGGTGTGATTGTTGCGGGGGTGTTACGCAATGGGCCGGCGCATCTGGCCGGTCTGAGGGTGGGGGATATCGTATTGGCCCTGAATGACGTGGCCTTGCAGGATTCCATCAGTTTTCTGAATGCCATCGCGCCGCTGAAGCCGGGCAGCGTCGTCACTTTGACGGTGCTGCGCGAGGGGCGCGAGCAGCAAATAGAAGCTAAGGTGGGGGAAAGGCCGCCATTGACGCGCCGCCGCTGAGCCGGGCGTAGACCCGCCTGATGGCGCGAGTGTGAAGATTAGTTGTCGCTGTTAGCTTGGGGGCTGCGTTCTGCGGACTCTTCTGCGGCTTCTTTTTCTTTTCGCTTACGCACTATAGATGACGACAGCAGGATGCCGACCTCATACAGTAAGCACAGAGGCACGGCTAGCATGAACTGGCTGAGGACATCAGGCGGCGTGACCACCGCAGCGATTACAAAAGCGCCCACTATGACATAACCACGCGCTTCGCGCAGCTTCTTTACGCTGACCACGCCGGTACTGGCCAGCAGCACTACCGCAACCGGGACTTCGAATGTCACGCCGAAGGCGAGGAACATCGTCATGACGAAGTTCAGGTAGGCCTCGATATCAGGCGCTGGAGTAATGGATTCCGGTGCGAAACCCGCAATGAAGTGGAATACCGTGCGGAACACTACGAAATAACAGAACGCCATGCCTGCCAAGAACAGCAGGGTGCTGGAGAAAATAAGCGGCAGCGCGAGCTTTTTTTCGTGTGCGTAGAGCCCGGGGGCCACGAATGCCCATGCTTGATAAAGCACAAATGGCAGTGCCACCAGAAAAGACGCCAGTAAGGTGACCTTGACCGGCACCATGAACGGCGTAATGACCCCCGTGGCAATCATGCGCGTACCCTGGGGAAGCGATGCCAGCATGGGTTGCGCCAGCGCATCGTAGATGGCGGAGGGCCCGGGGAATATAAACAGCACCACAAAGACGGCCAGTACGGCACTCGCGGCCCTGAGCAGACGCGTGCGCAGCTCAACCAAATGCGAGATGAAAGTTTCCTGAGGAGCTTCTTCCTGTGTCACTTGCGCGTATCCGATGATTCTGCTGTGCTCGGCACTGCGTCAGGGATGGTGTTTGGGATTGCAGCGGCTTCCGGAGGCGCCGCGGCAGTGTGCTGCGTGCCGGTCGGATCAGAGCTAATGCTTGGATCGACTTCACGGCGCGCTTTTTCGACCAAGCCTTCTACCGAAGCCGAGGCTTCCTCCAGGCTCTTGCGTGCTTCTTTCAGCGGATCTTGAATGCCGGCAGAGGCTTCACGCATGGAGGCCTGCAGCGAGTGCGCCGCTTCATCCATCTGCTTCTTGAGCTTATTCATTTCATCCAGGTCGATTTCGCGCTGGATATCGCTCTTGACGTCAGAGACGTAGCGTTGCGCACGCCCGAGCAAATGCCCCACCGTCCGGGCGACTTTGGGTAGTCGTTCAGGACCGATGACGACCAGCGCCACGACGCCGATCAGCATGAGTTCGGTGAAGCTGACGTCAAACATAGTTAGGCGTCAGTCTTTTCTTTGGCCTGCACGTCGATGGTGTCTTCGCTGCTGGTGCGTTGTGTGACTGCCTCGGGCTTTTTGTCGTCTTCTGCGGCTTCGGCCATGCCCTTCTTGAAGCCACGCACGGCGCCGCCTAAATCTTCACCTACGTTGCGCAGTTTTTTGGTTCCGAAAACCAGGGCAATGATGACCAGGACGATCAACCAGTGCCAGATACTGAAGGTACCCATATCGTTCTCCGTCAGGCGGCGGGTGCCGCGCGCTTATTCCAGGGGCGGGGGCCCCCGAGTATGTGGAAATGCAGGTGGTCGACTTCCTGTCCGCCTTCCCGCCCTGTGTTGGCCACCACGCGGAAGCCGCCTTCGTGGCCGGGAGTGCAACCGTTGTCTGACGCCAATTTCTGCATCAATACCATCATTCTACCCAACCAGGGGCCATCCTCGTCTTTGACGTGGGCCAATGACGCGACATGCTTTTTTGGGATGACCAGCAGATGGATGGGAGCCGCTGGATTGATGTCGTGGAAGGCAAGGAAGTCGGCGTCTTCGTAGACTTTCTTTGCCGGAATGTCGCCGGCGGCGATTTTGCAGAAGATACAGTTTTCGCTCATTGAATTCTGGAATCTGGTTCAGGGTTGAGGGCGCGCGGCCTTCTCGGCCAGGCCCGATACGCCTTCGCGCCGCGCCAGTTCTTCGAGGACCTGTTCGGGCCGAAGACCATAATAGGCCAGCGCGACCATGCTGTGGAACCAGAGATCGGCAGTTTCAGCGATGATGCGCTCGGCGTTGTTGTCCTTTGCGGCCATGACCAGCTCGGTGGCCTCTTCGCCGACCTTCTTCAGGAAGGCGTCGGGACCCCGCTGATACAGCTTGCTGACATAGGATTCAGCGGGCAGGTGACCCGCTTGCGATGGCAGGCGGGTTTCCAGAGTGTCGGCCAAGCGGCCAAGGATAGAATCGCTCTTACTCATTTGTAGATATCTTCCGGGTCTTTGAGTACGGGGTCAACATTGACCCAGGCCGGCCCGGCAGTCGTGTCGAGGCGCTGAAAAAAACAGCTGCGCCTACCGGTATGGCAAGCGATGCCGCCCTGCTGGTCCACCTTGAGCAAGATGACGTCGGCATCGCAGTCGAGACGCACCTCACGCACCTGCTGGCGGTGCCCCGACTCTTCGCCTTTGCGCCACAGCCGGCTGCGCGAGCGGGACCAGTACACGGCGTAGCCCGTTTCCACAGTTTCGCTCAGCGCCTCGGCATTCATCCAGGCAACCATCAGTATGGTGCCATCAGCGGCGTCCTGTGCAATGGCGGGAATCAGACCCTGCGCATCGAACTTCACTTGCGACAGCCAGGCGGGAGCAGTCATGGATCCAGCCTCACTTTGACACCGTGAGCAGCAAGAAATTCCTTCGCTTCACGGACGGTGTATTCGCCGTAATGGAAGATGCTGGCAGCCAAGACGGCACTGGCTCCGCCCAGTAGTACACCATCTACCAGGTGCTGTAGGTTTCCTACACCCCCGGAGGCAATGACGGGAACCGGCACGGCGTCCGAGACAGCCCGGGTCAGCTCCAGGTCGAAGCCGGCCTTAGTACCGTCGCGGTCCATGCTGGTAAGCAGGAGCTCGCCGGCGCCGTATTCGGCCATTTGTTTCGCCCATTGCACGACGTCCATCCCCGTAGCACGCCGGCCACCATGGGTATAGACCTCCCAGCGGGGCGCTTCGCCTTCGGCCGAGACACGGCGGGCATCAATCGCAACGACAATACACTGCGAGCCATGGTGGTCGGCGGCTTGCCGAACCAGTTCGGGCTCCCTGACGGCAGCGCTATTGATGGAGACTTTATCGGCACCCGCATTCAGCAAGCGCTGAACATCGGACACCTGTCGCACCCCGCCTCCTACGGTCAGCGGAATGAAGATTTCGCTGGCTACGGCTTCGATGATGGGCAGGATGAGATCACGCTCGTCGCTGGTGGCGGTGATATCCAGAAAGGTGAGTTCATCGGCACCTTGCTCGTTGTAGCGACGAGCGATTTCGACCGGGTCTCCCGCGTCGGTAAGGCCGACAAAATTGACACCCTTCACGACCCGACCGGCCGTGACGTCCAGGCAGGGGATGATGCGGCAGCAGAGATCGCTGCCGGTGTCGGTAGTGGTGTCGCTCATGATTCGGTCAGCTCATCGGCAAGTTGCTGGGCAGCCGCGAAATCAAGCGTGCCTTCGTAGATGCTACGCCCAAGAATGGCGCCTTCGACACCTTCATCCTCGACCGCGCACAGCGCCTCGATGTCGCGCAGGTCGGTCACCCCGCCTGACGCGATGATGGGGATATTGACGCTGCGTGCAAGCCGAACTGTGGCTTCAACGTTGACACCGCTGAGCATGCCGTCGCGGCCGATGTCGGTGTAGATAATGGCTTCTACCCCGTAATCTTCAAACTTGCGCGCTAGATCCAGGACGTCGTGGCGGGTGAGCTTGCTCCAGCCATCGGTGGCCACCTTACCGTCGCGTGCGTCCAGGCCGACAATAATGTTGCCCGGGAAGGCGCTGCATGCATCACGCAGGAAGCCGGGATTCTTGACGGCCGCCGTCCCGATGATGACGTAGGAAATCCCGTTGTCCAAATAGCTTTCGATGGTATCCAGGTCGCGGATTCCACCGCCGATCTGGATCGGTATTTCGTCGCCTACGGTTTCTACAATCGCCTTAATGGCCGCCGCATTCTTAGGCTTGCCGGCCACAGCACCATTCAGGTCCACTAGGTGCAGCCTGCGGGCACCCTGATCGAGCCATTGTTCGGCCATGGTGGCGGGGTTGTCGGAGAAAATGGTTGCGTCGTTCAGGTCACCTTGGCGAAGGCGAACGCAGTGCCCGTCTTGGAGATCGATGGCGGGAATCAATAGCATGATGAATCAGCTGAAAAGAGGCGTGGGAATGGGAGGTTCAGAGGGTCGCTGCCACATCGGCACAAAGGTTCAAGGTTGCCATTCTACGAAGTTTCGATAGAGTCTGAGGCCAGGGCCCGCACTTTTCTCGGGATGGAACTGCACGGCAAAAATGTTATCTGCTGCGATTGCGCAGGTAAAGCGCTGCCCATACTGACTAACCCCTACCGTCAGGGCGGGGTCGTCCGGCACGACATAATAACTGTGTACGAAATAGAACGGTGTGCCGTCTGCAATACCTTCCCATAGCGCATGCGGGCGCGTCTGCCTTACGGCATTCCAACCCATATGAGGCACCTTGAGCTTGGTGTACTGCGGCCCCGCAAATTTGCGCACCCAGCCGGGGAATACGCCCAGACTTCGGACATTGCCTTCGTCGCTGCCGGTAAAGAGCATCTGTTCCCCGACGCAGACTCCCAAAAGGGGCTTTTCTCGTGCGGCTTGCAGCACTGCTTCACGCAAGCCCGACGCGTCGAGCGTGCGCATGCAGTCCGGCATGGCGCCTTGGCCGGGAAACACCACTCGCGAGGCGCGTTGCACTTGTTCGGGAGTGCTGCTGATGATGATGTCTGCCTCCGGAGCGGCAGCGCGTAATGCTCGGGCAACCGAATGAAAGTTGCCCATTCCGTAGTCGACGATGGCAATGGTATTCAAGATACGTCCGGAGGCGGAAGGTTCAGAGTACGCCCTTCGTCGAAGGAATCACGCCTTCGCTGCGGGGGTCTAGCTCGACGGCCATGCGCAGCGCCCGCCCAAAAGCCTTGAAGACCGTTTCACACTGATGGTGTGCGTTTTCGCCTTTCAGGTTGTCGATGTGCAGGGTGGCTTGCGCATGATTGGCAAAGCCCTGGAAGAATTCACGCGCCAGGTCGACGTCGAAGCGGCCGATATGCGAGCGAGTGAACGGTACGTCGTAGAACAGGCCCGGACGCCCCGAGAAGTCGATCACGACACGAGACAGGGATTCGTCCAGCGGCACGTAGGCATGCCCGTAACGACGCATACCGGCCTTGTCACCCACTGCGGCGGCGAAGGCCTGGCCCAGTGTGATACCGACGTCTTCCACAGAGTGGTGGTCGTCGATATGGACGTCGCCATCACAGTGGATGTCGAGGTCGATCAGACCGTGGCGGGCGATCTGGTCGAGCATGTGATCGAGAAACGGCACGCCGGTATTGATGCTTTGGCGGCCGGTGCCGTCAAGATTGATGGCCGCGCGCACGCGGGTTTCTTGGGTGTTACGGGTAATATCGGCAGTACGCATGTCAGGCTTGGGTGTCGAGGGATTCAAGACGGAACTCGGCGCTGGCGGCGTGCGCCTGCAGGCCTTCGCCGCGTGCGAGTGTGGACGCGATGCGACCGAGGGTCTGAGCGCCGGCCTGCGACACTTTAATCAGGCTGGAGCGCTTCTGGAAGTCATACACGCCCAACGGTGATGAGAACCGCGCGGTTCGCGCCGTGGGCAGAACGTGGTTGGGGCCGGCGCAATAGTCGCCGAGCGATTCAGACGTGTAGGGGCCAAGGAAAATGGCGCCCGCATGGCGGATTTTTTCCGCCCAGCGCTCGGGGTCGGTGGTGGAAATTTCTAAGTGTTCCGGGGCGATCTGGTTGGCGATTTCGCAGGCTTCTTCGAGGCTGCGCACTTTGATCAGGGCGCCGCGATTGGACAGGCTCACGCGCAGGATGTCGGTGCGTTCCATGGTCGGAAGCAGGCGATCAATGGCCTGCTGAACGGCCTCGATATAGCCGGCATCCGGACACAGCAGGATGGCTTGGGCGAGTTCGTCGTGCTCGGCCTGCGAGAACAGATCCATGGCCACCCATTCTGCCGGCGTACTGCCGTCGCAGATCACCAGAATCTCGCTGGGCCCGGCAATCATGTCTATGCCTACGGTGCCGAAGACCCTGCGTTTGGCCGCCGCGACATAGGCGTTACCGGGGCCGACGATTTTGTCGACAGGCGCAATGGTATCGGTGCCGTAGGCGAGCGCACCCACCGCCTGGGCCCCGCCGATCGCCCAAACGCGATCGACGCCGCCGATAGCCGCTGCTGCCAGAACGATGGGGTTACGCACTCCACCGGGTGTCGGCGTGACCATGACGACTTCGGGCACCCCCGCCACCTTGGCCGGGATGGCGTTCATCAACACAGAGGAGGGGTACGCGGCTTTGCCGCCGGGCACGTAGAGGCCCACGCGATCAAGCGGTGTGATTTTTTGACCTAAAACCGTGCCGTCTTCTTCGGTGTACGTCCAGCTTTGCGTGACCTGGTGTTCGTGGTAGCGCCTGATCCGATCCGCAGCGGCTTCCAGCGCCTGACGCTGGTCGGCTGGAAGGCTGTCGAGCGCGCTATGCAATTCGCTGCGATCGATTTCCAACGCCGCCGCCGTGTCCGCTTCGACACGGTCGAAGCGCCGCGTGTACTCCAGCAGCGCGGCGTCGCCTTCGGACTGGATGCGCGCCAGGATTTCGGCGGTGGCGCTTTCTATGGATTCATCCTGCGATGCCTCATAGGCCAGCAGGCGACGGAGCTCCGACTGAAAGTCGGAATCAGCGGTATCGAGACGTTTGATGGACGACATGAGGGTACTGTGATCTGAACAGCGCGCGGATCGCGCTTGATTTCTTACAGTGTATCCTGTCTTGCCCCTGCGTTACCTGCGGCGCGTCAAGCCGCAGCGAATCAGGCTTCGGTTGAGGCTCGGGAAAAAGCATCCAGGAAAGGGCGAAGCAGCAGCCCGCGCGTTTTGAGTGCCGCCCGATTGACGATCATTCTGGACGAAATATCGGCGACATCCTCTACAGCGACCAAATTGTTCGCCTTGAGCGTATTGCCGGTTGAAACCAGGTCGACAATCGCGTCGGCCAGGCCGACGAGCGGCGCAAGCTCCATAGAGCCATACAACTTGATAAGGTCGACGTGAACCCCTTTCTCGGCGAAGTGCTCGCGTGCCGCGCGGATGTACTTCGTTGCGACCCGCAGGCGCGAACCCTGGCGTACAGCAGCGTGGTAATCGAAGCCTTCTCGTACCGCCACACACAGGCGGCAGCGGGCGATATTCAAATCGATGGGCTGGTAGAGCCCGCCGGGGTGGGAAGCGGTGTGCTCGTAAAGCACGTCGCGCCCGGCGATACCGAAGTCCGCCGCACCGTATTGCACGTAGGTGGGAACGTCAGTGGCGCGCACGATGATGATGCGAAGATCGGGCCGGCTGGTCTCAAGAATGAGTTTGCGGGAGCTTTCCGGGTCGTCTTTCACTTCGACTCCGGCCGCTTCCAGCAGTGGCAGGGTTTCTTCGAAGATGCGCCCTTTGGACAGCGCAAGGGTAAGAATGTTGGCGGGGCTCATCAGGCTTTTCCAGAAAGGCGTTCAATGTCCGCGCCTAGCGCGCGCAATTTGTCTTCCATGCGTTCATATCCGCGATCAAGGTGATAGATGCGGTCCACAACCGTTTCGCCCTCCGCTGCCAGGCCGGCGATCACCAGGCTGGCTGAAGCGCGCAGGTCGGTCGCCATGACAGTAGCGCCGAGCAGCCGCTCGACACCGGTGACGACTGCCGTATCCCCTTCGACCTCGATCTGCGCGCCCATGCGCGATAGCTCCGGTGCATGCATGTATCGGTTTTCAAAAATGGTCTCGACAATGACGGCGGTGCCCTCGGCGACGGTATTCAGCGCCATGAGCTGAGCCTGCATGTCGGTGGGAAAACCGGGGTATTCCTGGGTACGGAAGCCCGTGGCGCGGGGGCGCCGGTCCATACTTGCACGTATCCAGTCGGAGCCGGTATCAATGTGAACACCCGCTTCGCGCAGTTTGTCGAGTGTGGCCCCCATGGTGTGAGCAGCGGTATGACGCAATGTGATATCGCCGCCGGTGGCGCCGACTGCGCACAGAAAGGTGCCGGCTTCGATGCGGTCGGCGGCAATGCGATGCTGTGCACCATGCAGCCGTTCCACGCCGTCAATGATAATGCGGTCTGTGCCGTGCCCCTGAATGCGCGCACCCATCTTGATGAGTAGCTCAGCCAGGTCCACGATTTCCGGCTCACGTGCCGCGTTTTCCAGAACGGTGCGGCCCTCGGCCAATGCGGCCGCCATCATCAGGTTTTCCGTGCCCGTAACGGTGACCATGTCGGTGCGTATGGTGGTGCCCTTCAGGCGCTTCGCCCGAGCAACGACGTAACCATGATCGATGCTGATCTCAGCGCCCATGGCCGCGAGCCCCTTGATGTGCTGGTCGACTGGACGCTGCCCGATCGCGCAGCCTCCGGGCAGGCTTACGCGCGCTTCACCGAAACGGGCCAGTAGTGGGCCGAGCACCAGAATCGAGGCGCGCATGGTCTTGACCAGCTCGTACGGGGCTTCAAGCCGATCCACCTGCGATGCGTCCAGTTCTATGTGCCCCTTGCTGCCATTACTGTGTCTGACCCCGAGGCGTTCGAGCAGGCGCAATGTCGTATCGATATCGCGCAGCCGCGGCAGGTTGTCCAGAACGACCGTCTCTGAGGTGAGCAGCCCGGCGCATAGTATCGGCAGGGCGGCGTTCTTGGCGCCCGAGATGGTCACCTCGCCTTGCAGGCGCCTGCCACCGCGGATCAGCAGCTTATCCATTGGATTGTGCCTGATACTCGGCAGGCGTCAGGGTACGCATCGATAGAGCGTGGATTTCGGCTTTCATGCGATCTCCCAGCGCGGCGTAAACAAGTTGATGGCGCGCGATCATCCGCTTGCCTTCGAAAGCAGGGCTGACGATCAGCGCTTCGAAATGTGAACCGTCTCCCACAACGTGGAGCACTTCGCACTCAAGGTTATCTGCAATGTACTGGCGTACGAGTTCAGGAGTTGGCAACATACTTTAGTTCCGAAGTTTGTAACCGCTGGCCACGAGGCGCAGGGTGAAAATAGACAGGCCGATGAACACGGCGCTCACGACTGCCAGGCTGTGCCAGGGCGATACGTCGGAGACACTGAAGAAGCCATGGCGGAAACCGTCGATCATGTAGAAGACAGGATTCCAGTGCGACACACCCTGCCAAAAGGCGGGCAGGCTGTGTATGGAATAGAACACGCCGGACAAGAAGGTGGCGGGCAGGATTAAAAAATTCTGAAAGGCCGCCAATTGGTCGAATTTCTCCGACCACAGCCCGGCAATAATGCCCAAATTACCCATCACCCCGCAGGACAACACTGCGAACGTCAATACCCAGGCGGGGTTGGCCATCGGCAATTGAGTGAAAAACAGCGCGACCAGCCCCACACCAATTCCGCAGCATAGGCCGCGTGCAATGGCCGCCAGCAGGTAGGCGCCATAGATCTCCAGATGGGACAGCGGAGGCAGCAGAATAAACACCAGGTTCCCCGTAATGCGGCTTTGGATGAGCGACGAGGAAGGGTTGGCGAAGGCATTCTGCAGCATGCTCATCATCATGAGGCCCGGAATCAGGAAGGCGGTGTAGGGCAGGGTGTCGTACACCTGCACACGACCTTCCAGAACGTGGGCGAAGATCAACAGATAAAGCAATGCAGTGACCACGGGGGCGGCAATGGTCTGAAAGCCGACCTTCCAGAATCGCTGCAATTCCTTGCGCAACAGGGTGGGAAAACCGGATGCCATATCGCTACGGCGCTCGCGAATGGTGGTACTGCTCATGCCGGCTCCTGTAGTGTGTCTTCGGCGTGCATAAGACGGACAAAGGCATCTTCGAGGTCCTGCCCGCCCACCTGGGCGAGCAGGGCTTCGGTGGTGTCCAACGCAATGACCCTGCCTTGTTTGAGCATGGCAATGCGGCCACACAGGGCTTCGGCTTCTTCCAGGTAGTGAGTGGTAAGAAGGATGGTGTGGCCATCTTTATTAAGCCGCGAAATGAACTCCCATAGTGTGCGGCGCAAGTCGACGTCGACGCCGGCGGTCGGTTCATCAAGAATGATGACGGGGGGGCGATGCACCAAGGCCTGAGCCACCAGAACGCGCCGCTTCATGCCGCCCGATAGCGCTCGCATGTTGGTGTCGGATTTATCGCTGAGACCGAGATTGGCCAGAATCTCGTCGATCCAGTCGTCGTTGTTGCGTAGACCAAAGTAACCGGACTGCAGGCGCAAGGTTTCGCGCACGGTGAAGAAAGGATCGTAGACGAGTTCTTGGGGCACCACTCCCAGCGATTGCCGGGCTTCGCGAAACTGCGTCGCAACGTTATGGCCGCAGACGAAGGCGCGGCCCTGGGTGGGGTACGCCAGCCCCGCCAGTATGGAAATAAGCGTGGTCTTGCCTGCCCCGTTGGGGCCGAGTAAACCAAAGAATTCACCATGCTCGACAGTCAGATTGACGTCATCGAGAGCCTGGAAACCTTTTCTGCGGGGGCGCCCGGCCAGGGTTTCTACAAGGCCCCGAGGGCGGGGGGTATAAATCTTAGAGATGTTTTCTAGCTTGAGCGCGGACATTTTGTGGAGATAAAGCCCCGATGGGGCGGAAGCTCTGTATGCAAGCGAGCGGTGAGCAGGCCGGATATTACTTCTGGTTGCTCTGGTTCAGGGCCGCGATCAGCCCGTCAATGCCGGATTGCTGGATCTGCTGGGCGAATTGGTTGCGGTAGTTCTGAATGAGCCAGATGTTCTCGATGTTAATGTCGTAGACCTTCCAGCCGTCGGGAGTTTTTTCCAGGCGGTAGTCGACTGCAACCGATGGAGCGTTGCTGCGGGTGACGAGTGACCGCACCACGACATCGTCGGCATTAGGGTCGCCGCGGAAAGGCTGAATCTCGATGCGCGAGACGTCGTCTACATTAGACAACGCCCCGCTGTATGTCCGGATCAGCGTGCCGCGAAATGCGTCTACCAGCGCCTGACGCTGTTCGGCGCTCGCCTGGCGCCAGTAGCGACCGGCGGCCAGGCGGGTGGTTTTCTCGAAGTTCACATAAGGCAGAATCAGCTCATCCACCAGCTGATTGATGCGGTTCAGATCGCCGCGCTTTACGGCTTCGTCGCGTTTGACGGCCTGCAAGGCGTTGTCGGCGACAGCCTGGACGAAGGTGTTGGGCGCCGCCTTCGGATCGACAGGGTTTTGCGCCAGAGCCGGCAGGCAAGCCAGAAGGGTGACGGCCATCAGTAACCAGCTCGCCGCGTAGCGACGGAGGCCGGCTGAACGAAATGCTTGTGTGTTGTGCATGAATATCCTTTATGTGTCCGGTTGCCCGAAACCAACGTACTCACCCCTTATTGTGAAGCCTCGGGGGCGTCGTCGTCGGAGTAATCGGGCAGGTCATCGTCGGAATAATCCGGCAGTGCGCCGTTGTCGGACGTACGACGGTTCACCATTGCGTCACGCCGCTGCAGGTAGGCGTCGCGGATGAAACTATAGCGATCCAGCGCTGTGCGGTTGACGAGTTCGTCGGCGTCCAGCAGGCCTTCACGCAGGTCGACGGCATACAGGCCCAGTGTAGTGTTGCGAACCGGAATATTATCGATGGCAAAGATCGGCGTGAGCGGTGAGACGTCAGCCGCGAAGCTAGTCAGCGTGGCGGTGCCGTCCCGTACCGTACTGGAGCCCAGGAAGGGTAGTACCAGATAGGGGCCGGAGCCGAAGCCCCATACGCCCAGGGTCGTGCCGAGGTCGTTGGGAATCTTGTGTGCGCCGTTCATTGTGGCGACATCAATACAGCCGCCCAGCCCCATGGTGGAGTTGAACAGCACCCGCCCAAGCGTGTTAGCGAAATCGTGGCCCTGACCCTGCAACAGGCTGTTTAGGGCAGACCAGACATCGCCGACGTTGCCGAATACATTACGAATACACGAGCGCATCGGCTGCGGGGTGAGATCGCGATAGGCATAGGCCACCGGCTTGAACAAGGCGCCATCTACTGCGTCGTTGAACGCAAACATGCCGCGGTTGTAGCTTTCCCATGGATCGCGTGGGCTGGTGGGTTCCACCGACGCACAGCCACTGACTAAGAGGGCTGCGCCGATCGCCGAGGTGATACCAAGGCGGCGATGCGCAAAATTGCGGGCATTATTCTTCATTGTCAGTCCTGGCTGCCGGCCGAGCTGTAGAGGAACTTACTGATCAGTTCTTCCAGAACAACGGCGCTCTGGGTGTATTGAACGGTGCTTCCGTCGGTGAGCATTTTATCCTCACCTCCCGGTGTAATGCCGATGTACTGTTCGCCGAGCAGCCCCGAAGTGAGGATGGAAATCGAGGAGTCTGTCGGAAACTCATACTGGGACTCCAGGTCGAGCGTCACGATCGCCTGAAAGCGTTCATTATCGAAGGAGATGCCCGATACCCGACCGACTACGACGCCACTGCTTTTGACCGGCGCACGTACTTTGAGCCCTCCGAGATTGTCGAAATAGGCTTGTACCTGATAGGTGGGCGCGAATGAGAAAGAACTCATGTTGCCGGCGCGTAGCGCAAGAAATACCAGTGCCACTGCGCCCAGCAGAACAAAAAGCCCTACCCAGAAATCGGTTTTTTCGCGGGTCATGTGTATTAGTCCATCGAATCGGTTAACTGAACATCAGGGCCGTCATGACGAAGTCCAGCCCCAGAACCAACAGGGAGCTGACCACGACGGTACGGGTCGTTGCGCGCGAAACGCCTTCCGGCGTGGCGCGTGCCGTCCAACCCGCATGTAGGGCAACAAAGGTGACGGCGACTCCAAACACCACGCTTTTGATAAAGCCGTTCAGGACGTCGTTGATGACATCCACGCCTTCTTGCATCTGCGACCAAAAGGCGCCTGGGTCGATGCCGATCAGCATTACGCCGACCACCCAGCCGCCGATGACGCCCACCATAGAGAAGACGGCAGCCAGCACGGGCATGGCAATCACCCCGCCCCAAAAGCGCGGTACGAGCACCCTGCGGATGGGGTCGACCGCCATCACTTCCATGGCGGCCAGCTGTTCGCCTGCTTTCATCAGGCCGATTTCCGCCGTCAGTGAAGTGCCCGCGCGCCCAGCGAATAGCAGGGCCGTGACCACGGGGCCCAGCTCGCGTGTGAGAGACAGCGCCACCAAGAGACCAAGCGCTTCTTCCGAACCATAGCGGCTGAGCGTGTAATAACCTTGCAGCCCCAAAACGAAGCCCACAAACAGGCCCGACACTGCGATGATGAGCAGGGAGTGGTTGCCGATGAAATGAACCTGCTGGGAAACCAGGCGCGGCCGCCGCAATGCCGCCCCACTGCGTATCAGTATGGCGCCGAGCAGGCGCATGGAGGCGCCCAGGCTGGAGACCGTGGTGCGAATACCTGCGCCGAGATTTGAAACGGCTTTGAAGGGCGTCGTCATGGGGTGCGGCGTCCTTTACGTTGTTCCAGCCATTTATTAAATGCTGGTGAGACCGGATAGTGAAAGGCGATCGGGCCGTCAGGTTGGCCGTCGAGAAACTGCCTTACATAGGAGTCCTGTGACGCAGACAGCTCGGTTGGTGTGCCTTCGGCGATCAACTTCCCCTGACCGACCATGTAGACCTGGTCGGCGATGGCAAAGGATTCATTCACGTCATGAGTGATCAGCACAGAAGCGCAGCCGAGTTTGTCGGTTAGGTCGCGGATCAAACGCGCCGTAATACCTAAAGAGATGGGATCCAGGCCTGCGAAAGGCTCATCGTAGAGAATTAATTCAGGTTCCAGCACAATGGCCCTGGCCAGCGCCACACGACGGGCCATGCCTCCCGAAATTTCGGATATGTGCAAGTGTGCGGCGGCCTTCAGCCCTACGGCGTCCAGCTTTTCCAGCACCCGGTCGTTAATCTGAGATTCGGAAATGTGCGTGTGCTCGCGCAACGGAAATGCCACGTTCTCGAATACATTGAGATCGGTAAACAACGCACCTTGCTGAAACAGTACGCCCATACGCTGCCGCAGCTTACGTAGAGCCTCGCCTTGAACCTGCGCGATGTCTTGCCCGAATACCGTGACCCGGCCGCTCTGGGGCAGAATTTGTGCGGTGGCGGCACGCAGCAAAGTCGTTTTGCCCGACCCAGAGCCGCCCATCAGAGCGACCACTTGGCCTTTGCGGGCTTCCAGGCTGATGCCGCTAAGCACCGTGAAGTCGCCATAGCCGAGTGCGACATCGGTGAATTGCAGTATGGTTCCGGAGGACGAGGCTGTGTTCATTGGCATGTTGTCGGTGATCTCGCTCTCATTGTATCGTGCGAGGTCGTCCTACCAAGCGCATTGCGGGACGATGTAGAAATAACAGGGAGGAACAATGGATTTAGGACTGAAGGACAGAGTTGCAGTGGTCACCGGTGGGTCGCAAGGCATCGGCAAGGCCACCGCGGTGCGTTTGGCTGCAGAAGGGGCTTCCGTGGTGATCGTCGCTCGGGGGAAAGAACAGCTTGATGAGGTTGCTGCTGCAATCGAGGCCGACGGCGGTCGCGTGGCCGTTGTGCCGGCGGATGTCAGCACACCCGAAGGCTGCGCCAAGGTCGTGGACGAGACCCTACGCATCTTCGGGCGTCTCGATATTCTTATCAACAACGCGGGAACCTCTTCAAGAGGCCCGTTCGAAGCCGCGACAGACGATGTCTGGCAGCGGGACTTTGATCTGAAGCTGTTTGCCGCCATTCGTCTAAGCCGTCTTGCCATCCCGCACATGCAACAGCGGCGCTGGGGCAGGATCGTGAACCTCACGAATATCGGCTCCAAGCAGCCCGCGGCGCAATCAATGCCCACGTCCGTCACCCGCGCTGCCGGCCTTGCCTTCACCAAGGCGCTGTCTAAAGAGTTTGGAAAAGACGGGATCCTGGTGAATACAGTGTGCATTGGCACGATTAAAGCCAAGCAGCATGAAACCAAAGCCGAAAAACTGGGTGTTCCGGTTGAGTCTCTGTACGCAGAGCGTGTTAAGAACGTGCCGCTTGGGCGGGTGGGCGAAGCTGAGGAAGCCGCCAATGTGATCGCCTTCCTGGCATCAGAAGCGGCGAGCTACGTGACGGGAACCAGCGTCAACATGGACGGTGGTGCCAGCGCCGTACTGTAACGACGCTCGCACATCCTGCAGCGGAGGCTGCCACCGTCAGCGTGGCAGCCGGCTTTCTCCCATCAGGAATTCGTCCACCGCCCGGGCACACTGGCGCCCTTCACGGATCGCCCATACCACCAGCGACTGGCCTCTGCGCATATCGCCTGCAGCAAAGACCTTGTCGATGCTGCTGCGGTAATCATGGGTGCCGGCGCGTGCATTGCCGCGCGCGTCCAGATCCAGCCCGAAAGCCTCCAGTACTGTGCGCACGGGCGATACAAACCCCATTGCCAGAAGCACAAGATCGGCCTTCAGCTCGAACTCTGAGCCTTCGACCTCACGCATCTTCATCTGGCCGGTCGCCTTGTCGCGATACCATTCCACGCGCGCCGCGATCAGTTTTTCGACTTTGCCGTTGCGGCCTTCCAGAGTCTTGGTGGCAACCGCCCAGTCGCGCTCACACCCTTCTTCATGCGAAGAAGATGTGCGCAGCCGAGCCGGCCAGTAGGGCCACGTCAAAGACTTGTCTTCACTTTCAGGGGGGCGGGGCATGAGTTCGAATTGTGTCACCGAGGCCGCTCCCTGGCGGTTGCTGGTGCCGACACAGTCTGAGCCTGTGTCGCCGCCTCCGATGACGATGACATGCTTATCTTTGGCACTGATTTGACGCGCCACCCGGTCGCCTGCGTTCACCATGTTCTGCTGGCGCAGGAAATCCATGGCAAAGTGCACCCCGCGTAGCTCTCGCCCCGGAATGGGAAGATCGCGGGGCGTTTCGGCGCCGCCGGTCAGTACGATTGCGTCGTAATCCGCCTGCAGAGATTGCGGCGTGCGAACGGTGACGCCCTCCGGTGCGTCCTCTGCTTTGCCAACGTAGGTCGAGGCTTGGAACTCCACGCCTTCGGCTTCCATCTGTGCAATGCGGCGGTCGATGAGATTCTTGTCCAGCTTGAAGTCTGGAATGCCATAGCGCAACAAGCCGCCGACCCGGTTGCTCTTCTCGAAAACAGTGACTTCGTGGCCGGCCCGGGCAAGCTGCTGTGCGCAGGCCAGGCCCGCAGGCCCGGAACCGACCACAGCAACTCTGCGCCCGGTGCGCCGCAGCGGAGGCAGGGGCACAACCCAGCCTTGCTCCCACCCGTGGTCGATGATGGCGTGCTCGATGGATTTGATGCCAACGGCGTCGTCATTGATATTGAGCGTACAGGCGGCTTCACAGGGCGCCGGACAGATGCGTCCGGTGAACTCGGGGAAGTTGTTAGTGGAGTGCAGGACATCCAGCGCGCGTCGCCATTGCTGACGGTAGACCAAGTCATTCCAGTCGGGAATGATGTTGTTGACCGGGCAGCCGTTATGGCAGAAGGGGATGCCGCAGTCCATGCAGCGTGCCGCCTGCCGGCCGGCCTGCGCGTCATCGAGTCGGGGGACGAACTCTTTCCAGTGACGCACGCGCGCCTGAGCCGGTTCGTAGCTGTTGTCGATACGTTGGAATTCCAGAAATCCGGTGATCTTGCCCATGATTCTTCCTTCAGGCGGCGATTGATACGGGGTTGTCTGCCTGCCAGAGCTCGCTCAGGGCGCGGCGGTATTCGGTCGGCATGACCTTGACGAACTCGCGCCGGCTACGCTCCCAATGGTCGAGCATGTCGCGCGCACGGAAGCTGCCGGTATGGCGATAGTGGTTCTCGATCAGACGCCGCAAAATGCTTTCATCCGTATCGCGTTCGCTACCGTGGCCGGCACTGTGCCAATACTGGCGGTCGCCGCGCTCGAGTTGCTCGGCGTGTGAGGCCACACGTTCCAATTCCACCATCGCCAGGTTGCAGCGATTGCGGAAGGCGGCCTCGGGATCCCACACGTATGCCACCCCTCCGGACATTCCCGCCGCGAAATTGCGACCGGTTGCGCCCAGCACCACCACCGTGCCGCCGGTCATATATTCGCAGCCGTGGTCGCCGGTACCTTCCACGACGGCAATGGCCCCCGAGTTGCGTACCGCGAAGCGTTCGCCGACTACGCCGTTGAAATAGGCTTCACCGGCCAATGCGCCGTAGAGCACTGTATTGCCCGCGATAATGTGTTCCGGACCGAACCCGCGGAAATCGTTGGGGGAACGCACGATCAGTCGCCCTCCGGACAGACCCTTGCCCACGTAGTCGTTGGCTTCACCCACCAGATCCAGCGTGATCCCGTGCGCCAGGAAGGCTCCGAAGCTCTGGCCGGCTGAGCCGTTAAGCTGGATATGAATGGTGTCGTCCGGCAGGCCCTCGTGACCATAGCGCCGGGCAACCTCGCCGGACAGCATGGCCCCTACGCTGCGGTTGCGGTTACGCACCGGCGTGATGAAGGACACTGGCTCGCCACGCTCCAGTGCCGGTTGACTGCGATTGATCAGTTCGTGGTCCAGTGCTTTATCGAGGTTATGGTTTTGCTCGTGTACCTGGTAGAGGGGCTCGTCGGTCGGCACAGCATGAAGCACACGGCTGAAGTCCAGGCCGCGAGCCTTCCAATGCTCGACACTCGAGCGGGTGTCGAGCAGATCAATGCGGCCGATAAGCTCTTCAAAGCGGCGCACGCCCAGCTGCGCCATGATTTCGCGTACCTCCTCGGCAACGAAGAAAAAGTAATTCACCACATGTTCCGGCTGGCCTTGAAAGCGGCGCCGCAGCTCAGGATCCTGCGTGGCGACACCGACGGGGCAGGTGTTGAGATGGCATTTGCGCATCATGATGCAGCCTTCCACCACCAGCGGTGCCGTGGCAAAGCCGAACTCGTCTGCACCGAGTAAGGCGCCGATAACAACATCGCGCCCCGTTTTCATCTGGCCATCCGCCTGTACACGAATCCGCGAACGCAGCCGGTTGAGCACCAGTGTCTGCTGGGTCTCGGCCAGACCGAGCTCCCAGGGCGTACCTGCATGCTTGATGGAAGAGACGGGCGACGCCCCTGTGCCGCCGTCGTGACCCGCGATCACCACGTGGTCGGCCTTGGCCTTGGCAACGCCGGTGGCGACTGTGCCGACACCGACCTCCGAAACCAGTTTCACCGACACAGATGCGCGGGGATTCACATTTTTCAGGTCATGAATGAGTTGTGCGAGATCTTCAATGGAGTAGATGTCGTGGTGTGGGGGTGGTGAAATGAGCCCGACCCCAGGCACGGAATGGCGCAGCTTGGCGATGTATTCCGACACCTTGTGCCCTGGAAGCTGGCCGCCTTCGCCCGGCTTGGCTCCTTGGGCCATCTTGATTTGAATCTGATCCGCGCTGCTGAGGTATTCGGCGGTGACGCCGAACCGGCCGGAGGCCACCTGCTTGATGCGCGAACGTAGTGAATCGCCTGCAGCAAGAGGAACGTTCGCCTCCACGCGGTCCGAGCCCAGGAAGGAAGCCAGTGTGTCACCTTTCTTGATGGGGCTGCGGCCTTGCCGGAGTTCGTCTCGGTAGCGCAGTTCATCTTCGCCGCCTTCGCCCGTATTGGATTTTCCTCCGATACGATTCATGGCGACCGCCAGTACAGCATGCGCTTCGGTGGATATCGAGCCAAGCGACATAGCGCCGGTGGCGAAGCGTTTAACGATTTCCTTGGCGGGCTCGACCTCACTGAGCGGCAAGGCTCGGGCGGGATCCACGCGGAACTCGAAGAGGCCGCGCAGGGTCATGAGGCGCCGCGACTGATCGTTCACAAGCTGAGCGTACTCTTTGTAGGTGTTGTAATTCTTGCTGCGCGTGGCGTGTTGCAGCTTTGCGATGGCGTCCGGCGTCCACATGTGCTCTTCGCCCCGGACCCGCCAGGCGTATTCACCGCCCGCATCCAGATCATGCTGCAGCAGCGGGTCGTCGCTGAAGGCTGCTGCATGCAAACGGAGGGCCTCTTCGGCGATTTCAAATACGCCGACCCCTTCAATATGACTCGCCGTGCCGGTGAAATACTTGTCCACCAGGTCCGAGCTGAGCCCGACGGCTTCGAATATTTGCGCCCCGGTATAAGACATATAGGTGGAGATGCCCATCTTGGACATCACCTTGTTCAGGCCTTTGCCGACTGCCTTAATGTAGTTCTTGACAGCCTTCTCGGGTTCGTCGCAACGGGCCAGCGTTTCCAATGCAAGGTAAGGATGAACGGCCTCTGCACCGTAGCCGCCCAGCAATGCAAAGTGGTGGACTTCGCGGGCGCTGCCGGTCTCAACAACCAGTCCGGTGCGTGTGCGCAAACCCGCACGAATCAGGTGGTGATGGATAGCCGAAGTCGCCAGTAAGGCTGGAATGGCAACGCGATCCGGGCCGATGTTGCGATCAGTGATAAGCAGGATGTTGTAGCCGCTCAGAACGGCGTCCGCGGCATTCGCACACAGCGACGCAATATAGGCCTCGATGCCCTGCGGCCCCCATTGCGCCGGATAGGTGATATCGATCTCGTGGCAATGGAATTTTCCGTTAGTGAGCTTTTCAATGCCGCGGATCTGCGCCATGGCGGCGAAATCGAGGACGGGTTGCGAAACTTCGATACGTTGTGGCGGATTGACATTGTTGATGTCCAACAGGTTCGGTTTAGGGCCGATAAAGGACACCAGCGACATGACGAGCTGTTCGCGTATGGGGTCGATGGGCGGGTTGGTGACCTGGGCAAACAGCTGACGGAAATAGCTGTAGAACGGCTTGGGGCGATTCGACAGCACGGCAAGCGGCGCGTCATTGCCCATGGAGCCGATGGCCTCTTCCCCGAGGTGTGCCATGGGCTCCAGGACCATGCCAATGTCTTCCTGGGTCCAGCCGAAGGCCTGTTGGCGTTTCAGCAACGCTATGGGAGAGGGCTCAGCGGCCGGCTCCGTCGGCGCGCCCAGGCTTTCCAGTTTCAGGCGTAGGCGCTCGATCCATTGCCGGTAGGGGCGCATGCTGGCCAGCTGCGATTTGATTTCCTCATCGTCGATGATGCGACCCTGTTGCAAGTCAATCAGAAACATCCTTCCCGGTTGCAGCCGCCACTTCTTGACGATACGGTGCTGCGGCACAGGCAGGGTGCCGGCTTCCGAAGCCATGATCACCATGTCGTCATCCGTGATCAGATAACGGGCCGGTCGCAGACCGTTGCGGTCCAGGGTGGCGCCGATCTGCCTGCCATCAGTGAACGCTACCGCTGCAGGGCCGTCCCAGGGCTCCATCATTGCCGCGTGATACTCGTAGAAGGCGCGGCGGTTCTCGTCCATGTCAGCATGCTGTTCCCAGGCTTCGGGAATCATCATCATCATGGCGTGGGCCAGTGAATAGCCCGACATCACCAACAGTTCCAGGCAATTATCGAAGGTGGCGGTGTCAGACTGGCCTTCGTAAACAATGGGGTAGAGTTTTTGCAGATCCTGCCCCAGTACGGCCGATTCCATGGCGCCTTCCCGGGCACGAAGCCAGTTGAAATTGCCTTTCACCGTATTGATCTCGCCATTGTGGGCGATCATTCGATATGGGTGGGCCAGGGGCCAAGCGGGGAATGTGTTGGTGGAGAATCGCTGATGTACCAGGGCCAGGGCCGATACGGCGCGCGCGTCGGCCAGGTCGCGGTAATAGTGTCCCACCTGATTGGCCAGCAGCAGGCCCTTGTAGACCACCGTGCGTACCGATATGGACGGAACGAAATACTCGCGGCCATGGGCGAGTCTCATTTGTTGGATCGCGTGGCTGGCCGTCTTGCGAATAACGTACAGCTTGCGCTCAAGCGCGTCTGGAACCGAAATGCCCGGCCCTCTGCCGATGAAGAGTTGCCGTATTACCGGTTCACAGGCGCGTACGGTGGGAGACATGGGCATTTCGCGGTCCACGGGAACGTCACGCCAGCCCAGCACTACTTGACCTTCGTCGCGTACGGCGCGCTCGAGCTCTTGTTCACAGGCTAACCGGGAAGCCGTTTCCTTCGGCAGGAACACCATGGCCACGCCGTATTCGTCGGGCGGAGGCAGCTCCACCCCTTGTTTGGCCATTTCCTCGCGGTATAGCGTATCCGGAATCTGGATCAGGATACCGGCGCCGTCCCCCATGAGCTCATCGGCACCCACCGCGCCGCGGTGGTCGAGGTTTTCCAGAATCTTTAAGCCCTGCTGGATAATCGCGTGGCTCTTGCGCCCTTTGATATGTGCAACAAAGCCGACGCCGCAAGCATCATGTTCATTTGCGGGGTGGTAGAGGCCCTGTGCAGAGGGAGTCTGGCGCGATGCTCGCGGAACCACAGTAGGGGTGCGGCCACGAGGACGGACGGAAGGAACGGATGGAGGCATGATATTGCTCGCTGTTGTCTACGCTGAATAGGCAGAAGAAAAAAATAACCGCTGTTTTTGTGCGTAACAACAAAAAAAAATGGGGTCCGTCCCCAATTTTTTGGGTAGTTTGACACCTTCAAAAAAAATAGGGACGTAGAGAAATTATTGAAATGAAAAATCTTTCTCTCGTCTCGGCGAGTGTGACAACGGGGGGCTTAAGGTGCAGTGACCACCACAATTATTTTGTAACTAAGTTGCTGTCGTGTTGCTTGCGTGGGCGTCCACGTGAAACAGGGTGGGGGCGTCGGGCGCCCTGCAAGACGAGCTGCGCTAAGAAGTCCTGATGGCCCAAGGCCCATTGGCCGCGCAGTGCCTGCTCAATCTCCTTGTTTTCTTTTTGTGAAAGGCCGGACTGCAGGAGCTGTTGATAATGCGCTTGCCGCGCAAAGGGTGTGTTGCCCATGCCCCAATATGCGGGATGATCGGTGAGCCCCCCGGGGTCGCGCAGGCCTGTGTGTTCTTGTGCCGATGACCAGGGCCAGCGGGTTGGGGTGTCCACCAGTCCGTGGCGTACTGGCAGTGATTCTGTCCATACCATACAGGCGGGCAGCCAATCGTCAGCCACCAGAGCACTGTGATAGCGCTCGTTGAAAACCCGGCCGGGACTCATGTGAGTCGCGAGCTGCCTGGCCAGGCCCTGTACCAGGCGAGGCAGAGCCTGGGCATCGGCCGGTGTGGCCAGCAGCACTACGCGATCCGGCAGGATGGCCCAACTATGCAGGGCAACGGGCGGGCACCGGGCTTCGGTGACCAGCCAGCCCTGGACCTGATCCAAGGCTGCGGCGGGTGTGGCTTCATGCGTACCGGCCAGCGGCCGCGCCAGCCTCGCCTGGATGAGCTGAGGCGTATTCGGGGCGTAGAGGCGGGGCAGTCTGGCCATGCAGTAATTTTACTGCCGCTGCAACCCCATTTCCCAGAAGTCGGCCTCGAGGCGGGTGGCTTCGGAGAAGATGCGCGCGAGTTCGTCGAAGCGCCGTTCGCTGATGTCTTGCATCTGTGTGTTGATCCAGTCCACCTCGGCCTGCGCGGCATGCTGGAATTCCTTGGACGTGTACATGTCCATCCAGGAGCCATAGGGGTTGCCGGAGCGTACGGTGAAGCGCTGCTTTACCAGCCAGTCGCCGATTTCAGCATAGCCGACGATGCAGGGGGCCAGTGCAACGTGCAGGTCGAGAATGTCGCCCCGGTTGCCCGCTTCCAGTACGTAACGGGTGTATGCCAGTGTGGCGCGAGATTCCTGTAAATTCATCAGCTCGTCTTCACTGATCCCCCATTCGGCACAGTATTTGATGTGCAGGTCAAGTTCGAGGTCAATGATGGCCTTAAGGGAATCAAGCGATTGCCGCAGTTGCACGATATCGCGGCTCTTGTAGACAGCCAACCCCCAAGCGCGGCCGAAATGAACGAGGAAGAGGTAATCCTGCTTCAGGTAATGCTGAAATGACTCCAGGGGTAGCGTCCCCGCTCCGAGCTGCTTGACGAACTCATGCTCGCAATACGCGCGCCATTCGGCTGAGCACGCCTGTTTGAGGCGATCAAAAGGAGTGGACATTGATTCGGTGTACCTCCTGAATAAACTGTGTTGCGATTGGGGTGCCAGCCGTTCGCATATCAGGCACATGATGGGTTTCCTGGTGGCTCGGGTCAGTCGGAGCTTGCCTGGCGGGCAGCCCGTGTACGGCCGGCAGAAATAAAGCCGGTTGCCAGAAGTGTACCGAAGAGCACAATAGCCGTTCCGACAAGCATACGCATGCTGATTGCTTCGTTCAGGATTACCGCTCCCCAGAAGATGCCGAACAGTGGAACCAGAAAGGTCACCGTGATGCTGCGTGTGGCACCCACGCTGTCAACCAGGCGGTAATAGATGATGTAGGCCAGGCCGGTGCACAGTAGAGCCAAAGCCAGCGCTGCGCCCCAGGCGGGGGCGGGAACGGGTTCGGAAGGCCAGGCCCAGATCGCCGTTGGCAGCAATGCCAGGGCTGCCGCAGTCACACTACCCGCAGCCAGGGCGAGTGGATCCACCCCTTTCAGATAGCGGGTGGTGTAGCAGGCGGCATAGCCATAGCACAGCGATGCCGTAAGGCACGCGAGTACGCCCGGCCCCATGCCCCCCGCCTGAAACGATAAATCCTTCCAGACCAGCACTACTATTCCACTGAAGCCGATCAACAGCCCCGCGATGCGGGGGCCGGTCAATCGTTCCTTAAGCCACACGCGGGCAATGAGTGCACCGAATAAGGGCGTCATGGCGTTGATGACAGCCATGAAGCCGGCAGGCACGGTTTGAGCGGCAATGTTGAAGCACAGAAAGGGCAGGCCGGCGGCAAAAATCCCCACTACACTCACCCGCCGGATGTGCGGTTTAATAGCACCGAGTCGCCCGCGTAAGGCCGCAAAAATCAGTAGGAAGATCGCACCCAGGCCAACCCGAACCTCGACAAGTGCGAAAGGGCCGAACGCATCAACGCTCAGCCGCATGAAGAGAAAAGAGCTGCCCCAGATGGCGGCAAGAATAAACAGGTCTCGGTAATCTTTGGCTTGCATGGAGTCAGGGCGGGTCTTAGACGGAGCGGTTGCGCAAGAGGAGTAAGATAACCGGGATTATCGTCTTTGAGCTCAGGGAGGTGGCAAGGTGCAGGAACTCAAGAATCCATCGCTATTCAGGCAGCAGTGTTACGTAGGCGGCACATGGTGTGATGCCGAGCAGGGCGCAACGATTCCCGTAGTCAACCCGGCTAACGGCAGGCAGCTAGGCACAATTCCGCGCATGGGGGCTGCGGAAACCCGTCGTGCCATCGAGGCCGCGAATGCAGCCTGGCCGGCGTGGCGCGCTAAACCGGCTAAGGAGCGCGCCGCCATACTGCGGCGCTGGTTCGACCTGATGCACCAGCATACCGACGATCTGGCGCGCATCATGACGCTGGAACAAGGCAAGCCTCTGGCAGAAGCGCGCGGCGAAATCGCCTATGCGGCGTCTTATCTTGAGTGGTATGCCGAAGAAGGCAAGCGCGCCTATGGTGACACCATCCCTACGAATGCGGCAGATCGTCGCATCGTGGTACTGAAAGAGCCCGTTGGGGTGTGCGCGGCCATTACGCCCTGGAATTTCCCCTCGGCGATGATTACCCGCAAAGCCGCGGCCGCCTTGGCTGCCGGCTGCCCAATGGTGGTCAAGCCCGCCACTCAGACCCCTTATTCGGCGCTGGCGCTGGCGGAATTGGCGGAGCAGGCCGGTGTACCGGCGGGAGTGTTCTCCGTGGTGACGGGCTCAGCAACGGAAATCGGTGGCGAAATGACCACCAATCCGCTGGTTCGCAAGCTGAGCTTCACGGGTTCAACCGAGATCGGTCGTTTGCTGATGGAACAGACGGCATCGACAATCAAGAAGGTGTCGATGGAACTGGGCGGCAACGCACCGTTCATTGTGTTCGACGATGCCGATCTAGATGCGGCTGTGGAAGGCGCCATTGCTAGCAAGTACCGCAACACCGGTCAGACTTGCGTGTGTGCCAACCGTATCTATGTGCATGACAAGGTTTACGACGCCTTTGCACAAAAGCTGGTTGATGCGGTTCAGAAGTTGAAGGTGGGCGATGGGTTACAGGAAGGCGTGGTGCTGGGGCCCCTGATCGATGAACACGCCATCCGGAAAGTCCAGGAACATATTGACGATGCGCTCGAGCAAGGGGCTGAAGTCCTGGCGGGTGGGCGTGTGCACGAGCTTGGCGGCAGCTTCTTTGAACCCACCGTCCTAGCCAATATGACACCGGCCATGCGCGTGGCGCGTGAAGAAACCTTCGGACCCGTTGCGCCGTTATTTCGCTTCAGTACGGATGACGAAGTGATTGCCATGGCGAACGATACCGAGTTCGGGCTCGCGGCGTATTTCTACAGCCGCGAAATCGGTCGAGTCTGGCGCGTAGCCGAGGCCTTGGAATACGGCATGGTCGGCATCAATACCGGCATCCTGTCCAACGAAGCGGCACCCTTCGGCGGCGTGAAGCAATCGGGTGTGGGTCGCGAAGGCTCACGCTACGGTCTCGACGACTACATGGTTGTGAAGTACTTGTGTATGGGCATTTAAGACTTGAGCTTCTCGACCCAGTAACGGGTCGAAGCATCATGTCCCGGGTCCAGCGGTTTGGCGCCGGCAAGTTCACGCGTCAAGCCGCTGGCTAACTGCTTGCCGTATTCGACGCCCCACTGGTCGAAGGGGTTAATACCCCAGATCAGACCCTGCACGAACACCTTATGCTCATAAAGCGCCAGAAGCGCCCCCAGCGTATAGGGTGAAAGCCGCGGAAGCACGATCAAATTAGACGGCCGCCCGCCACCATACACGCGGTGGTGGGCCAGCCACTTGGCTTCTTCCTCGGGGATGCCCGACTCCAGGCATTGGTTCAGGGCATCGTTGTAAGACTTACCCTGCAGCAGTGCCTGGCGCTGGGCCAGACAGTTCGCCAGCAGGATGCGGTGATGGTGCGGCCAGCCGTGGTCGGCGTGAGCACAGATAATGAAGTCCACGGGGGCGCCGTCGCTGCCTTGATGCAGCCACTGGAAGAAGGTGTGCTGAGCATCAGTGCCCGGCATACCCCAGACCGCTGGGCCCGTGGGAACGTCCACGCCGGCGCCGCTGATGTCGACGGATTTGCCCAGGGATTCCATTTCCAGCTGCTGGATGTAGGGCACCAGGTTCGCCAAGCGGAAATCGTACGGAGCGATATTCAGTGAGCCGTATCCCAGAACGCTGCGATTGACGATGCCCGAAAGCGCCATCTGCACCGGTGCATTTTCGGCGAAGGGGGCTTCTGCAAAATGCTTATCCATGGCCGCCGCCCCCGTCTGCATGCCTGCGATGACATCCGCACTCACAGCTAATGCTGTGGTGAGACTCACGGCGGACCATAGGGAAAATCGGCCACCCACCCAGTCCCACAACTTGAATATGTGAGCATCGGGTATGCCCCATTCCCGGGCTGTGTCTGGCCGGGCGGTGATGGCGATCATCTGCTTGTAGGGATCGGCGACCCCCGCTGCTTGCAACCACTCGAGCGCACGCTGACCATTTTCAAGCGTTTCGGCGGTGGTAAAGGATTTGGATGCCATGACCACCAAGGTGTCGTGCGGGTCGAAGCCTGAAAGCCCGCCTTGAATGGCGTGGCCGTCGATATTGGCGACAAAGTGCACGTTGCGCCACGTACCCGCATAGCCGAAAGCGGCAACGGCTAGGCGTACGCCCCAGTCACTTCCGCCTATGCCGATGTGCACGATATTCCGCCAGCGCCGCTTGGAGTCGGCGGTATGGATGAATTCAAATAGTCGCTGACGTTCAGCGGCGATTTCGGCGTGGGGAGCGGGAGCGCGAAGGGCGGTATGCCAGGCAGCCCGTTGTTCGGTCGGGTTGACCATGCCGCCTTCGAGCAAGAGGCGCCGCTGCGCCTCAAAGCCGCGTGCTTCGAGCAACGCAGCACCTGCTTTCAGCAGATCTGCAGAATAGACCTGCCCACTGGTATCCAGATCGATACCGGCGGCATTGATCAATGCGAGTCGATTTGGGTCCACACTGGCGGACCGGGCGGCGCGCTCGAAATCTGCCCACTCGGGGAGACTGGTCAGGCGAGCGGGGCCTGTCGTGTTTTGTTTGGTAGTTGCTTTCACACTTGCTCCCGATGCGAGGACATCATGGAGCAATTGTAATGCCGCGACCGGGCGCGGCCCGGTGATCAGCGACGGCGACGGTTGCCGGCGGCACCAGCGGGACGGCCGGTGAGGTGACGGTAGACAATGCGACCCTTATTCAGGTCGTAAGGTGACATTTCGAGCGAGACTTTGTCGCCGGCCAGGATACGGATATGGTGCTTACGCATCTTTCCACCGGTATAGGCGACGACGTTGTGACCGTTATCGAGGGTCACACGGAAGCGGGAATCGGGCAGGACTTCAGTAACGAGACCACCCATTTCGATGAGATCTTCCTTAGCCATATATTCTCCTTAAGTGGGTCCAACAGAGTTCCTCGACCGCGGGTACGCGGCGGGATCGTCAGCACCTTACGCCCGACGGACGAAGCTGCTGTAAAGAATGATGCGTTCATTGGAACGAATCGGGGCGGGTGCAAGGACGGGCCTGAAAGGCCTTAAAGCTGCGCCACAATGGGCGTGAACAGAAGTGCGCGAATCCGAAACAGCAAGGGTGCGCGCTGGAGGGGAACTGCTTGAGAGCAATAAGTAGGCGGAAGTTACCGCACACAGCACCTGCCAAGGTAATAAAAGCATTGTAACAGCTTCGGACCCGAATGACTAGGGTTTTCCTTTATGGATCATCTGCCATAATGTGAGACGAATTCTTGCGACAAACATGCTATCTTCTGACGATTCCGCCCTTCATAACATTACCCGCAAAGCATGAAGATACTTGTCACCGGTGGCGCCGGTTTCATCGGCTCAGCCGTGGTTCGCCATCTCATTCAGAATACCTCTCACAGTGTTGTCAATGTTGATAAGCTCACCTATGCCGGCAACCTGGAGTCCCTGGCCGGTGTATCCAGCGATCCCCGTTACGCCTTCGAGCAGGTCGATATCTGCGACGCGGCCGAATTGGCCAGGGTGTTCAATACGCATCAGCCGCATGCAGTCATGCACCTTGCGGCCGAATCTCATGTGGATCGTTCCATAGACGGCCCCGCCGACTTCATCCAGACGAACATCGTTGGTACCTACACGTTGTTGGAAGCGGCGCGTGAATATTGGCGTAACCTGCCCCCGCAGCAGCAGGGCGAGTTCCGCTTTCATCACATTTCCACGGACGAGGTCTATGGCGACCTGGAAGGGCCGGAAGCTCTCTTTTTGGAAACCACTCCCTATGCGCCCAGCTCGCCGTATTCGGCCAGCAAAGCCAGTTCCGATCACCTTGTACGCGCTTGGCGCCGCACCTTCGGCTTGCCGACCCTGGTGACCAACTGCTCCAACAACTACGGCCCTTATCACTTCCCGGAAAAGCTGATTCCGTTAATGATTCTCAATGCGCTGGAAGGCAAGCCTCTGCCGGTGTATGGAAAGGGCGACCAAGTTCGTGACTGGCTGTACGTGGAAGATCACGCGCGGGCTCTGTGCCTGGTGCTTCAAGAAGGGGTCGTGGGCGAGACCTATAACATTGGCGGGCATAACGAAAAACGCAATATCGATGTCGTTCACGCCATATGCGCGCTGCTGGAAGAGTTGCATCCCCAGAAACCGGCAGGGGTCGCAAAATATCAGGATCTCATTACCTTTGTAGCTGATCGCCCGGGGCACGATCTTCGGTATGCCATCGACGCCGGCAAGATTCAGCGCGAACTCGGCTGGACGCCGCAAGAAACGTTCGAAACCGGTTTGCGCAAGACGGTGCAGTGGTATCTGGATAACCAGGAATGGTGCCGCCATGTGCAAGACGGCAGCTACCAGCGGCAGCGCTTGGGTTCCGGCACATAGCACCGCCCGAAAAAAGCGGCGCGAGGGTGAAAGCCCGGCGCCGCAGCGATTGCGAGTTTGCTCTTACGCAGTTGTTAAGCGTAGGTGTTGATGTTGGTTCCCAGGTGGCCGCTGGTGGCCAGCCTTGGTGTGGCAGATTCAACAATTTCGGTGACTGTGCGCGCTTGATGGTCTAGGGTTTCGCGCAACAGATTCATTTGTGCTGCCTGATGAGCATTGAAGTTTTCCAGCGTCAGTGCTGCGCTGACGGTCGCTTCGATGGACATGGCATCTCCTTGTATTTGTCTGGGCATTTTACGAGTAGAAACATTTTTGCGCTAGCATGGTATTTGTTTCACTCAGGAGCACGACATGAGCGCATGGAAAAGTATTGCCGTCTTTCTCGATTATGCTGACCCCAACTACGGCATACTTGATTATGCAGGCTGGCTGGCGCAGCAATGCGATGCTCATCTGATTGGCATTTTCAACATGGGAGCGCTCGCCACCGGCTCCGATGGATACACAGCTGTTCGGGGCGACGCCGCTATCCAGGAAGTCATCGCACGGCGGCGTAAGCGCGAAGAGCAAGCCGTATTCGAAGCCGGGCAACGCTTGGCGGAAGTCGGTGGTCGCCGGGGAATTTCTGTCGAATTTCGGGTGTTGTGGCGGGCGAACGAATGCGCGGACGCGCAGCTGAATTCCCTGCACTGCGATCTGGTGGTGATGGAAGACCGTCGCGAAAGCTGCTTGCCCGATGGGGTGACGGCAGAACGCGTCGTGTTTGAGGTCGGTGTACCCGTCATTGTGGTGCCGCAGGGTTGGAAGCAAAATGAGGATGTGACGCGGGTGGTAGTGGCATGGAACGCCACACGTGAGGCCAGGCGGGCCATGTCCGATGCCCTCACCTATATCACTTTGGCTGAGCAGACTGTATTGCTGGTGATCGACCCGGAAAAGTGCGATGGCCGCTTCGGGGACCTGCCCGGTATGGATGCCGCCCATTACTTGGCTCGCCATGGCGGCAATGTTAGAAGCCAAACCGAAAATTCCTACGGGCGGCCCATCAATGAGGTGATTCTGTCGGTGGCTGCCAAAGAAAACGCTGACCTCATTGTGATGGGTGCGTACAGCAAGCCCCGGCGCCGCCAGTTGCTTTTTGGCGGGGTAACACGTTCCATGTTGTCCGACATACGCATCCCGGTACTAATCTCCCGCTAGGCAGTGCAGCAGCGGGGTAGGAGACTTGGTATGAGCCACGAGAATGATCCCAACCCCCGTCGATGGAGCGGTCCCACATTGGCGGATGCCCTGGTTGAGCTACATGCCCATTGGGGCTGGTTCGTCGGCCTGGGTATCGTCCTTCTCGCCCTGGGCGGGCTGGCACTGGGCTATCTTTTTACGGCAACATTGGTAGGCGTACTGTTCATTGGCGTAATGATGGTTATTGCCGGTGTCGGTCAGCTCGCCCACGCGTGGCGTATCAAGCAGGTGCGCGGCTTTCTGTTCTGGAGCGCCGGCGGTCTGTTCTATCTCGCTGCCGGGCTTTTCGCCATGTTTCATCCCGTGCAGGGCGCCAGTGTGCTCACATTGTTGCTGGGCTCCATGCTGATCGCGGTAGGGTTCTTGCGTACCTGGCTATGGTTTAGTAATCGCGGCCAACGGGGCTGGGGCTGGCTGGGCATCTCGGGGGTGCTGACCCTTGCAATTGGGCTCTTGATTGCCGCGAACTGGCCGGCCAACAGCCTATGGGTACTGGGGCTACTGTTGGCGCTCGACCTGCTGTTCCAAGGTTGGTCTGCATTGCTGTTGGGTCTGGTTCTGCGTCAAGGTCCCCGCCCACGGTAGCCGCACCGGTAAAGGCGCAAGTGACACCGAAGGGCACAGCCATTGCGCCGCTATTGCGTAACATAGTTGTCCAACCATTTTCACTTGGATACACTTGGTTGCTGGCGGCCAGCATGGCAAACGCCTCCCCGGAGATGACAATGAGCGTTCTGTTTCTGTGACCGCGTCTGCAACGACACGAATCTGGCGTATCGCACGGGGTCTGGGCCTTCGCAAGAAGGTGGCCCTCGTCTTCATAGGCATGTTGTTGGTAGCCGGCCTGAACCTTGGCCTACTGCATCGCATGCTGCAAGATTTCAATGGTGTCGCGGCGACCGCCACAGTCGCCGGCAAATTACGCATGCTGGGACAGAAGCTGGCCTATGAAACCCTTGCATCCAGCATTGGGCTTACGGGCGAGCACGATGCCATTGAGCACGATATTGTCGACTTCGAGGCGGCCTATCTGGTCTTGCGCAGTGGGGGCACCGCGTTTGATGAACGAATTCGGCCGCTAGGGCCGAACCATGATACGGCCATGAACCGGGTATGGCTGGCATGGCAACACTATCGCAACCAGATCCGTATGTTGTTGGCGTCAGCCGACGGCTCAGTATCTTTGGGTTTGGTCGGGCAGCAGGCCGCACTGGCCAGCGTTTCCGCGACCCTGCTTGAGCGCACTGACGATCTCATCAAAGATCTGGTCCAGGAAGCCCAGGCTACTCAGCAAGATGTCTTGGGCAGGATGTACGCCCTTCTCGCGCTGAACGCCTTAATACTTCTTGCGGTATATCTCGCCGTGAGTCAGCAGATTGTCGTGCCCTTGCAGCGGCTCGCCCAGCATTGTCGCGAATTGGCCAAGGGCAATTACGGAGAGCGTGTCATACATCCGTACAACGACGAAATCGGCCAGCTCGCGCAAGCGCTAAACCAGTCCTCGCAGCAAATCGGCGAGTTAATGAAGGCTATCGACCGCGAGCGCAAAGAGTTGCATCGCACCAGCGCCATGTTCCAGGGCGTTGCGCGCAATGCGGTAACGGGAGTGTTCGTCATCGACGGCGACATGCGCTTTCGCTATGTAAACCGCAAGCTGGCACAGATGTTTGGCTATGGGCCTGAAGAAATGTGTAACGGGATGACCGTGCGCGATCTCTTAATGGTGTCGGGCTCCGACGCGTGGTGGGAACACATCACGGGGGATAAGCGGCAACGCAGTCAGGTGCGCAGCACCTCGCATTACGAAACGCGAGCTTGGCACCGGGATCGCACACCTGTCGATATTGAAGTATTTGCTTCGCGCATGGCGCTTGACGGCACCCCGGCCACAATAGGCATCGTGCTGGACGTGACCGAGCGCAAGAAGGCCGAGGCCTCAATTCGACGGGCGGCTCTGGTGTACGCAAATACCAGTGAAGCTGTGGTGGTGACCGATTCTCAAGGGGTGATTCTAGATATCAACCCTGCGTTCACGTCTATTACCGGATACACAGCGGAAGAAGCGTTGGGCAAGAGGATGAGCCTGTTGGCATCCGGCCGCCACGATAGTGACTTCTATGCTGCCATGTGGCGCAGCCTTAATACCACCGGCAAATGGTCCGGTGATATCTGGAATCGTCGCAAAGATGGCTCTGAATATGTGGAGCGCCTCACCATCGACACTTCGTACAACGAAAACGGGACGGTGAACTGTCATATCGGCCTGTTCGCGGATGTGACGGCGGAGCGGCTTAAAGAAGAAACGATTTGGAGGCAAGCGCACTTCGATCACCTTACAGGCCTGCCGAATCGCCAAATGTTCCATGAGGAGCTGAAGACGGCAATGGAACGGGCGGACTACAGCAGTCGCGGTATGGCCCTCATTTATTTGGATCTCGACTTTTTCAAAGAAGTCAACGATTCGCTGGGGCACGATAAGGGCGATGAGCTGTTGAAGGAAGTGGCGCGTCGCCTGAGCAGGTCGGTGCGCAGCGGAGATCTGGTCGCACGCCTGGGGGGAGACGAATTCACCGTCATACTAACGAATGGCGATGACCTTGACCGCCTTGATACGGTCTGCCGTCGGATACTGAAAGCGGTGTCAGAGCCGTACACGCTAATGCACAACGTGGTGACGGTATCCGCCAGCCTGGGGGTGACTCTCTATCCGCGTGATGCGCGTAACGTAACCGAGCTGTTGCAGAATGCCGACCTTGCCATGTACAGCGCCAAGGATGCGGGCCGCAACCAGTACCGCTATTTCGCCCTAGCCATGCAATTGCAGGCGCAAGATCGGCGCGAACTGCTGCGCGAGCTTCATCACGCTATGGATCGCCAAGAATTCGAACTGTTTTTCCAGCCCATTGTGGATCTCAATAGCGGGACTGTCTGCAAAGCAGAGGCGCTGATACGTTGGCGACACCCCAAACGGGGCACGGTCGGGCCGGCGGACTTCATTCCTCTGGCCGAGGATTCGGGGATGATCGTGCCTATCGGTGACTGGGTGTTCCGCAGCGCTGCAGACCACGCGGCAGCATGGCGTCAACGTCTGGGCAGCGATTTCCAGGTGAGTGTGAACGTCTCGCCCGCACAGTTTATGAGCGATGAGCTGGATCCCGCCGAATGGCTCGCCTGTGTCAACGGCTTAGGCATGCCGGGTGCAGCCGTGCTGGTGGAAATCACCGAAAGGGTGCTGATGAAAGCGGACAGTGCCGCAAAGAACAAACTGCTCGCGTTCCGTGATGCGGGCGTGCAAGTGGCGCTGGATGATTTTGGAACCGGCTATTCGTCGATGGCCTACCTAAAGCGGTTCGATATCGACTTCATCAAAATCGACCAGCTTTTCGTGCGCAACATTACTTCGGACGCCGATGACCTGGCGTTGTGTCAGGCCATGATCGCCATGGCACATCGGCTCGGACTGAAGGTCGTGGCGGAAGGGGTGGCTACCGAAGCGCAGCATGCACTGCTTGCGAAGGCCGGATGCGACTATGCGCAGGGCTACCTATACGCGAAGCCGTTACCGGCGGATGAATTTGAGGCGCTACTGGAAGGGGGAGTGTTGCCCTTGGTCAGCAACGCCTAGGGAAAAGCGGCCGGCGCAGTTTAGTTAAGTGCCATCACCTTGCGAATGTCCTCTACACTTTGTTCGGGTGTTTGTTCATGCCGCAGGGCGACCCGCAGCTTACCCTGCCGGTCGAACACATAGGTGAGGGCGGTGTGCTCCATCGTGTAGGAGTTGCCGGTAGGCACCTTGGCATAATAGACACGGTAGGCTTTTGCGACCGCAGCGGTTTCTTCGAGGCTGCCATACAGGCCTAAGAAGCTGGGGTCGAATGCCTGAGCGTATTCGCGCAGAACTTCCGGCGTATCGCGCTCCGGATCGACGGTAATGAACAGTACCTGCAGGTCATCACCGTCTTTGCCGAGCAGGGACTTAATTTGGGAAGCATTCACCAGGGCCGTCGGGCAGACGTCGGGGCATTGGGTAAAACCGAAGAACATCATGACCACCTTGCCTTTGAAGTCTTCCAGGGTCCGTACCCGGCCGTCGGGATCTTTCAGGCGGAAACCGTCACCGAAGCTAGCGCCCGAGAGATCTATGCCGTGAACATCCTGAAGACTGGCTTCCGACTTGCCACAAGCGGCGAGGGGGAAGGCCAGAACTGCGGCACTGAGCGCCGCCAGAAGGGTTCGGCGGGGGGTGGAAAAGCGTGACGATGGCATGCGTGCTCCAGATGGACATCAGAACAGGAAATCTCAAAAAGCTTACACCAAAGCCCGCGTTCATCGTTTGATGCAGGCGAAGCCCGGAGGCCGAACCGATAAATACTAGGGTTTACACTAGCATTTAGCGTGTGCCCTTCAGATTCACGTGAAGAGAACAATGAAAGAACGTTTGGTTGACATAGAGCTCAAACTTGTGAGCCTGGAAGATACAGTACAAAGCCTGAACGAACAGCTCTACGAGCAAGGTCGTCAGCTCGACGAACTGCGTGCGCTGTGTCGCATGCTGCTTCAGCGCCTTGAAGATCCGACAGATCCTGCCGGGGGGCTTCCGGCGAACGAACGTCCGCCTCACTATTAATGCCGGCAGCAAGGAAAGGCAATGACCCATAGAACAGGCGGATGGTCCGAACTGCTTTCGGGCCGTAATGGTTTGCGTTCGCTCGCCCTTGCCGGCGGCGTCGCATTGCATGCCAGTAATGTGTACATGGTTACCACTATTCTGCCCTCGGCGGTGCGGGACATTGGTGGGCTGGCATATTACGCGTGGAACATGACATTGTTCGTAGCCGCGTCGATTTTCGGCTCGGCCGTTACGCCGCGCCTGCTTTCCGGCATGGGGCCGCGCCCGGCACTCCTGTGGGCCATTGTGATTTTCGTACTGGGAAGTGCGGCTTGTGCGCTTGCGCCGAACATGCCGTGGATGCTCGTCGGGCGCAGCGTTCAGGGCTTGGGCGGCGGTCTATTGCTGGGATTAAGCTATTCCTGTGTGCGACTGCTTTTTGAGGAACGCTTGTGGTCGCGCGCGATGGTGTTGGTTTCCAGCATGTGGGGCGTTGCGACTCTCGCAGGGCCCGCCATTGGCGGCATATTTGCAGAAATTGGTTATTGGCGCGGCGCTTTCTGGGCGATGTTACCCCTTTCAGCCGGGCTGGCTGCACTGGTGATTTCACAGGTATCGGCTTCGCAGCGTGGTAGTAACAGGCCGGCGGCAGCGCCGTTTGGCAAGATTGCCGGACTAGTGATCACCGTGTTACTGGTTTCCGTAGGTAGTCTGTCACCGCAATGGCACTGGAATCTTTTGTCCATTGTGATCGGCACGGTGCTCACCGTGCTCATCGCCCGTGCCGACCGAGACGCGCAGCGCCCTCTGTTGCCGCAGGGGTCCTACAAGCCGGGGTCGGCCCTGGCTAGTCTGTATGTCTGCATTGCCCTGCTAAGCATTGGTGTCTGCACCGAGATCTATATTCCCTATTTCCTGCAGACCATACACGGGCAGTCCCCTCTACTTGCGGGATACTGGATGGTGCTGATGTCTGCCGGCTGGACGGCCGGCTCATTCATGAGTTCCGGACGCAGAAAGCCGGTGGCTGACAGGTTGATGTTCATCGGCCCCTGGGTTTCGGCCGCGGGTCTGTTAGCTTTGGGCCTGCTAATGCCCATCGGTTCGGGGGGAGCCATTGTCTGGGCGATGATAGGCCCGCTGTTTCTGGTGGGAGTGGGAATCGGATTTTGTTGGCCGAACATGCTTACCCGCATCTTCAAGGCGGCGCCGGCGGGGCAGGAAAACATTGCTTCAGCGGCGATCACGACCTTGCAGCTGTATGCCATTGCCCTGGGCTCCAGCTTGGCCGGCTTGGTAGCCAATCTGGCAGGTCTGGCGGACCCGGGGGGCGAGGAAGGGGCGCGCCAGGCCGCCTATGCTTTGTTTTTTGTGTTCGCACTGGCCCCGGCGGCAGCCGGTTTGATGTCCGGAGGCGCCCGCCGTGCGACGGGCGCCTGATGCGTCGTTAAGAGAAGCTGGCGGGGTCGGGGCCTGTGCGCCCATCGGGGCTGTCCAGCTTTGCTATGGACTGCATGTCGTGGGCGGACAACTGGAAGTCGAATAAAGCCAGGTTTTCGCGCAGGCGTTCGATATTGACGCTTTTGGGAATCAGCATGTGTCCCAGCTGCAGATGCCAACGCAGGATGACCTGGGCGACGCTACGCTCCAGCCTGGCTGCGATGCTCTTGAGGATGGGGTCGTCATGCAAGGAACCCCGGGCGATCGGGCTCCAGGCTTCCGTAATAATGTCATTTTCCGCGTGGTATTGCCGCAATTCGGCCTGCTGGAACCGTGGGTGGAGCTCCACTTGGTTCACAACCGGCAGGACGCCGGTTTCATCCAGCAGCTCCTGAAGCTGTTCAGCGTTGAAATTGCACACCCCGATGGATTTCGCCAGGCCTTCGTCTCGCAACTGGATCAAGGTTTCCCAGGCCTGCACAAACTGGCCTTGCTGTGGCACCGGCCAGTGAATCAGGTAAAGGTCGACATAATCCAGACCGAGGCGCTCGAGACTGCTCTCGAAGGCGGGGCGTGCCAGCCCGTGTGCGTGCACGTCGTTCCACAGCTTGGTGGCTACAAAGAGTTCTTCGCGCGCAACGCCACTCTTTCTGATGCCACGACCTACGCCTGCTTCGTTACCGTATGCTGAGGCAGTGTCGATAGAGCGGTACCCGAGTCCGATAGCTTGGCCCACCACGTCTTCTGCAGCGTCTTGCGGAATCTGCCAGGTACCGAGCCCTACGGCGGGAGCCTGACAGCCATCGTGAAAAGTCAGAGTCTGCTGAACCTGAGTCATTCGACCTCCTTTTGATGCGTGAGCGCCGATGCACGGCCGCGGGTCTGCACGAAGCGCCGATTATAAGGCCCGTGGGGTGCAACTTATCAGACAACGTGACGAATGTGCCCCTTATTATTGGTTAATTTCATGTAAAGATAGATTAAAATTTGTCATAATCGCCTTATCGAGCATCTAACATGGAAATTCGTCAATTCGAGGCATTCGCGGCAGTCCATGCCTCTGGTAGTGTGACGGCTGCTGCACGGTTGTTGGACCGCTCTCAGCCGGTGGTCAGTCGCCAACTGCAGGATCTCGAACAGGAACTCGGCTTTACTCTATTTACGCGCACACGCCCGCAGGTCACCCTCACTGAACAGGGTCGCCAGTTCCTCGAGGAAGTGCGTAATGTCCTCACCGGTCTACAGCAGCTCGAGGCTCGTTCACGCGAAATCGCGGAAGGTCGGGCACAACCTCTACGTCTGGCCAGTTCACTATCGCTCAGTGCCGGCTTGATGCCTGCCGTACTGGCCAAAATCTTTGAAAGCGACGAGACCTTCCAGCCCAAACTAAATATGGACGTCATGCCGTCCGGGCATATCGTCCCCGCGCTGCTTGACGGCAGCGTTGATGTCGCATTCACCAGTTTGCCACTCGAGCTCGGGCGCTGTCAGCTGCATTGGTGTGCTCAGGTGCCGTGCCAGGTGGCGTTGCCCGAGTCACACCCGCTGGTTGCCGAGCCGGTCATCAGTGCTGTGCAGCTAATCGATGACACGGTCATCACACCGTCGAATGCTTCTCGTATGCGGCACCGTCTTTCCACGGCGTTGTTGCATCCGTCACGGCCTCGTAATCGGCGCCAGGTCATTACGAGTTCAACCATGAGCGCCATCATGATGGTTCGTGCCGGTATGGGAGTGGCTCTGGTGGACCCCTGCCTGGCCTTGCATGTGCAACCTGAAGGCGTCGTTTACCGACCGTTCGACTCCTACGTCCCGTATATGTTCGGTGCGCTGACCCATAGCGGGCGCCCGTTGTCAGACGAAGCGCTGCATATTATCGAGGCGGTGCGCGAATATGCTTTCAGCAATATCCCCCAAATTATCGAAGGTGACAGCTCAGGGGTGCCTACTGTCGCCGAGCCCCAGCCTAACGGCTTTTCTGAGGATGCCGTCGCGCAAGACGCGTCCGGCAAGGTATAACGCCGTGTCGCTATAAGTCGGTGCGGCTCAGCATATGCACGCCGGCTTGGGGGCCGAACCGCGCCGATGCCGTGTCGATACGTTGCAGTAGCAAGTCCAGCATGTCCGTGGGCAGCTTGTTGCGCGTGGCCTCGTCGCGGGCCAGGCGCACGTCTTTGCGCAACTGTCCAAGGGTGAAGGACTGGTTATCGGACCCACAGAGCATGCGTTCGGCATAGGTCTGAAAAAGCTTGCCGGATGCCGGGCCGCTGCCTATGGCCTCAAGGACTGTTGCGGGTGGAAAGGCATCGTGTCTGGCCAGTGCGAGGCCATCGGCCAGTCCAAGGAATATGCCCGCCAGCACGGTTTGATTCACTAGCTTCATGCGGTAGCCCGAGCCGATATCCCCGCAATGAACGATCTGTGAACTTAGTGTCCGAAGCACGGGCAGGCCGGTTTGCAGCCAAGAGTCGCCGCCTCCGGTGAAACAGGTCAGGGCGCCTTCCGCGGCATCGGCCACGCTGCCTGTGACCGGGGCATCTATGAAGCCGGCCGACACCTCCGTAGCCGTTTCCAGGCAACGCTGTGCCACTGCCGGAGCAGCGGTGGTCATGTCGATGAAAAGGGTATTGGGCTGCATGCCTGCCCGCATTGCTCTGTAGACCTCATCGACATCGCTGGTGTCGCGCAACATGGTGATAACGATATGGCTGCGTTGCGCCAACTCGATGAGGTCTGTCGCTACTTGAGCACCGCGCCGTTTGAATTCCAATGCCTGTTCTGGGTTACGCGCCCAAACCCATAGTGGAAAACCGGCGGAGAGCAGGCGCCTGGCCATCGTCCCGCCCATCTTACCCAGCCCGATCCAGCCGATGGTCGTCATGTTTGGCTCCTTATGACTGCGTGCTTGTCCAGGTTGTACTGCTCACAGCCTAAAGCAGTCAGCGTGGCTGCAAATGAGCGTCCTGGATGACCTTGCCCCACCTTACGGTTTCCTGGGCCAGAAAGCGACCAAAATCCTGTGGTGAGCCCCCGATCGGAGTGGCGCCGGCCTCAAGCAGGCGCCTGCGCAAATCGGTAGAGGCCAGGGCGCTGTTCAGGGCAGCGTTGTAATGTTCGATGATGGTGTCGGGGGTGTCACGGGGCGCCAGTAGCGCATACCACTTGGTGGCCCGCAGCCCGGGATAACCGGCTTCCGCCATGCTCGGTACGTCCGGCAGGGCGGGACTTCTTTGTTCAGACATGACCGCCAGAGGGCGGATCTTTTCGTTACCGCGGTAGTTGAGTATGCCCGAGACCATTTGGAACATGGCCTGGATATCGCCGCTGACCAGATTGTTGGTAGCGAATTCGGACGCGCTATAAGGAACATGCACCATATTCGTGCCTGTAGCGCTCATGTAGGACTCGCCCGCCAAGTGCAGGGTACTGCCGTTGCCTGATGACCCGAAATGCACGACACCGGGATACTTGGCTATGTATTCCGTCAGCTCTTTAACGGAATGGACCGGCAGTTCGCTATTAACCACGAGGATGTGCGGGATCTCGGCCACCAGACCGATAGGGACAAAGTGTTCCAGCGGCTCGAATGCAGGAGAGCGCTGCAGGCGCGGCTCGATAACCAATGTATCTACAGTGGCAAATAGCAGCGTGTAACCTTCATCGTTGCTCTCGATAGTGGAGAGTAAGGCAGGAAAGCTGGTGCTATTGGTGAAATTCTGCAGTGCGAAGCGATTGCCGAGTTCAGCAGAGAGAGCTTCCGTGACGAGACGGGCAATCGTATTGCCTACGCCGGCACCTGCCTGAGCGGGAACGATAGTTTGTATGCTGCGCCCGGGTTCGGGCCAGCCCGGTGCCGAGGCGGCAACCGTCGACGATGCCAGAAAAAGGAGCAACCCGAGTACGCCGGATGCCAATCGCCGCATATCAATGCCAATACGTGTCGTTTACAGTGGGAATGTATCATGCCTGTTGGCGAAGTTCCGAAAGCACGGCCCATTGGCATGCTGAACGTCGGTGGCGGGTGTGATTAGTTGATGAAAGTGGGATACGTGATGGAATCCATGCTGGAACTCCCGGTGATTTATCAGGCCGTGACTGCCGGCTTTGGCGGTGCGGCGATCGTGTTTTGGTTCTTGTGGCTGGCAGCACGCCGGCGAGTCCAAACGCTTGAATACGATCTGCAGCTTGAACTGGCGCGAGTGGAGGCCATGCAGCATGAACGTGAACGGGCCCAGCAGCTGCTGCGGGAAGAACTGGAGGGTTCCCGGGAACGCCTGAAGGCTGAGTTTCAAGGGCTGGCGGCTCAGGTCTTGCAGGACCGAGAACGTCATTTCCGTTCTTCCAGCCAAGACGAATTGTCGACCCTGCTTCAACCGTTCCGTGAGCAGCTGCACGCCTTCCAGAAACGTGTCAATGAGGTCCATGACGAAGCCTTGCGGGGTAACGTGACGCTCACTACCGAGATGCGGCGTCTTTCTGAAGTAGGGATGCGCATGAGCCAGGAGGCCGAGACGCTGGCCACGGCCTTGAAGGGCGACAAGAAAGTTGTGGGTAACTGGGGTGAGCTTCAGCTTGAGCGCAGTTTGCAGCTGGCCGGGCTGGAGCGCGGCGTTCACTACGAGGCACAAGCCAGATTCAAGGACGGGCACGGCGATATTCGCCTGCCGGACTTCATCTTGAAGTTGCCGGACGACAAACACGTCGTGCTGGATAGCAAAGTGTCCTTGGTGGACTATGATCGCGCGCTGAGCGCGCAAACGGATGATGAGCGGCGTGTCGCCCTGGATGCGCACGTGCGCGCAGTGCGCAATCATATCGACGACCTTACGAAAAAAGACTACAGCGGCCTGCCTGGTTTAGGCAGTCCCGGCTTCGTGCTGATGTTTATGCCGATAGAAGGGGCGTACATCGAAGCCATGCGGCACGACCCCAGTCTCTTTGACGACGGATGCCGGAAGAACGTCATTCTTGTGTCGCATACCACCCTTATGCCCATACTCAAGACGGTATCCAATCTGTGGCTGCTCGCGCGCAGCAATGCACAGGCGCAAGCCCTAGCCGATGGCGCGGGCGAGCTTTACAACCAAGTGGCGATGGTGGCAGAACGCCTGAAGAAGCTGGGTGACGCGCTGGGCACCGTGACCCGCCATTACAACAGCACAGTCACGGCCGTCGCCGGTCAGCAAGGGCTACATGGGAAGGTCAACCGCTTTCGTGACCTATCCCTGCGGGCAAACCGAAAGATGCCGGACATACAACCGTTGGCGGCTGATATTGAGAGCGACCGGCTAAATATGCTTTGATCACCTGGTTTGCTTGCACGATCTAGGCCGCTGACTTGCCCTTGCAACCGGCGTCCTAGCGTAGAATTAATTGCATTATTTCCGGGAGCGGCATGGTGTCTACCATATTGCAGAACGATTCTTCTCCCCTCGAAGATCCGCCGCTTTCCAGGTGGCTGGTGATTGCAATAGCTATCAGTCTGGCCGTCGTGCTGGG
>JAJUGV010000073.1 GCA_029265795.1 Alcaligenaceae bacterium
CCTCGAGCAATTCCTCGCGATGCTTCACATAGCCGGCATGCACCAACGCGACATCGGTGGCATCGAGCGAATTCGTGAGCACCCGCACACGAACGCCGTCATCGACCATTCTGGAGAACACCTCCACGCCGGCCGCCGTGGGTACGAAATACGGCGAGACGAGATCGACGCTCTTTTGCGGCATGCCCAACATGTCGCCCAGCTGACTGATGAGCATGCTGTCTTTGGTCGCCGTGCCCAGGCCCTTGGCAGGTCGTCACTGATCATGGTGGTCTTTGCCCACTCGAACTCCACGCTGCGTTCAAGCAGACCCGCAAGAAATTTTGACCGCTTCACGGCGTCGATGTATTGCGCGGCAGCCGTGGTGGTAGCCGTGTCTTCACCCACCTTCTTCAGATTCGCCAGGGAAAGCTGATCGGGCGCCGGCAAGATGCGATCTGCCGGGTAGGACGATTCGCTGGCCCAGTAAAGGTCGAAATCATTCGACAGCTCATCCACCACCGCCCCTACCGCCAGCACGTCCAGATCGGCAAAAAGCATGGAACTCGCACCGAAGTATTCATCGCCCACGTTGCGGCCGCCGATAATGGTCGCCTGGTTGTCTGCCGTAAACGACTTGTTGTGCATGCGCCGGTTCGCACGCTTGAAATCGGTGAAATAGCCCAGCACCTTGGGCGAACGAACTACGAAGGGGTTGAACAGCCGCACCTCGATATTGGGGTGAGCGTGCAAGGCCGCCAGCTGCGAATCCAGGCCCGAGGTGCCGTTATCGTCCAGCAGCAGGCGAACGCGTACCCCGCGATCGGCGGCTGCCAGCAATTCGTACATCAGCAAGGTGCCGGTGATGTCGCCGCGCCAGATATAGCATTGCACGTCGAGCGTTCTCTCGGCCGCTCGCGCCAGCAGCACGCGCGCCGCATAGGCATCGTGGGCATCCGCCAGGAAATACAGGCCACTCAGGCCAGGATGCGCCTGTACCTGAGGCGCCAGCGCACGGCCCAGAAACGTGGAACGGGCTTCTTCCACGCTGAGCGCCTGGCTGACGCTGCGCCCTTCCAGTGAGGGCAGAGAGCAGCCGGCCAGCACACCGATCATCAGCAAAAGAGCAAAGCGAGCCAGCCAGGTGTTCATTGCTTTCATCAACTCTTAGTTTCCATAACGCTGCCCGCAGCTTATGCTTTTTTCCTCGTTGATGGCGCAAAAATCGGGCCCGGTTCACGTTTTGAGCATCGCCCGACCCTCGCGTTTTGCCATTATCACCGCGCACGGTGGTGGTCTGATACGCCACCGAGCCCCCAGTCCTGTGAAATACGACGCTGCCCGCCCACCTTATCAGTGTCGTTCTTGTCATTTGTCAGGGCAGCAGCCCTTGCTCGCGGAAGTGCCCCAACCACTTCCTGAACATATCTTCGGTATCGATGCAGTCGTGGAAGCCGGCCTGACGGATCGCCACGCTTGAAACGATGATGGGAGGCGGCGAGGTGTCGCGAGCCGTCGCCATCTGAAAATCGCAGTAGCTGAGGCTCTGCCCCACGAACGTCTGCAGATCTCGGGGCGCACGCAGACCAAACGCGTCGACCACTTGCGGCCAAAGCGCCGCCGCGTCATGCAGCAGGGTATCGAGGAACAGCTTGCGAGGTTCACCCGGTTCCATGTCGAGCGCCTCGCAGATCGCCGGCCACACGTTATGCCACGTGAAGACGTCCCCATTCTCGATATTGAACGTCCTGTTCTGTGCACTGGGCGCTTCGGCAGCCCACTCGCATGCTTTTGCGATCAGATCGGCATCGGTGGCCTGCGTCAGGCGTTCGGGGCCGCCCGGGTAATGCAGCGGCTCGCCCTTGAAGCGCTGAATGGCGGCATAAGCGCCAATGGCGGCAATCGGGTTCATGTTGCTGCCCAACGCCTCACCAAAGACGATGCGCGGGCGCAGAATGGTGAACGTCCACCCCGAACTCGGCTGGCGCTCGCGAATGAAATCTTCCTGCAGCCAGTAAAAGTTTGCGTGATCATGCCGCGGCCAGCGCTCCTTTGCGGGAACAGGCACCGGCTCGGGCAAGTGGCTGCCATAGGCTTTCGAGCCCTGAAACAGCGTAATGTGCCGCAGCGGGCTTGATCCCTGAGCCAGACCGTCGACGGCATTGCGCAGCATGCGGTCGTTGCGCTCCATCTGCTCGGGGTCGCGCCAGCCATCCACCAGCGCGCCGGGCTTCTCGTAGACGGCGGCATACACCACATGCGTGATATCGTTCCGGGCCGAAAGCGCGGCCAGGGTGGCTTCGCGATCGAGCAGATCGACAGCCAGAAATTTGTCTTCGGAACAATTGGCCGGCAGGCGGCGGCCAAGGGTCACGACATCCCATTGCGGCAGACTCTGAAAATGCTTCAGAACGGCCTGGCCAATGACGCCGGATGCGCCAATCAACAAGAGCTTCTTAGGCTCGGACATACCAAACACCTCACTTCATTGTATTGGGGAGCCACAACACCAGCTCCGGCCAGACCACGAACACGATCACCAGCGCAAGCGTGGCCAGCACCGGAATCGTGATCCCGCGGAAGCACTCTGCCAGGGGAATGCCCGACACGCGGGAGATGACAAACACGTTCATGCCCACAGGTGGCGTCACAATGCCGATTTCCGCCAGCAGAATCACCACCACCCCGAACCAGATCGGGTCCAGCCCCAGCTGCTGCACAATGGGCAGCAGCACCGGTACGGTAAGAATCAGAATCGAGATCAGGTCAAGGAACAGGCCCAGAAACAGGTACAGCACGACGATAATGGCAATGATCTGCCAGACGGGCATGCCCGACCCCACGATCAGATCTGCCAGGTCGCGGGCCAGACCCGATACGGTCACGAAGTAACCAAAGAGCTGTGCGCAGACAATGATCAGACCGATCATGGCGGTGACCGAACACGTGTCGATCATTGCCTTGCGAAAACCTTCGAACGTAAAGCTGCGATTGACGATCGTGTAAAGCAAAGCAGCGGTTGCACCCAGCGCGGATGACTCGACAGGTGTGGCAATGCCGGAATAGATCAGGCCGGTGACAACACCAAACAGGCCGACGAACGGCAGGGCAACCTTCAGCGAACGCAGCTTCTCGGCCTTCGAGAAAGCCGGCTGCTCTTTCTGTGCGTCCGTTTTGTTACGGTCATAGGTGAACCAGACGACCGCAGAAAGTACGAGGGTGACCAGAACACCGGGCGTGATGCCTGCAATGAGCAAGGCAGAAATATTGGTGCCACTTAAAAGGCCATAAAAAATCAGCGCCACGCTGGGAGGAATCAGCATGGCAATGGTGCCGGCGATGGCCACGATGCCGCCCGCATAACCGGGGCGGTAGTTGTACTCCAGCATGGTTGGCAAGGCGGTGCGCGCCAGAGTGGCCGCGGAAGCGGTACTGGATCCGGACACTGCCCCGAAAAGGGCACCCGTAATCACTGTCGAGATACCCAATCCGCCTTTGAGTTTGCCGGCCCATGCCGCCACGGCGCGAAACAGGCTGCTCGAGATTCCGCTCATGCCCATAAGTTCAGCCATGAGAATGAACATGGGCACGGTCAGGAGTTCATAACTGCCCAGCGATGATTGCGGTGCCGTGGTCAGAATGCCAAGCAGCGTAGTCAGCCCGCTCATCATCCAGATGCCAACTGATCCCGCCAGAGCAAGGCTGATGGCCACCGGAATACCCAGCGCCAATAAAGCGAGCAACAACACGACCGGAAGAACCATTTCCATTGCTCAGTTCTCCCTGGAGGGCTTGAATACAACAAGCACGATACGCATCGCAAAAATAAGGAAGCTGATGCCGATGATCGCAGCGGTAGGCCAGGTCAGCCAGGCAATGGGGCCAAACATGGTGTGGCCTTCCGTCAGACGCTCGTAGGTTTCGAGACACAGCTTCCAGGCGATGTAAAACATCAGCCCGGCACCCAGCAGAAGAATGACGGGGCAGATTCGCCTCAATACGAATGACGGCATGTGACCAATGAAGAAATCCACCGCAAGATGTGTTCCGGTCTTCATGCCATAAGAGAATGCCAGGTAGTAGGCGGCCGGCATCAGGTACAGCATCACGAAATCAAAAACCCACGATATGGGGCTTTTGAAGGCATAGCGCATGATGACGTCAGCTGTGGTCAGAAACATGGCCACAATAATGGCGAGAGAACAGAGCAACAGAAGCACGTTCTCAATTTGGGTGACGACTCGATCCAGCGGCACCCAAAGCATGCGATGCACGTCTCGCGTCGAATTGCGCTCAGTCACAGGCAGGGAAGTCATGGCATTCCATGCAAATTGAAGAAACTCGCCCGGGGCACGTGCCGTGACCCGGGCGGTACAGCGTGCGTCAGGAGCCGACGCGTTTCATGAATTCCTCATGAATAGCTTGCGCGGGGCCGCGGCTCTTGAGCCCCGAAAGCCATTTCTGATGAACGCTGTCAAACCGTTCCTTGGTCTTGGCCACTTCCGATTCAGGCAGATCGGTGGGGGTAATGCCGTGGTTCTCGGCCAGGTCGTTCTTGGCTTCTTCCCAAGTGCGATTGACGAAATCGCAATAGCTTTCGGAAGCAAACTTGCCCGCCTCGATCAGCACCTTCTGATGTTCCGGGCTCAGTTTTTCCCAGACCCGTTCCGAAATGGAATAAGTCACGGCAAAGCTGCCCACGGAAACATTGGGCGTCATGTGATTGAGGGGATCCTGCAGGCTCCAGTCCTTCACCAGCGGAATCGGCCACAGCAGGCCGTCCAGTGTGCCGCGCGACAGCGAGGGCAACGTTTCGGAGCCCGTCATGCGAATCGGATTGGCACCCAGTTCCTTGGCCGACATTTCCATCGGGCCACCGGCCGTGCGGATCTTCAGGCCCGACAGCTTGTCCAGCGAATCAACGGCCACTTTGGTGGTAAGAAGCGAATAGGGCCCCAGATTGCCGGAGAACAGCAAACGCATGCCGTTGGGTTTGAATTCCGCCTCGTACAGCGCCCCTCCCGGCTGAGCCATGTCATAAATCGCGGAGGTCAACTTGCAGATGTCCAGCGGCAGCCCGGGCAGTTCGGAAACTGTCGTCAGGGGAAAGCGGTCGGTCACGTAAGCCGGGGCCAGATTGACGATATCCGCCACACCCGTTTGCGCCAGACGCACCATTTCCCCGGCTTTGCCGAGCTGTTCGGCTGGGAAATACTTGAAATCGATCTCGCCGTTCGACAGTTCACGCGCCTTGTCCATGAACACGCCCGCGCCTTCACGGGTCGTTGATGCTGTGGGGATCTGCCAGTCGGCAAACGTCAGCGTGACCTTCTCGGCATGAGCGGGAAATGCGGTACCCAGAAGGGCAGCGAGAACTGTTGTGGTCCTGATTATGGTTTTCATCTTTGTCTCCAGTAGGTTCTTAGATCGTGCCGTGCACGTCTGAATAATTTTTTGAATGGCAATCTGAATTGGCCGTCGACCTTGTGCCCCTGCTTCAAACGGTCGCGACCGGCGTGACGGGAGAACCCACGGCACCCGGCAGACGAAGTGGCGGGGCCGTCAGCAGAAAGCGGGATCGCTTCAGTTCGCGCAACCGTTTCGCCAGCGGCGTCAGGTACCAGAGCTCGCCCAAATGCACTCCCAGCCGGAAAATGCAATGGTGATGCAAAGGCAGCAGCGAACAGCAAGGGTTCGGAAGGTCGGCCGGGAAATCTTCCACGGCGTAGTTGTCGGCGGCGATGACGGCAACACCCGTTTCGGTGATCCAGGCCTGCAGTTCCGGGTCGCCACCATCGAGCACGGCGCAGCTGTTGTGCAGCACGGCAGGATCGGGCGACTTTTTCATGTCGAGGATGAGCTGACTGAAACCGGTGTGCAGACACAGCATGTCGCCGGTTTCGACGGTGACGCCGTCCGTTTGCATGATTTCCCGCAACAGACCCATGCTCACACGGCTGCGCTTTTCTCCCAGGTGATGATGCAGATCGATGAGGACACCCCGCCCCTGAACTGCGGTTGCGGCCATGCGTTCGATCCCCAGCGCGTCTGCTCCACACGTACTTTCAGGGTTGCCGTCAGCGGGAAAGCCGCAGTCGTCCGTACTTTCGGGCGCACGAATGTCAACGCCCGCCCGATAGCCGTTGTAATAGACCGGCACCGGCCGGCCGTCGCCATTGACGTCGAACAGCGCCCCGACATGCGCCAGGCCGTCCCATTGCGTGGAATACTGCAAGTGGAGGATGGCGAGATCATCGGACAACACGTCATTGGAAAGCGGATTCCTGTCGTGCATCTGGAAGTTCATGTTCACGCCGCCGTGGCGCAGACAGGGTCGCAGTACGGGCGGATGACGATTCTCATTGAGAAGCGTGCCACCGGGGTAATCCAGCGGGAGACTCAGGCAAAAGCTTTCGCCGGTGTGCACTTCGGCGATCGCGGCCAGACGGCGCTCGGCTGTAAGAAGATTGAGCCGGCCAATCTGGTCGTCGGCGCCAAAATCTCCCCAAGTCGACCCTTCGGGACGCTGTTTCCAGCGATGGGTCTTCATGAACTTCCCTCCCCTTTGCTTCTGCCGATCTTTTCGTCTCGCGAAAAATGAATATCGACCGATGAAGAAACAGCTTTCTCGAAAGCTGCGGCTTCCTCAGACAACGGCCTGTAAATTCCACGATGGAATCCATAACCCCGTGATTTTGTGGGGCTGTGGTTCACCATCTAATGTGAAGAGGAGATTAGGTGTGCCCGTCGGAACGGGTAAAGTTGCACTGCAACAAAATTTCGCGTAACGAAATTCCGGTGTTTCATTGAAGAGAGGAAGCGGACAATGCCGGCCCGTACCGACAGTGCGCGACACGTTGCCCGCATGTTCCGTCACCCGCAAACAAAACGGGCCGCCATCGTCATTGCATCGACGAAGGCGGCCCGCAGAGGCAAGCGGAATTAAAGTCCGACGTAACGGGGTTGCCGCTTTTCGAGGAATGCCTGCATGCCTTCCTGCTTGTCCTGCGTGGCAAATAGCAGCTGCACGGCCTTGCGCTCAAGCGCGAGCGCTGCGGGAAGCGGCAGGTCTTCACCCTGAACGATCACCTCCTTGATCTGCGCCAGCGCAATCGGCGGCAACGCGGCCAGTTTGTCGGCCAGTTCAAGGGCTTCTGCAAGCACCTTGTCGTCGTCCACCACCTTGCTAACCAGGCCCATCATGTACGCCTGCTCGGCCGAAACAAGTTCCCCGCTCATGCACAGGTACATGGCCTGGAACTTACCGACCGCGCGCGTCAGACGCTGTGTGCCGCCGGCGCCCGGCATGATTCCGACTTTGACCTCGGGTTGCCCCAGGCGTGCACTGCGCCCGGCGATGATGATATCGGCATTCATCGCCAGTTCAAGGCCACCGCCCAGTGCAAAGCCGCTTACCGCAGCGATCACCGGAACCGGGCAGTCGCCTACCGCACCCCACAACCGTTCCGTGTGACGGTGATACATCTCGACCGCACCGATACGCGACATATCTTCAATATCGGCTCCGGCAGCAAATACCTTCTCGTTACCGGTAAGCACGACGCAACGCAACTCCCGGTCATCCACAAATTCGCGGAACACTGCGGCCAGTTCCTGGCGAATGGCAAGGTTCAAGGCATTGCGAACATGGGGCCGATTCAGCCGCACCAGTACCACAGCGGGACTACGCCGCTCGACCAGAATCTCCCGCATTTCACTCGAAGTTTGACTCATCAGGCCTCCCGTTCGATTACCATCGCGATGCCCTGACCCACACCTATGCACATGGTGCACAGTGCGCGGCGTGCCTGGCGATTCTGAAGCTCGAGCGCGGCAGTTAGGACAAGGCGTGCACCCGACATGCCCAGTGGATGGCCCAGAGCAATGGCGCCGCCGTTCGGATTCACTCGCGGATCATCGTCAGCAATATTCAGCTGACGTAGGACAGCGAGCCCTTGAGCCGCAAAGGCCTCGTTCAACTCGATGACATCGAGATCGGCAATACTCAAGCCGAGCCTCTCCAGCACCTTACGTGTTGCTGGTACAGGACCAATACCCATGATGCGGGGCGGCACGCCGGCCACAGCCATTCCCGAGACGCGCGCCAGCGGCCTGAGACCGTAGCGTTGCACTGCCGCCTTCGACGCAATCAGCAGCGCGGCCGCACCGTCGTTCACGCCCGAAGAATTCCCGGCAGTCACTGCCCCGTTTTGACGAAAAGGTGTCGACAGGGCTGCGAGCTTCTCGAGTGTCGTTTCCCGCGGGTGCTCATCCGCAGATACGACGAGCGGCTCACCCTTGCGCTGGGGAAGGCTGACCGGCACGATTTCCTGCTCGAAGCGGCCGCTCTTTTGCGCTTGCAGGGCGCGCTGCTGGCTGCGCAGCGCGAAGGCGTCCTGGTCAGCACGTGCGATACCGAAATCCGCTGCAACGTTTTCTGCAGTTTCGGGCATCGAGTCAATGCCGTACTGCGCCTTGAGCACCGGATTCACGAAGCGCCAGCCGATCGTCGTGTCGAAGATCTCGGCCGTACGCGAAAATGCCGAAGTCGCCTTGCCCATCACGAACGGAGCGCGACTCATCGATTCCACGCCACCAGCAATGACGACATCCGCTTCGCCCATGCCTATGGCACGTGCAGCCATCCCAACCGCATCGAGGCCGGAACCGCACAGACGGTTCACGGTGACACCCGGTACCGTGTCCGGCAGGCCAGCAAGCAGGGCCGCCATGCGGGCGACGTTGCGATTGTCTTCACCGGCCTGGTTGGCACAACCCAGAATGACGTCATCCACGGCATCCGGGGCAATGCCCGGCACACGCTCCATGAGGGCACGAATAACATGGCCGGCCATATCGTCGGGGCGCAGCGTGGCCAGCGCCCCACCGTAACGACCAATAGGCGTGCGTACCCCGGCGCAGATATAGGCTTCCTGAATCTGTTTCATCGTCACAGCGGACAATCCTTGGTGAAATTGGGTCGACGTTTTTCGCGCAGCGAATTGAGCCCCTCTTGGACATCCGGCCCCTTGAAGCCCAGGAACTCAAGCGCGAGCGAGGTGTCGAACGTGGGCCCCGCCATACGCAGCCAGTTGTTCAGGGCATACTTGGTCCAGCGCAACGCGGTGGGAGACCCTGCGGCGAGCTTCTTTGCGATCTCGATCGACTTGTCATGCAGTTCCGAGCTGTCCACGCACAGCGAAACCAGACCTATCCGTTCGGCCTCTTCCCCGCTGACCGGTTCGCACAGCATCAGGTAGTACTTCGACTTGGCCAAACCGCACAACAGCGGCCAGACAATGGCGGCATGATCGCCAGCGGCAACGCCCAGGCGGGTGTGGCCGTCGATGATGCGTGCGTCGCGTGCAGCAATGGAAATGTCGGCCAGAAGGCCGGCCACCAGGCCTGCACCCACTGCGGGCCCCTCCATGGCCGACACCATGGGCTTCGAGCAGTTCACCAGGTTGTAGACCAGGTCGCGCGCTTCCTTCCAGACACGGGTAAGCGTCTGAAAGTCTTCCGTCATTTCCTTGACCAGATCCAGATCACCCCCCGACGAGAACGCGCCATCTGCGCCGCGGATAATGACCGCGCTGACATTGGGATCGGCATCGATGTCACGCCACACGTTCACCAATTCTCGGTGCATGACGTGGTCGGCGGAATTCAGCCGTCCGGGGTTTTCCATAGTGACGCGCAGAACACGCTCTGCAGGCCAGTCGAACTTCAGCCGCTGATAGGTTGCGTAGATGTCGCTCATATCTTTTTCTCCTTTCCTGCCCAGTATTCTTCACGGAGCAGATTCTTTTGAATTTTGCCGATGGGGGTCTTGGGGAACTCAGTGACGAACTTGATGAGGCGAGGCCGCTTGAAACGCGCCAGTATCTTTTCACAGTGCGCCTCGATTTCGGCCTCGGTAAGCTGCGCCCCTTCCCGCAGCAATATATAGGCAGCAGGCACTTCACCCCATTTGTCATCGGGCACCCCGAAGACCGCGCACTCGGCCACTTGCGGCAGGCCGTAGATCGCGTCCTCGATTTCCTTGGGATAAATGTTTTCGCCACCAGAAATGATCATGTCCTTGGCGCGGTCAACCAGCGTGATGAACCCTTCGTCATCCATGATCGCCAGGTCACCGGTGACGGCCCAGCCATTCCTCCAGAAACTGGCCGTCTGCTCGGGTTCGTTGTAATACTCCAGCATCACGTTATGCCCGCGCGAGGCCACCTCGCCCACCACACCGGGCGGTACGGGATTGCCTTGCGTGTCGACCAGTGCCACGTCAACGTTGTAAGCCTGGCGGCCCACCGCGCCCAGCTTGTCCTGCAAGTACCAGGAACGCAGCGAAGTCAGCACGCCCATTTCCGACTGACCGTAAATCTGCGTCATCTCAACCGCTGGCAGCAGGCGGATCATTTCACGCTGCACCCAGTCGGGCATCGGGGCACCGGCAAACGAAAGCTTCTTCCAACTCGCATAGGGCTGCGCAGTGAACTCGGGGTCGCTCACCACCATCGAGACCTGCGTGGGCACCATGAAAGCGCCAGTCATGCCCGTGCGCTGAACCATTTCCTTGAACGCGGGCACGCTCCATTTGGTCAGCAGTGTGCAGGTGGCGCCCACCAGAATAGCCGGCTGGAACATGATGTTCAGTGCCGCAACATGAAACATGGGGGTGACAATGCCAATGATGTCCCGCTCGTCGAGCGCTTCTTCCATGGCGACCGTGTGCGCCGTGATGTACCGGTTGCGATGGCTGCACAGCACGCCCTTGGGCCGGCCGGTGGTGCCACCCGTATAGGTCATGCAAAATGGTGCGTCAATGGAAAGCTCCACGGCGGGATACTCGGTGCCACCACCGCCCACAAACTCGTCAAACGCGGTGTCGTCGCCATCGCTGCCGATCCGAATGCAGTGCCGAAGCAGCGGCAGTTGGTCACGCACCGCGTCGATCTTCTCGGCAAAGATGTCTTCGTACAGCAGCGTGGTGACGTCTGCCTTCTGTAGCACGTATGCAAGATCTGCCGGCTGGTACAGCGTGGAAATATTGACTAGAACGGCACCCGAACGTGCGGCCCCGAAAAAAACAATCGCATACTCGAGCCGGTTGCGGCACACGATGCCGACCTTTTCCTCTCGGCGTACACCCAGCGCAAGCAGGGCATTGGCAAAGCGGTTAGCCGCCTGATCGAGCTCCCGGTAGCTCAGGGCGCGATCTTCCCAGATCACGGCCGGCTTGTTCGGGAAACGTTCTGCCGAGCGACGCAACATATCGCCGGTAAGCATAGGGTCTGTCTCCTTGGAATCAAACACACGGTGCATGCGAAGCAAGCGTAGCAACAGATTTCGCCAGCCCTCGGGACACCACACATAAATCGATAAACAGGGTAATCTTAATATCTATCTGCGAAATCCAATTCTGCACAGCAGAAATTGGAAAGGGGGACAAATGACAAAAAAGCCCAAAGACACAACGAAGGATCGTCAGTTCATCGACGTACTGGCACGGGGCCTCAACGTACTCGAATGCCTTTCGAAGGCGAACCGGCCTCTGGGTAATGGCGATCTGTCACGACTTACCGGGCTACCGCCGTCATCGATCAGCCGGCTCACCTACACGCTTACCGAGCTTGGCTATATTCGCCGCTGTTCGAACCAGCGCGCCTACGAGCTCACGCCCAAGAACCTTACGCTTGGGTACCCCGTTCTGGCCGGCCTTTCGTTTCTGGATCGTGCACGACCCTATCTGCGCGAAATCAGCGAGCAGACCGGAGAAACCGCAGCGTTGGCAGTGGTCGACGGCCTGCACATCTCGTTCGTCGAAGTCGTCATCGGCACGAATATTGTTGCCGTTCGCCTGTCGACAGGCGGGCGTTTGCGAGTCAACGTCTCGGCCGCAGGTGTCGCGATCGTGTCAGCTCTTCCCGACCGCAAGCGCTGGTCACTGCTGGCCCGCCTGGGCACTCATCTGAAAAAACGCGGGGAAGACATCGAGCCGTTCAACCAAGCCCTACGACTCTGCGCCCGCCGGGGCTATGCCCTGGTGCGCAATGTATGGCAAGAAGGCATCGGCGGTATCGCCGTGCCGGTCATTTGGCAAGATCAGCTTATGGCATTGACCATACCGGTATCGACAGGCAGCATCAGCGAGCAGCGCATGCGAACCGAGCTGGCCCCCATACTGTTGAAGGCCGCCCAATCGCTAGGTCCGGTGTCAATCGTGGGAGGCCCACGACCTTAGTGTTCTGCAAAGTTCATGAATCGACTGGGCCCGCCGGCAGCCCCAGTTGCGCCCTGCGACGCAGCCAGGCGCTGGGGCGGTAGCGGTCATCACCCGTGAGCGACTGCATCCGGGTCAGAATTTCATACACCGTGGAGCAGCCCAGTGCGTCGGTCAACTCGATCGGGCCCTTGGGGTAATTCAGCCCCAGGCGCATCGCGCAATCAACGTCCGCGACCGACGCAATGTGCATTTGCGCCATCTCGCAACCCAGATTCGCAACCATGGCCACAATGCGCTGCCCGACGAAACCCGGCGAATCGTTGATGAGCGTGAGCTTGCGCACAGGCCGAAAGAGCGCCAGAACACTATCGCGACATTCAGCCGACACACCGGGCGCGCACATTAACGTAAGGCGTATATCGGTATTGCCCAACGTGTCGATTGCCACCAGGCGGCGATGGTCCAGACCCTGCATGGCCGCGTAATTGCTGCAGTCGTCACCTCTGAACGAAACCAGTATGGGTGAGATGCCATCATCCTGCGCAAGACGCCGAACCCCAGTCTCGGCAACCAGCAAATCCAGAACAGGGTCGTTACCAAAGACCAGCACCTGCGAAGCCGGCTGCGCGTCAACGCAGGTATCGGCAGACTGCCGTTCGACGCCTTCGCCATAACGGTAAAAGCCCCGACCCGTTTTACGGCCCAGTTGACCACTATCCATCATGTAACGATGCAGCGGCGTCGTGCGCAACCGAGGATCGTACGACTGACACTCGTGAATGAACCGGCTCACGGGATAGTTCACATCCATGCCGGTGAGATCCATAAGTTCGAACGGCCCCATACGAAAACCATGGGCGTCACGCATGATCGCATCGATCTGCGCTGGTGTGGCCACTCCTTCCTGCAACACGGCCAGGCCTTCGGTGGGGTACGCGCGCCCACCAAAATTCACCAGGAATCCCGGCGTGTCGCGCACGCGCACCGGAACCCTGCCCATGCGCCGGCCGGTCTCTTCGAGACAGGCCATGACCGCTTCGTCGGTATCCGGTCCGGCAATGATCTCCACCAGCTTCATCAACGGCACTGGATTGAAAAAGTGCATGCCGACGATCCGCTGTTTCCGCTGGCACGATGAAGCCAGCACCCCGATGGGAATCGACGAGGTGTTGGACGCCAATATGGTGTCTTCGCCTACGGCCGCTTCCAGCTCGTGAAACACCTGTTGCTTGATTGCCAGATCTTCAACGATTGCCTCGATCACCAGTTCGCACCCAGCCAACTCGGCGAGGGAATCGACCGGGTGCAGGCGTACTCTGACCTGTTCCGGCACGGCGGCATCGAGCTTGCCGGCGTCTGCACGCTTCTGCAGTGTACGAACAATGCGTTCGCAGGCGTCAGCCGCCGCACCACCACGACTGTCGTAGATGCGCACATCCATTGCGCTGGTAGCTGCAATCTGGGCAATACCGCTGCCCATGGCACCGGCACCCACGATTCCGATCGTGTTCACGTTCATTGTGTTGCAGTTCATAGTAAAGACTTCACCAACCCGCCGTCGACGGTTACGTTCTGACCGGTCATGTACGAGGCGTGCCGCGAACATAAGAACGCGCACACCGCACCGAAGTCCTCGGCGGTACCCAGTCGCTTCATTGGCACGGATTCCGCCATGCGCTGCTTGGCTTCTTCCATGCTGATGCCTTCTCTCTCGGCCTGGGCCCGATACACGCGCACCAGTGCTCCCGTATCCATCAGACCGGGAAGCAGATTGTTCACCGTGATGCCGATAGGCGCGACTTCAGCCGCCAGACTGGCCATTGCACCCGTCAGGCCCGCCCGCACACCCGTAGCCAGACCCATATTGGGATAGGGTTCACGAACCGTGAATGAGGTGATGTTCACAATGCGCCCAAAACGCGCTTCCTTCATGCCCGGCAATACCATCGTGGCAAAATCGAGCGCGGCCAACATGTTGGTTTCCAGCGCAGCCAACCAGGTCGAATGCGCATGCGACTCGACAGGCCCCGGGGGCGGCCCTCCGGCGTTCGTCACC
>JAJUGV010000015.1 GCA_029265795.1 Alcaligenaceae bacterium
CCGAACAGGACCGTGAAACGCCTTTGCGCCGATGATAGTGGACGGACGTCTGTGAAAGTAGGTCATCGTCAGGCACTTATTCCTCAACACCCCACCAAGTTCGCTTGTGTGGGGTGTTGTCATTTGGGCGCGCAAAACGTGACCCGCCCAGCAGTTCGGCTAAAATGGGGCTTTCGCAAGTGGTCAAAGTGTTGCCGATTCGCTTGCCGGAGTGCTTCATTCGGAGATCCCCCTTTATGTCGCAAGTTTTCCCGCAACCCGAGCCCGATAGCGGTCTTACCTTACGCAGGCTTACGCATCTGATTTACGGGCTGTTTGCGCTCGGGCTGATCAGTGCAGGGTTTTTTGGCGTGGCTACCATCGCCGCCGTGGTGCTCGCGTATCTCAAGCGCTCTGACGCCGCCGGAACGGTATATGCGACCCATATTGACTGGGTGCTGAAGACTTTCTGGTGGGGTCTGCTTTGGTTTGCGCTTAGCGCATTGGCCACCTTTATCTTTATAGGGTGGCTGACAGGTTTGATCGCGCTCGTCTGGGTGGTGTATCGAATCGCCAAGGGCTGGCTGGCGCTGTTTTCCGGAAACACTCCAAGTACAGTGTTTTAAGCCGTCACAGTGGGTTCGACCCTATAACGCACCGACGGGAACAAGTGAATGCTGCGTAGCGCACGGCCCGTCTAGCGGCCGGCCTGACATGCAACGAACAAGAAAAACGCTGGCTTTTACGAGCCAGCGTTTTTCTTTTGAGCACCCGAGTGGTTGGTGCCCGGTGGTCGGGAAGGATTACTTCAAGTGAGCGCTTACCAGCTTGGTAAGTTCAAACATGGACACCTGATCTTTACCAAAGAGCGGGCGCAGTTTGTCGTCCGCGTTGATATTGCGGCGGTTGGCAGGATCTTGCAGGTCGTGCTTCTTGATGTAGTCCCAGATCTTCTTGGTGACCTCAGTGCGAGGAACGGGCTCGGAACCGATCACGGCAGCAAGCGTGGCGCTCGGGGTAAGGGGTTTCATGAACGCTGCGTTGGGCTTGCGAGCGGTTTTTTGCGACGTTGCCATAGAACTGGGCTCCTGACTGTATTTGTTGAATAAAAGTACCTTGGCTGTGCAGCATAACTTGAGAGAAATCTCCGCACCAGCGCTCTGTGTGCATTGTGCCACGGGGTAGACCCTGAGCGCTGCTTAATGTGCCGCTGCGCTATGTTAATGTACCGGTTCGCCTCTTACCTATAGATTGTGCAGGGATTTCACGAGAATGTCGTATCAACATGTACTACGCGCCATCAACATGTTCCACGACGAGCTCGTTGCTATACGGCGGGACATTCACGCTCACCCGGAACTAGGGTTTAAAGAAGCGCGCACTTCTGCACTGGTGGCGCGGCAACTACAGGCATTGGGTTACGAAGTTCATACCGGCATCGGGCGAACCGGAGTTGTAGGGGTGCTGCACGGCAAAGCCACAGACAGCGGCCTGTCTATAGGTCTTCGAGCCGATATGGACGCACTGCCTATACATGAAGTCAGCGATGTTCCATACCGCTCGAAGCATGATGGCGTCATGCACGCGTGCGGGCATGACGGTCACACTACGGTGCTTTTGGGCGCAGCGCGTTATCTTGCCGAGACTCGCAATTTTAACGGCCGGGTGGTGCTGATTTTTCAGCCCGCCGAGGAAGGGTTGGGCGGCGCCCAAGCAATGCTCGATGATGGTTTATTCGATCGCTTCCACTGTGATGCGATTTACGCACTGCATAATTGGCCCGGCCTTCCGCCTGGAGTCATTGGTGTGAATCCCGGGCCGATGATGGCTGCCGCGGATTCGTTCGAGATTTCGATCGAAGGTCGCGGTGGGCATGGCGCGCACCCCTATCAAACCAATGACCCGGTGGTGATTGCCGCGCAGCTGATCAGCGCCCTGCAGACGATCGTCTCCAGAAACATCCCGGCTCCAGATGCCGCCGTACTGACGATAGCCGCAGTCAATGCCGGCAGCCTTGACGCTATGAATGTAATTCCGCACAAGGCGACCATGGTTGGAACGGTCAGGACCTTCAGCCCAGTGGTTCAGGATCAAATCATCACGCGTATGCAAGAGGTTATCGACGGCGTGGCGGCCGCCTTCCGCGCAGACATCGAACTCAAGTATCAGCGCATGTTTCCAGCGACGATCAACACACCACATCATGCGGAGCTCGTCGCGGATGTAGCCAAGGAGTTATTCGGAGAAGACCGGGTCGTTGACAACCTGGTGCCGTCCATGGGCTCGGAAGATTTCTCTTTCATGCTGCAACAGCGCCCGGGCGCCTATTTCAGATTGGGCCAGGGCGGGGCCGAATCCGGCTGCGTGCTGCATAATGCAGCTTTTGATTTCAACGACGCTGTGATTCCCGACGGTTGCGCCATGTTTGTGCGGCTCGTTGAGCGCAGCATGCCGCTGGCAGGCGGCCAGAGCCAAGAGTAAAGCAATATGTCCGATGCAACACCCCAGACCCTAACCATCACCAGGCCGGATGACTGGCATGTGCACCTGCGAGATGGCGCGACGCTCGCCGCCGTCATCGCCGACACAGCCCGACAATTTCAACGTGCCATCATCATGCCCAACCTGCAGCCGCCGGTCACCACTGGTGAGCAAGCGTTGGAATACCGGGAGCGGATTCTGGATGCAGTATCGGCCGCGGGCTTGCCGGATGATGCCTTCACTCCGTTGATGACGCTTTATCTCACGGACAACACGTCAGCAGACGAAATTCGTACGTCGCATGCTACGGGTGTAATTCACGCAGTGAAGCTTTATCCCGCCGGCGCCACAACGAATTCCGATGCCGGCGTGACAGATCTGTTGCGCCACTGTTCCGACGTACTGGAAACCATGCAGGACATCGGCATGCCGCTGCTGGTACATGGCGAAGTCACCGATCCGGAAGTGGACATATTCGATCGTGAGGCAGTCTTCATTGAAAGGGTGATGATTCCTTTGCGCCGGCGTTTTCCTGCGCTCAAGGTGGTATTCGAGCACCTGACCACCAAGGAAGGGGTGGACTACGTGAAGCAGGCCGAGGGCCCGGTAGCAGCCACCATTACCGCCCATCACTTGTTGTACAACCGTAATGCTATTTTTCAGGGTGGCTTGCGGCCGCATTGGTATTGCTTACCCGTCCTGAAGCGCGAGGTACATAGGCAGGCGTTGCTTGATGCCGCTACCAGCGGGTCAGATCGTTTTTTCTTGGGTACTGATAGCGCGCCCCATCCGCGGGGCCTCAAAGAGCACGCTTGTGGCTGTGCCGGCTGCTACACCGCCTTGCATGCCATGGAGCTGTATGCCACCGCATTCGACAAGGCGGGACGTCTGGACCGTCTGGAGGCCTTTGCCAGCTTGAACGGCCCCGCCTTTTATGGGCTGCCGGTGAATAGCGGCACCCTCACGTTAGAGCGCTGCCCATTCCCGATTCCAGCTGTCTTGCCTATGGGCGATGCTGAGGTAGTACCGCTTGCTGCGGGCGAAACACTGGGCTGGGCGCTTAAGGCCTGAGCTCAGCTTTCGGCGCGCTTCGCTTCCAGCGTTTCCCAGCGATTGAACAGTTCTTCGAGCTGTTGTTCCAGCGCGGCCAGCTCTTCGTGGATCTGGCCGGCCCGCTCAGGATTTTCCTGATAAAGCTGCGGGTTCGACATTTCCGCCGTCAGCGCTTCCTGCTTTGCTTCCACTTCGGCGATCTTCTCGGGCAGAGCTTCCAACTCTTTGGCTTCCCAGTTGCTGAGCCGGTTGCTGCGCGCAGCGCGAGGCCGGGCTGCAGCGGGCTTTTCCTGGGGTGCCGGTTCGGGCGCAGAGCGGGACGGTGTGCTGGGCGACGGTTCGGGCCGTTGAGCGAGCCAGTCTTCATAGCCACCAACATATTCACCCCATTTCCCGTGCCCTTCGGCAACCAGCGTTTGGGTGACGACGTTGTCCAGAAAGGCCCGGTCGTGGCTGACCAGCAGAACCGTCCCTTGATAATCCTGCAGTAGCTCTTCCAATAGTTCCAGCGTTTCGATATCCAGGTCGTTGGTGGGTTCGTCGAGCACTAGAACATTGGTGGGTCTGGCGAACATGCGCGCCAGCGCGAGCCGCGCCCGCTCGCCGCCGGACAGGCTGGAAACAGGCGACTGAGAGCGAGCCGGTGAAAAGAGGAAGTCTTCAAGGTAGCTCATGACGTGCTTGCGCTGATCGCCAATTTCCACCCATTCGCTGCCAGGGTTGATGGTTTCTGCCAAGGTCGCTGTTTCATCGAGATGTGAGCGCATCTGATCAAAATAGCCGACGTTGAGGTTGGTACCATGGCGCACGGTTCCTGAAGTGGGTTTCAGTTCCCCGAGGATGATACGCAGCAGTGTGGTCTTGCCGGCGCCATTAGGACCGATCAGGCCGATTCGATCGCCTCGCATGATGCTGGTGGTCAGGTCACGGACGATGACCCGCTCACCATATTGGTGGGTGACATTGTTGAGTTCCGCGACCAGTTTTCCGGAGCGGGCGCCTTCTGCAACCGCCATACGGACATTGCCGGCGCGTTCTCGTCGTGCGGCCCGTTCACGGCGAAGTTGTTCCAGGCGTCGCACACGCCCCTCGTTACGCGTACGACGCGCTTCGATACCCTTGCGTATCCACACTTCTTCCTGCGCTAGAAACTTGTCGAAGCGCGCCTGTTGCTGCTGTTCGGCCTCCAGCATCTCGGCCTTGCGTGCCTGCCACTGCGAAAAGTTCCCAGGAAAGCTATAGAGTTTGCCTCGATCGAGCTCTACGATGCTTGTGGCAACCTCGTCCAGAAAACGGCGGTCGTGGGTAATAACGACGAGGCTGCAACGCGATTCAATGAGCTTGGCCTGCAGCCAGAGAATGCCATCGAAGTCGAGATGGTTGGTGGGCTCGTCAAGCAGCAGCAGATCGGGAGCGTCAGCCAGAGCGCGAGCCAGCGCAACGCGTTTTCGGGTACCACCGGAAAGGCCGGCGATACGAGCATCGGCTTGCAGGCCGAGCTCGTCAATCAATGAGCCGGCAATGGATGGGCGCTGCCAGTCTTCGCGCTCGATATAGTTGCCGCAAAGCAGCTCCATGACGGTGGCGTCTTCATCCAACACCGGTTCTTGTTCAACCGTCGCCACTGTGAGGCCGCTCATGCGCTTAACTTCACCATCATCGGGCTCTAGGCGGCCGTCCAGCACTTTCAGCAAAGAGGACTTGCCGGCACCGTTGCGGCCGATCAAGCCGATGCGGTCGCCCTGAAGAATGCTGAAATCCGAGCCGTCCAGCAAGGCGTGGTGTCCGAAAGCAAGGTGAACATTAGTGAGCGTGATGAGGGATACGGTCATTGTGCAGATAAAACGAAAATTGGATTCCTGTGCAGAAGAATTGGACAGGGATAGTCTATTGTCGCAGGTTACAATGGCACGGTGGGGCGAGTCGGGCAATCGCGGTGCGCAAGTATCGAGGAAGGTCCGGACTCCATAGGGCAGGGTAGCGGCTAACAGCCGTCCGGCGTCGCGGTACGCACGTACCGTCAAGCCGAGGAATAGGGCCACAGAGACGAGTCTGCGGCGGGGGCTCTTCGGGGCACTGGTACGGCTATCTCCGTACTGCATGGGGGCAAGTCTCCCATGACGCTGTAGGGTGAAACGCGGCAACCTCTACCCGGAGCAACATCAAATAGGCATGCGCCGGCCCTTCGGGGCCGACAGGGCGGCCCGTCCGAGCATGCGGGTAGATGGCTAGAGCGTGTCAGTAATGGCGCGCCCAGATGAATGATTGCCCGCCGGCCATCCGGCGTACAGAATCCGGCCTATAGACTCGCCTCACTTTTCCTCTCGATTCTTGACAATTCATGTCCCTATCTAAAGCACTTCCTTTAGATCCATCTCCAATCCCTTGATTTACAAATGATTTTTGTCGCGTTGCATATCATTATGCGGCGCTAAGTGCTTGTTGTCATTGAAAAAAATCACTACCGACGCTTGACCGAGTACACGGCTTACCGTAGAGTGGGAGAAAGTAGGAAAATGTGCACGAAAGTGGGGATATCATCTTGTTCCAAGGCAGTAGCGCTCTCTCGCTCGATGCTAAGGGTCGGCTCACCGTACCGACTCGGCATCGTGACGCGCTTACTACCCAGTGTGAAGGTCAGTTAACCGTCACGCGCCACCCAGATGGATGCCTCTTGATCTATCCCCGCCCAGTTTGGGAAATCAAGCGCGAAGAGGTTGCCCGCCTTCCTGCGGGTGCGCGTGTGTTGCAGCGACTCATGTTGGGAAATGCTCAAGACGTCGATATCGACGGAGCAGGGCGCATCTTGATTGCGCCTGAACTTCGCAGTGCTGCCGGCCTCAGCAAGGAAGTGATGCTGCTGGGTATGGGCGGTCACTTTGAGCTTTGGGATGCCGTCACCCTGCAGCGCCGGGAAGCAGAGGACCTTGCCAAGGGCATGGCGGATATCCTTGATAACTTTTCTTTCTGAACGGTCTTATGGAATTCGTGCACCGTACCGTGCTGTTGGAGCCCGCAGTGGACGCCTTGCTGAACGCCCCGTTCGGCAAGCGGCGCGGCGGTTCCGCTCAGAAAGCAAACGGTGCACCGCCGCTTGACGGCATTTATGTCGATGGCACCTTTGGAAGAGGCGGTCATAGCCGCCTTCTGCTAGAGCGGCTGTCGCCTGACGCCACGCTTGTGGTTTTCGACAAAGACCCCCAGGCCATAGAAGCCGCCCATGCGCTCCGTGAAAACGACGCGCGTGTTCGCGTTGTCCACGGTGCCTTCGGAGACATGCCGGCCCATTTGAATGAAATGGGCATTGAGCATGTGAACGGCGTGCTGCTGGATCTGGGTGTGTCTTCCCCTCAACTTGACGATGCGACGCGGGGTTTCTCCTTCATGCGTGAGGGCCCGCTCGACATGCGTATGGACACCAGCAGCGGTATCACCGCTGCGCAATGGCTGGCCGATGCCAGTCTTGAAGAAATTAAGGAGGTCATAGCAAATTATGGCGAAGAACGGTTTGCTTTCCAGATTGCAAAGGCGATTGTTTCTGGCCGCGAATCCCGGCCGTTACGCACAACGCTCGACCTCGCCGAGCTCGTCGCCGGCGCCGTCCGCACTCGCGAGAAAGGCCAGCATCCGGCCACACGCAGCTTTCAAGCTATACGGATTCACATCAACCAGGAACTCCAGGAACTCGCTCGCGCCCTCGCGGCAACTCTAACAGTCCTGGCGCCCGGCGGGCGGCTCGCCATCATCAGCTTTCATTCCCTGGAAGACCGGATGGTGAAGCAATGTATCGCTGCCGCAGCCCGGCCGGGCGCTGCGCTGGCACGGCTGCCCATTCCCGAGGCGCAGATGCCGCCACCGGTTCTGATCTCATTGGGCAAGGTCGTGCCCGATGAGCAAGAAATCGCAGACAATCCCAGGGCCCGCTCCGCGGTGATGCGGGTCGCCGAGCGGACATCGGCACCGTTGCCTGCCGACCAAGGTGCATCGTTCGTCAAGGCAATGCGGTTGGTTCCGCTTGGTGGGCGACGTTCAGGCGGAGGGCGGCGCTGATGGCTAGACTTTGCATTGTGCTGGCTGCGGCACTCATGCTTTCGGCCATTTCCCTGGTAACGGCGCGCCATCAGTCGCGCCAATTATTCGTGGCAGTAGAGCGGGCGGAAGACCGCAGCCGCGAGCTGGACATCGAATGGCGCCGGCTGCAGCTCGAACGCGCCGAGTTGGCCCGAAACGCCCGCATCGATCACGTAGCCCGCAATGAGCTGGGTATGGTGATCGCGACGCCCGATCGCAGCATCTATCTGGATCGCCCTTCGGGGCAAAATGGGGGCCGGCAATGAAACGGATCCCCTTTTTCAACAGCCCGGTCCTGGACCGCCAGATGCCGATGTGGCGTGCGAAACTGGTGTTCCTGTTGCTGATGCTGGGCTTCGTTTCATTATTTGCCAAAGCGCTGTACGTGCAGGGAATGGATGATGAATTCCTGCAGGCGCAGGGTGAGCGGCGCTACGAGCGTACGTTGGTGCTTCCGGCGACCCGCGGCAAGATCTTCGATAGAACAGGGGCCGTCGTGCTCGCAGCAAGCGTGCCGGCACGTGCAATATGGGCGATCCCGGAAGACACCCGTGCCGCCACTGATGAACAGTTGGCCGAAATGGCCCGACTTCTCGGCATGAAGGTGTCGGATATCACTGCAAGGGTCGCCGACACCAAGCGGACGTTCGTCTATATCAAGCGCCAGGTCTCACTCGATGTGGCCGAGAAAGTGCGCAAGCTCAATGTCCCCGGTTTCCATCAACAGGGTGAAATGCGCCGCTTCTATCCAGAAGGGAGCCTCATGGCGCACGTGCTGGGATTCACCAATATCGAGGACGAAGGGCTGGAAGGCGTAGAACTGGCCTTCGATGAGGCTTTGTCGGGCCGACCGGGTTCGCGCAGGGTCATTAAGGACAGGCTCGGGCGCGTCATTGAGGACGTGCAGGCCGTAGTGCCGCCGGTGAACGGCAAGGATTTGAGCATTTCCATTGATGCCCGCCTGCAATACGACACCTATATGGCGCTCAAGGACGCCATGGAAGAGCATAAGGCCAAGGCGGCTGCGGGCATTGTGCTGGACGTACAAACGGGCGAAGTGCTGGCGTTGGTGAACCTGCCCTCCTATGACCCGAACGACCGTGCCGGTCGAAAAGGGCCGGCTTTGCGCAACCGCGCGATGGTGGACACGTTTGAACCCGGCTCCACCATGAAACCGTTCACGGTGGCGCTTGCGCTGGATCGGCAGAAAGTCACATTGAATACGACATTCAATACGGGCAATGGTCAGTATCGCTTTCACGGAAACACAATTTCTGATGTCAGCCGCAATGGCGTAGTGAACGTTTCCGACATTGTCCGGCGTTCCAGCAATATCGGCATGGCAATGATCTCCGAGCGCCTGACGGCTGAGGAAATGTGGAGCACTTTCAGCGAATTGGGATTCGGCCGGGCTCCGGAGGCCAACTTTCCGGGTGTGGCTTCCGGCCGACTGCGGCCATGGGAGCGCTGGCGACCCATCGAGCAGGCCACTATGGCTTATGGCTATGGTCTGTCGGTATCCCTGCTGCAAATGGCGCAGGCATACACCGTGTTCGCCCGTGATGGTGACATGGTTTCGCTCTCGCTCTTGAAGCGCGAGGGCGAGGCAACCAGCAAACAGGTATTCAGCCCACAAGTCGCGCGCCAGGTGCGCGACATTCTGGAGGCGGCGGCCGGCCCGGACGGTGCCAAGCTGGCTCAGGTCGAGGGTTACCGTGTCGCCGGCAAGAGCGGGACGGCCAGAAAAATTGTCAACGGAAAATACAGTAAGTCCGACTACCGCAGTTCCTTTGTAGGTTTTGCGCCCGTATCCAATCCGCGCATCGTCGTAGCGATCAGCATCGATGAGCCGCGCGGTGGCGTCTATTACGGGGGACGTGTGGCGGCGCCGGTGTTCGCAAATGTGGTGGCCAGCAGCTTGCGGCGCCTGGGCGTCCCACCGGACGCCCCCATCGAGTCAATGGTGGCGGTCGGGCCGAACGGAGAAATAGCAAGATGAGGGCGCAGGATATCGTCCAATGGCTGCAGGGCCACGTTACCGAGCAAGCACAGCTACGGTTGGATTCACGCCGGGTGGAACAGGGCGATGTCTTTTTCGCCTGCCCTGGTTTCGCGGGCGACGGTCGAGAGTATGTCGAGCAAGCCATAGCCGCCGGCGCGGCCGCCGTGGTCGTGCACGCGCCGCTGCCGAGCCGGCTTGATGCAAATGCGCTGGGTGTGCCAGTGCTTGAAGTAGAAGGGCTGGCAGCTCAATTGGGGGCCACAGGTCATCTGTGGTATGGGCGTCCTTCTGACTCGCTGTCAGTTGTTGCCGTGACAGGCACCAATGGCAAGACCAGTACTGTTCAATGGATTGCTGCGGCGTTGAATGCCGCGCGAGTACCCTGTGGGGCCATCGGCACGCTCGGCGTGATGCTGCCGGACGGCACGAGCATCGGAGGCGAGCTGACCACCCCCGATGTGCTGTCCATGCATTCGCATTTGGCCGCGTTGCGGCAGGCGGGTGCAGAGGTGGTGGCGATTGAGGCATCGTCAATCGGTGTAGCCCAGGGCCGCCTGGATGCCGTGCATATTGATATCGCAGCATTTACCAATCTGTCCCATGATCACCTCGACTACCACGGCAGCTTCGATGCCTATAGAGAGTCCAAATTTGCGCTATTTGAGTGGCCGGGGCTGCGTACCGCCGTCGTTAACGCCGATGACGGGGCCGGAAAGGACTTGTTGCGACGGCTTGAGGGTCGGCGCTGTTTGTCGTATTCCGTGCAGTCGGAAGGGAACGCCGACATTCAGGCCCGGGAAATTCACGCAGGGCCTTACGGTCTGACGTTCAATATCGTGCGCGATGAAGGCAGTGTGCAGGTATTAACCCGCCTAATTGGCCTACACAATGTGTCGAATCTTCTGTTAGTAGCGGGAGTGCTCCAAGAGCTGGGCTGGTCACTTTCACGCACCGCAAAGGTGTTTTCTGAATTGCAGCCGGTAGAAGGGCGCCTACAGGTTATTGAGCCGGCGGGTGCCTACGTAAGCAACGGCCCCATGGTCATCGTGGATTATGCCCACACGCCCGATGCGCTGGAGCGCGCTCTTGAGGCCCTGCGTGGTGTGGCCCAAGCGCGCGGTGGTCGGGTTGCTTGCGTATTCGGCTGTGGGGGAAACCGAGACCGAAGCAAGCGTGGCCTGATGGGTGCGGTCGCGGAGGCTCAGGCCGACCATGTGGTGGTGACAAGTGACAACCCCCGCGACGAAGATCCTGCGCAAATTATGGCTGAGATCGTGGCGGGCATGAAAGGCGCGGCGCGCCTTGAAGCTGATCGTGCCGCAGCCATTCTGGATACCATTTGGCGTGCAGATCCAGCGGATGTTGTGCTGCTGGCCGGCAAGGGGCACGAAACCTATCAGGAAATCAAAGGCGAGCGCAGCCCTTTTGATGATCGGCAGTGGGCGCGCTTCGCGCTGAGCTGGCGCGGCGAGCCTGTTATCTGCACGGACACGCGCGTTCTGGAGCCGGGCCAGATCTTCCTGGCGCTAAGCGGCGAGAATTTCGATGGCCATGATTACATCGAGCAGGCAGAGAAGCGCGGTGCCGTTGCCGCCATTGTGGCACATGAACAGGAACACTCTTCGCTACCCCAATTCGTGCTGGGCGACACCCGTCGGGCGCTGAGCCGTATCGCTGCTTCATGGCGGCAGTTGTTTGAGTTGCCCCTGATCGCGGTCACCGGCAGCAACGGCAAGACCACCACAAAGGAAATGATTGCTTCAATTCTGCGTGCGTGGTTGAGGCCGGAATCCGTGGTCGCCACACGCGGCAATCTCAATAATGACATCGGCCTACCACTGAGTCTTCTGCGGCTGTCCGCCGCTCACAAAGCATCGGTTTTTGAACTGGGCATGAATCATCCCGGCGAGATTGCGCAGTTGGCGGCCCTGGCAAAACCAACTATTGCCCTGGTCAACAACGCTCAGCGCGAGCACCAGGAGTTCATGCACACGGTAGAGGCGGTAGCCCGCGAAAACGGAGCCGTGCTGGAAAGCCTGGAAGGGCGGGGCGTCGCCGTCTACCCTGGCGACGATAAATATACCGAGTTGTGGCGTGCGATGGCCGGTGATGCGCGCAGTATCCGTTTCGGTTTCGAGTCCGAGTTCGAGGTTCATGCTGATGAAATACATGCCGAGCCCACGCATACCGTCTTCCGACTCCATACACCTTTGGGTGCGACCCCTGTCAGATTGAATGTGCCCGGTGTGCATAACCTGCGTAACGCGATGGCGGCAACCGCGTGTGCCGTCGCTGCAGGGGCGCCGCTGACAGCCATTGCGCGAGGGCTGGAAGCCTTCAATCCTGTTGCCGGTCGGATGCAATTTCATACATTGACAGACGGCCATCAGCTCATCGATGACAGTTACAATGCGAACCCTGATTCGGTGCGAGCTGCCATTGATGTGCTGGCTAGCTTGCCCGGGCGCCGAACCCTGGTGCTGGGCACCATGGGGGAAATCGGCGACGACAGTCCCGCCATGCATGCCGAGGTCGGCGCTTATGCGCTGGAGCGCGGCATAGACATGCTTTTCACGTTTGGCAACGACGCCGCCCACGCCGCTCATGCGTTTGGGGCCGGCGCCTTGTCGTTCGAGGATATTCCGAGTCTGGTTGCCGCCTTAGCTGAGCAACCGCCCGGCCATATCCTTGTCAAAGGATCGCGCAGTACCCGAATGGAGAGAGTAATAGAAGGAATCGTCCCGTCCCGCGATGGAGAATCGGGAGGCCACCATGCTGCTTGAGCTGGCGCGCTGGCTGTCGGACGAACATATCAGGGCTTTCGGCGTCTTCGAATACATCACGCTGCGGGCCGTGCTTGCGTGTGGTACCGCGTTGCTAATCGGCCTGTTGGCCGGGCCGTGGGTGATACGCCGTCTCACCGAGTTGAAGATAGGCCAGGCTGTGCGCAGCTACGGCCCGGAGACTCACTTGCAGAAGACCGGCACACCTACGATGGGCGGGGCGCTAATTCTGATTGCCATCGGTGTGGCAACTTTATTATGGGCGGACTGGACCAACCGCTTTGTATGGGTCGTGCTGCTGGTGACCTTCGGTTTTGGATGGATCGGCTGGGCGGATGATTACAAGAAGGTGGTGAACCGTGACCCGGAAGGCATGTCCTCGCGGCGCAAATTCTGCTACCAAGCGATTATTGGCGTGGTGGCTTCAATCTATCTCACCTTCGCGGTGTCTGCACCGGACAACGCCGAGTTGTGGCCCTTGTTTCGCGATTGGGTGCTGAGCGGCTTCACCATGCCGCTGCCGACCCGAGCCGACCTGATTGTGCCTTTTTTCAAATCCGTCAGTTATCCCTTGGGGGTGTTCGGTTTTGCCGCCTTGACCTGGTTTGTGATCGTCGGCTCCAGCAATGCGGTCAACCTTACCGACGGTCTTGACGGCCTGGCCATCATGCCCACCGTTATGGTCGGCAGTGCGCTGGGCATCTTTGCCTATGTGGTCGGGCGGGTCGATTACTCCAAGTACCTGCTGTTTCCCTATATTCCCGGAGCGTCCGAGCTCATGGTGCTATGCGCGGCAATCGCCGGCGCCGGTCTCGCCTTTCTTTGGTTCAACGCCTATCCCGCGCAGGTTTTCATGGGCGACGTGGGTGCCCTCGCCCTCGGAGGGGCACTGGGCACCATCGCCGTCATCGTGCGACAGGAGATCGTGCTTTTCATCATGGGTGGGGTGTTCGTGGTGGAAACCCTGTCGGTGATGCTGCAGGTCGCCTGGTTCAAGTACACCAAGAAGAAATACGGAGAAGGGCGGCGCATCTTCAGGATGGCGCCGCTGCATCACCATTTTGAAGTCACGGGCTGGAAAGAAACCCAGGTCGTGGTGCGTTTTTGGATCATCACCATGATGCTGGTGCTGGTCGGTCTGGCAACCCTGAAACTGCGATGAAAAGTCTGGCCTTCCCCTCTCTGCGACAAGATGGGCTGACCCTTATTCTAGGGTCGGGCGAGACGGGTCTGGCCGCAGCACGCTGGTGTCTGCGCCATGGCGCGGCGCTGCGCATTGCGGACACACGCCAGGCTCCGGCGGGCCTGGACACGCTTGCGGCTGAGGTTGGCGGTGAGCTTGACATGCGCCTGGGCGCTGCTGCGTTGCTCCCCGACACGTTGACGGGGGTCACACGCATTGTGCTGAGCCCAGGGTTATGCCCTTTCGAAGAACCCTTGGCAGGGTTTCTGGCGCAGGCGCGTGAGCAGGGCGTGCAGATTCTGGGTGAGATTGAACTATTCGCCCTGGCATTGAGCGACCTCGCTCAGCATGACTATCGCCCCAAGGTGCTGGCAGTTACCGGCACTAATGGCAAGACCACGGTGACCGCCATGGCGCGACGCTTGGCGGAGTCCGGCGGCTTCAACGCCGTGGCGGCGGGCAATATCAGTCCGCCGCCTCTGACCGTATTGATGGAGGCGCTGGACGTCGGAACGTTGCCCGAGGTCTGGGTTCTTGAACTCTCCAGCTTTCAGCTTGAAAGTACATACAGCCTACGCTGTGATGCGGCGGTAGTACTGAATCTGAGCCAAGATCATCTTGATTGGCACGGCTCCATGCAAGCCTACGTTCAGGCAAAGGCCCGCCTGTTCAAACAAACAGCCATCACCATCGTCAATCGCGACGATCCACTCGTTATGGATATGGTGCAAGGGCTGGACTCCCCGGAAGTGCGTAGCTTCGGCCGCAGCGTTCCTGAATACGAAGGCGACTTCGGCCTGGAAGATAGCGACGCCATCGAATGGCTGGCCGCAGTGCCCATGGGGGAGCCTGAGCCGGTTTCTTCACGGCGCCGGAATAAGGAAATACCGCTACGTCATCGCGGTGCGTCACAGCGGCTGATGCCGGCCGACGCCTTGCGCGTGCGAGGCCGTCACAATGCGCTCAATGCCCTGGCGGCGATGGCACTTGTACACACAGTGGGGGTTCGATTCGCCCCTATGCTACATGCGTTACGCGATTATGTCGGGGAACCGCATCGCTGTGAATTCCTTCGCACTGTAAATGGTGTGGACTTCGTCAACGACAGCAAAGGCACCAATGTGGGGGCCACGGTAGCGGCCCTGGAGGGCATCGGACGGCCCGTGGTGCTGATAGCTGGTGGCCTGGGCAAAGGTCAGGATTTTGCGCCGCTCGCAGAGTCGGTTAAGCGGTATGCCAAGGCGGTAGTGCTGATGGGTGAAGATGCACCGCTTATCCGCTCTGCGTTGGGTGATGCGGCACTGGCAATGAACGAAGCCTCCAGTATGGACGAGGCGGTTCGTGAGGCCGCGGCTCTCGCAAAGGCGGGCGATGTGGTGTTGTTGTCACCGGCGTGCGCCAGCATGGACATGTTCCGCAATTATGGCGAGCGCGGTCACCGTTTCGCAGAAGCTGTCGACGAGCTGGCACGGGATAGTGGGGAGGTGGCATGAACCTATTCTCCAGCTTCGGTGGCAGTAATCCGCGTGGAGTGCGCGCCGGACGCACCAGTATGCCGCTGTTTGACGGCGCGCTCATTGCGGTATGCGTGTCGCTCGTGCTGTTTGGGCTGCTAATGGTGTATTCAGCGTCGATTGCGCTCGCCGACGGCCCTCGCTACGCAAGTTATGGGCAATATTATTTCGCGTCGCGTCACGGCGTGTTCATTATGATCGGTGCGGTGGCGGCACTGATCACGGTGACCGTGCCCATGCGCGTGTGGGAACATCTTGCCGTGCCTCTGTTTCTCGCCTGCGTCGTGCTGCTGGTGATTGTTCTGATTCCTGGAATTGGCAGGGAGGTCAATGGCGCAAGGCGCTGGCTGCCTCTGGGAGTGGTGAATTTCCAGCCGTCAGAACTGATGAAGGTGGCGGTGGTGCTGTTTGCGGCGGATTACACCGTACGCAAGCAACAGCACATGCACAATTTCTTGCGTGGCTTCTTACCGATGAGCTGCGCCTTGGCCGTGGTCGGCCTTCTCCTGTTAGCGGAACCCGACCTGGGCGCCTTCATGGTGATTGTGGCCATTGCCATCGGGCTGCTTTTCATCGGCGGCATTAATGGCAAATTATTCACTGTGCTATTGGGGAGCCTGCTTGCAAGCTTCCTCGCGCTGATCTGGCTGTCGCCGTGGCGTCGCGAGCGCCTGTTCGTGTATCTGGATCCGTGGAACCCGGAAAACGCATATGGCAGTGCCTACCAGTTATCACACTCGCTGATCGCGCTCGGCCGAGGTGAATGGTTTGGCGTCGGCCTGGGCGCGAGCGTTGAGAAACTGCACTATCTGCCGGAGGCTCACACCGATTTCATTGTTGCCGTGATCGGCGAGGAGCTGGGCTTCATTGGCGTGGCGGGGGTGATCATCGCTTTCGCCTTTATTGTCTGGCGCGGCTTCGAGATCGGTCGCCAGGCTATCGCCATGGAGCGCACCTTCAGTGGTCTGGTGGCGCAGGGCGTGGCACTGTGGTTCGGAGTGCAGGCCTTCATCAATATCGGCGTTTGCATCGGGTTGTTGCCTACCAAGGGCCTCACCTTGCCTATGGTGAGCTACGGTGGAACGGGCATCATCATGAATATCGTCGCGGTGGCGCTGATGCTGCGGGTCGATCACGAAAACCGCAACATGATGAGGGGGAAGCGGACATGAGCACGCGTACCCTCGTCGTGATGGCCGGCGGCACCGGCGGGCACATTATGCCCGGGCTGGCGGTTGCCCACGAAATGAAAGCTCGCGGATGGCGGGTGCTCTGGCTCGGCAATCCGGATCGCATGGAGGGGCGTTTGGTACCCGAGCATGGCTTCGAGCTGCTGCCCCTTCGTTTCTCCGGTCTGCGCGGCAAGGGGCTCGCTGCATTGATCAAGCTGCCTTTCACGCTAAGCAAAGCCTGCTTACAGGCCCGTCGTGCGTTGGCCAATGCTCAGGCGGATGTGGTGCTAGGCATGGGCGGTTACGTGGCCTTCCCCGGCGGGATGATGGCACGGCTGGCGGGGATTCCGCTGGTGGTGCATGAGCAGAACGCCGTGGCCGGCACGGCCAACCGCTGGTTGGCGCGTGTGGCCCGCAAGGTGCTGGCCGGCTTCCCGGGTGCCCTGCACGGCGCAGTCATGGTGGGCAATCCAGTAAGAGAATCGTTTAAGACGCTGCCTGCGGCTGCGGAACGTTATGCAGGGCGCCAGGGGCCGCTGCGACTGCTGGTGGTCGGTGGCAGCCTGGGTGCGTCCATTCTGAATGAAGTCGTTCCGCAAGCGCTGGCGCAGCTGTCTCACGATGCGCGACCTGTGGTGACCCACCAGGCCGGCTCTCAACATATCGCCGTACTTGAGGACCGCTATCGGGAATGCGGTGTCGAGGCGCGTTGCATTGCGTTCATCGATGACATGGCTCAAGCCATGGCCGACGCCGATATTGTGGTTTGCCGCGCGGGCGCGATGACAGTGGCAGAGGTGGCCGCTGCGGGCGTCGCCGCGTTGTTCATACCGCTGCCTCATGCTATCGACGACCATCAGACTGCTAATGCGCGTTACCTGGCCGATTGCAAGGGGGCGTGGTTACAGCCCCAGGGCGATTTCACCCCCGAATGGTTGGCGGATTGGTTGCGCAGCCAGGACCGATCTCAGCTTGCCGACGTCGCGCAGCACGCGCATCAGCATGCATGCCTGTCGGCCACCCAGGCGATCGCCGACGTCTGTGAGCAAGCAGCACGGAGGGCTTCATGAAGCATCGCATCCAGAGCATTCACTTTGTCGGCATAGGCGGCTCGGGTATGAGCGGCATCGCCGAGGTGCTGCTTAACCTGGGATACGCCATCAGCGGCTCCGATATTCAGGCGTCTGCGGTCACCAGGCGACTGGAAGCACTGGGGGCACGGGTATATATCGGGCATAGCGCAGAAAACGTGAAGGGCGTCGGTGCCATCGTGGTATCAACCGCCGTCACGGCAGACAACCCCGAGGTGCTGGCTGCCCGTGCGGCGCGTATTCCCGTGGTGCCACGGGCCTTGATGCTGGCAGAGTTAATGCGTCTGAAGCGGGGAATTGCCGTCGCCGGCACGCACGGCAAAACGACCACCACGAGTCTGGTGGCCAGTGTGCTGGCGGCGGGTGGGCTGGACCCCACGTTCGTGATTGGCGGTCGCCTTAATTCTGCGGGAGCCAACGCGCGTCTCGGGCAGGGCGAGTTCATCGTGGTGGAAGCCGATGAATCCGACGCGTCCTTTCTGAATCTGCTGCCGGTGATGGCCATCATCACGAATATCGATGTCGATCATATGGACACCTATGGTCATGACATCGCGCGGCTTAAGAGTGCTTTCGTCGAATTCACACAGCGTTTGCCCTTTTATGGGTCGGCCATCCTGTGCAGCGATGACCCCAATGTGTGCGAGATCATTCCGTTTGTGTCGCGGCCCGTCACGACTTACGGAATTGAAACCGAAGCGCAGGTCATGGCACGCAATGTTCGCGCTGAGGGCACCTCGATGCTGTTCGATGTGGAGCGTCATGGCGCCACCGGTCTTTTGCCGCCGCTGTCCGTCAGGCTGAATCTACCCGGCCGTCACAACGTACTGAATGCGCTGGCGGCCATCGCGGTGGCAACGGAATTGGGCGTTTCAGACGAAAACATAGCAGCAGCCCTTGAGACCTTTAAAGGCGTCGGGCGCCGCTTCAGCATGGTGGGTGACTTTGACGTTCCACAGCGCAACGGCGGGGGTAGTTACACCGTGGTGGATGATTACGGTCATCACCCCAACGAGATGGCCGCAACCTTGGAAGCGGCGCGAGGCGCATGGCCGCAGCGACGCCTGGTACTGGTCTTCCAGCCGCATCGTTACACCCGCACGCGCGATTGTTTTGAGGACTTCGTGAAGGTGATCGGCGGTGCCGACGCCGTGTTGCTGACTGAAGTCTATGCGGCCGGCGAGCAGCCGCTGGTCGCCGCTGACGGCCGGGCGCTGGCCAGAGCATTGCGTGTGGCGGGGCGTGTCGAGCCTGTATTTGTAGAAGATGTTGCCGAGCTACCGCAGGCCATCATGGACTTCGTTCGGGATGGTGATGTGGTGCTCATTATGGGAGCAGGCTCCGTAAGCCGAGTGCCTGCCCTGCTGGGAGATTTGCAATGAGCACGGATTTTGGCCGGGTCGGCGTACTGTACGGCGGTCAATCGGCCGAGCGGGAAGTATCGCTGATGTCTGGCGAGGGTGTACACGAAGCCTTGTGCAGCCAGGGGGTGGATGCCCATCTGTTTGATACGGGCCGCAACTCGCTGGTGGAACTGGTGGAGGCCCGTTTTGACCGGGTGTTCATCGCACTGCACGGCCGCTATGGGGAAGACGGCACCATTCAAGGCGCATTGGAATTGATGGGCGTTCCCTACACCGGTAGTGGTCCGCTGGCTTCCAGCCTGTCGATGGACAAGATCATGACCAAGCGGGTCTGGTTGCAACATGGTCTGCCCACGCCGGGGTTCGCCGTTTTGCAGACGGGGGAAGATCTTTCCAAGGCTGCACCGCTGGGATGGCCTCTGGTGGTCAAGCCCTCTCGCGAGGGGTCGACGCTTGGCCTGAGCAAGGTTTATAAGGCTGCCGAACTGAAAGCCGCCTACGAGCTCGCTGCGGATTTCGATGAGGACGTGCTGGCCGAACAGTACATACGGGGTCGGGAGCTGACAGTCGCGGTGCTGGGTAAAGGGGCAGAGGCGAAGGCACTGCCCGTCGTTGAGATCATTGCGCCGGGTGGAAATTACGACTACGAGCACAAGTACATCTCTAACGAAACGCAATATATCTGTCCCGCCGAGCTCGACGACGCGCTAACCAGCCAAATCCAGAGGTTAGCCGAGAAGGCCTACCGCGCACTCAGTTGCGAAGGTTGGGCGCGTGCCGACTTCATGCTTGACCAAGACGGCCAGCCCTGGCTGCTGGAGATGAACACCTCGCCCGGCATGACCAGTCACTCGCTGGTGCCCATGAGCGCACGCGCAGCCGGCATGAGCTACGCCGAGCTGTGCCTTGCCATTCTTTCCACTGCCTCGTGCAAAGTGCGCGGGCAGAAAAGGAGCTGAGGAGAAAAACGTGTTCCAGGACGCCCGGCTCATCAACTTCATCGCGAACTCGCTGGCTTTGCTTGCGGTGGCCGCCTTGTTGCTGGGCGTTCTGGTGTGGGTGGCGCAACGGCCGTACTTTGCTATTACCACTATGCGATTGCAAGCGGCCGAGGTCGGAACGGAGCTGCGTTTCGTTACAGCGTCGAGCCTCAATGAAGTGGTTAAGGACAAGCTGCGCGGCAACTTTTTCTTCATTAATTTGGATGACACGCGGCAGCTAATTGAAACCACGCCTTGGGTACGGCGTGCGCGGGTTCAGCGTGTATGGCCCGATGCATTGACCGTCTATGTCGAAGAGCATCAGCCCCTGGCGCTGTGGAATGAGAACGAAATGATCAACACCTGGGGTGAGGTGTTTGAAGCTTACGCGGCTGAGCTCCCCGAGGGCACTCAGCTACCGCAGCTCAAAGGGCCGGACGACTCCGAGCGCCTGGTGGTACAGCGTTATGCCGAAGTCGCCCGTTGGTTCGCACCGCTGCAACTGAGGGTCAGCGAGCTCGCATTGAGCCCGCGTTACGCCTGGGAGGTCACGTTGTCTGACGGTATGCGCCTGAATCTGGGCCGGGACCCGGCTGCCGATATCGCTGACCCGCATGGCCGATCCGGGGCATTGCCGTTTGCGGCCCGTATTGAACGATTTGTCGAGGCATGGCCTCGTCTGGCGCACACGCTGAATGGCCGCACGATCGCCCATGCCGACCTGCGTTACCCGAATGGATTCGCCATCAAGCTGGCGCCTGTTACTCCTACACCGAGCAAATAGAACATTATGACCCGTGACATCAAGGACCTGATCGTTGCACTCGACATAGGCACCAGCAAGGTGGTGGCGGTGGTGGCCGAGATCCTGCCGGAGGGACGTTTTGAGGTTCTGGGCCTGGGCCAGCACGAGTCGCGCGGCATGCGCAAGGGCGTGGTGGTCAATATTGAATCCACCGTTAATTCGATACAGCGGGCGCTCGAAGAAGCCGAGCTCATGGCTGACTGCAAGATACGCGAGGTCTACACCGGGATTGCCGGAGGCCATATCAGCAGCTTCAATTCAAGCGGCATGGTTGCTGTCAAAGATAAGGAAGTCACGGCCACTGATGTGGCGCGCGTTATCGAGACGGCCAAGGCAGTGAATATTCCTACTGACCAACAGGTGCTGCATGTCCTGACTCAAGAGTTCATCGTGGACTCGCAGGAAGATATTCGAGAGCCGATCGGCATGAGCGGCCTGCGCCTGGAGGTCAGAGTGCACATCGTCACGGGTGCCGTCAGTGCAGCTCAAAACATCGTCAAGTGTGTGCGCCGTTGTGGGTTGGAGGTTCAAGACCTTACATTGCAGCCGCTTGCTTCCAGCTTGGCCTGCCTCACTTCCGACGAGAAAGAATTAGGGGTGGTTTTGGTGGATATCGGTGGCGGCACCACCGATGTCGCCATCTATACCAACGGAGCGATCCGGCACACAGCTGTGGTGCCCATTGCGGGCGACCAAATCACCAGCGATATCGCCGCCATGCTGCGTACGCCGACACCCGATGCTGAAGAGATCAAACTGCGCTACGGCATTGCCAAACAGGTGCTGGCCAACCCCGATGAGCAGATCGAAGTGCCCGGCCTGGGTGACCGGCCGAATCGTTTGGTGAAACGTCAGGCGCTCGGCGCTGTGATCGAGCCCCGTGTAGAGGAGCTGTTTGGCTTGGTGCAGCAGGTGGTTCGCGAGTCGGGCTACGAAGATCTGCTCGCCTCCGGTGTCGTTCTGACCGGTGGCACAGCCTTGCTCCCCGGCATTGTGGAGCTAGCAGAAGACGTGTTCCTGAAGCCGGTTCGTATCGGTATTCCGGCTTACGAAGGGAGCTTGGCCGACGTGATGCACAATCCGAGATTTTCCACCGTCATGGGCTTGTTGCAGGAAGCCCGCGTACAACGCGCCCGCGGTCGCAAGGTGGCTCAGCAGAAGGGCAGCTTTGCCACGTTGCTGGCGCGTATGAAGGAGTGGTTCATGAATTAGGGCGTTGGGCCCTATGGGCAAGCGCTGCGCTTGTCCGTGGACGCGCTTCAAATCAGCTGCGAGCCCTTGCTGGCATTTGGTTTGAAGCTCAGCCACACAGTAGTACTTGGGGAACTGAACTTTCGATACAAACATGGATGAATGTGAAGGAGTCCAATCATGATGAATTTTGAAATGCTCGATACCAGCGCGAACGGCACTGTTATCAAGGTCGTCGGCGTGGGTGGTGCAGGCGGCAACGCGGTCAGTCACATGATCCGCGCGGGTGTTCAGGGAGTGGAATTCATTTGCTGCAACACCGATGCACAGGCACTGGCTTCGTCCGAGGCACAGGTCCAGATCCGTTTGGGCCGCACCGGCTTGGGCGCCGGCGCGAAGCCTGAACAAGGTCGTGCCGCCGCCGAGACCGCAAGGGAGGAAATCCGCGCGGCGCTTAACGGTGCAAACATGGTGTTCATCACGGCAGGCATGGGTGGTGGTACCGGCACAGGCGCGAGCCCGGTCGTGGCCGAGGTGGCCAAGGAGCTGGGTATCCTTACCGTCGGTGTCGTTACCAAGCCGTTCGAGTTCGAGGGCACGCGCCGCATGAAAATGGCAGAGGAAGGCATTGCCGAACTTTCCAAGCATGTGCATTCTTTGATCGTGGTGTTGAACGAAAACCTCTACGATCTGCTCGATGAAGACGCCACCCAGGAAGACTGCTTCAAGTCTGCGGATGATGTCCTGCATAACGCCTGCGCCGGCATTGCTGAGATCATCAATGTGGAAGGTAACGTCAACGTCGACTTTGAAGACGTCAAGACCATCATGGGTGAGCAGGGCCAGGCAATGATGGGCACCTCTATGGCATCCGGTCAGGATCGCGCCCGGATCGCAGCGGAACAGGCCATCGCCTGCCCGTTGCTGGAAGGCGTGGATCTGCATGGTGCGCGCGGTATCCTGGTGAACATCACGGCCAGTCGCTCCCTTAAGATGCGCGAAACTCGCGAAATCATGGAGACCATTCGTGGTTATGCCGCAGAAGACGCTACCGTCATCTTCGGTACAGCCTACGATGACGACATGGGCGAAAACCTGCGTGTCACCGTTGTGGCTACCGGTTTGGGTCGCCAGAATGCGCGTCCTCAACTGGTGCACAACAGTGCTGAAGTGCAGCGCACCGGTACGGATGACCGTCCGGTCGATACGCATGAACTGGATGTACCTTCGGTTTTCCGTAACCCCCGCAGCCAAGCCTCCGCACAGGTTCGCGCATTGGAAACCGCCGGCATGGATCACTACGACATCCCGGCATTCCTGCGTAAACAGGCAGACTAAAGGAGCCGGCCGCTGAACAGTTCCGGTTTACCCTTCACATGACCAGCGGCGGCTGAGACCGCCGCCGGACTCCCCACGGCGCGCCTTCTTTCCCCGGAAGGCGCGCCATGGCACCGCTCGTTTGGTCATAAATTGTAACGTTTATGTGTACAATCGTTTCGATTGACCGCTCGGGCATGGCACGTGCAAGCGGGTCATGAAGCTTCTGCAGTCGTTTGAAACATAACAATATTAATGGTATACCCGCACTCCGGTTACAATACACGCTGACCCTACCACTGCGACCCACACATGCTACGTCAACGCACCATTCAGAAAACGATTTCAACCAAAGGCGTCGGCCTCCACTCCGGCCGCCGTGTCGAGCTTACGCTGCGTCCAGCGGCTCCTGACACGGGCATCGTTTTCCATCGCGTCGATCTGCCAGAGGTAGTGAGTCTGCCCGCCAAGGCAGATCAAGTAGGCAATACCCGCTTAGCGTCGGTGCTACAGCAGGGTGACGTGCGTGTTTCAACCGTAGAACATCTAATGTCTGCATTGGCAGGCTTGGGTATCGACAACCTGCATATCGACCTGACAGCTGAAGAAGTGCCGATTATGGACGGCAGCGCGGGTACATTCGTGTACCTTTTACGTAGCGCCGGCCTGCAGGAACAAGCTGCGCCCAAGAAGTTCTTGCGTGTGCTGAAACCCGTCGAAGTGCGCGAAGGCGAAGGTAAGGACGCCAAATGGGCGCGCCTTGAACCTTACAACGGTTTCGCTCTGTCATTTTCCATCGATTTCAAACATCCCGCTATCGATTCCACGGCGAATTTTGCTAAGGTCGATTTCGAGAAAGACTCTTACGTCAAGACGATCGCCCGGGCGCGCACCTTTGGGTTTGCGAGCGAAGTCGAAGCCCTGCGTTCTATCGGCCTTGCGCGAGGCGGCAGCCTGGATAACGCCATCGTGATGGACGAATACCGCGTCTTAAACGCTGATGGTCTGCGCTTCGATGACGAATTCGTCAAGCACAAGATTCTCGACGCCATAGGCGACCTGTACCTGATCGGGCGCCCGCTGGTAGCGCATTACGTGGCTTGCAAGTCGGGCCATGGGCTGAACAATCAACTCGCACGTGCACTTCTGGCACAGCAGGACGCTTGGGAAATCGTCACATACGATTCTGCCGAAACGGCCCCCAAGGCGTTCGACTACGAATGGAAGTTCGCCTGAACTTTTAACTCTTCTGTTGCCGGACGCTGAACCGTCAGCGCCGGTGATGTGTCAGCAAGCGTCCGATGGCATCCGCCAATGGGCCTGGGCTGACATTCTTTTGCAGCTCTTCGAAGGACTCCAAAGCCTTGCGCCCCAGGGGTTGTACTTCCCGAGGTGGACTCTTGTGTGCTTGAGCCAGCAGGCCCGCTTGTACCCGGATTTCGATCCGATTAAGGTTCCATCCATGACTTTCTAAAGCTCGCAGCAACGTGGGTGTGAGCTGTCTGAGTCGGGTGGCGTGAGCGGCGGCGGGAACTGCCAGAGTCAGGCATTGTCTGTCTATTTTGGCCACACGACAGCTGGGGGCCAGTATAGGTGGCAGCGCTTTGCGTATCACATTTTCGGCCTGCATCAGCGCTTGGGCGGTGGCCACCAGGCTTGCCCCGGTGTCATCCAGTGCTAACCAGTTAAGCGCCTGGTAGGCAGACGAGCTGCGGGGCTTCGAGCCCGATTTGCGCGCCCTGGGGCCGCTTCTGTTGTAAGCATTCAAACCGGAAACATCACACATGGGTAGCAATCCATCTCATTCTACCGCCAAAGCCTTTCGGCTGGCCTTCATCTGCATCGTTTCGGGCGCTGCCATGGCAGTGTCCGCCGTGGCGGGCGCGTGGGTGCAGTCACAGCTCAGTGCGGGTAGCCAAGCCGGCGAGCCACATCACAGTACTGTTGCCGACGGCCGGCAGCACGCGGAATATATACGCGAGAATGTCAGCATGCTGGCCGCCAAGCTGGGCGATATGCAAGCAAGATTGATCAGAGTTGAAGGCGTTGCACGCCGTGTCGCTGAGGCGGCGGGCGTGTCTTTCACCGCACCTGAGATACACACGGGCTTGCAGGAATCCTTGCTCGACTTGGAAGCCGACAGGCAGTTGACCGAAATGCATTCCTGGACGGCAGAGTCGCTGGGGCGTGAGCTTGATGCGCTGGAAAGCGAGCTCACCGCCGGGACTGAGCAGCTGCGGATGCTGGATGCAGTGTTAACCCAGCGTAATGCGGTGAGGGAAAGTCTGCCATCCATCAATCCAGTTAATCACCCTTATCTCTCATCATCATATGGTTGGCGTCGACATCCCATCACGGGTCGGCACACCATGCATGAAGGCCTGGATTTTGCCGCTCCTCGAGGCAGTCCCATTGTGGCGGCATCCGCGGGCGTAGTAACCGAGGCACGCTATGTGCCGGGATACGGGAAAATGGTGGAGATCAACCACGGTAACGGCCTTGTCACGCGTTATGCGCATGCGTCATCGATTTCAGTAAAGCTCGGGCAGCTGGTGAGCAAAGGGGAAACCATCGCTCGAGTCGGTTCCACAGGGCGTAGCACGGGTGCACATCTGCATTACGAAGTACGTATCGCGGGTCATGCGCTGGATCCGACGCTCTTCATGGAAGAGGCTCAGGCAGATACGCAAAATGCACCGGCTGCGATTGCAGCGGCGGGCGGCTGAAACACTCAGCGGGTGCAGCAGCCGGCCGCGCTTGGCACTCGTTAGGCCGTAACGAGAGGGCTGCGTTAAACTGTAGCGTTTTCCGCGGTTCTTTTTTACCGCTAATCACATTACAACGCTTGCCAGGTACGTGCCTGGCAGGCAAACGACGGCACAAGAATGGTATCCCTCTTAAAAGCGCTTTTCGGTAGTCGTAACGATCGCATACTGAAGCAGTATCGTCGTCAGGTTGCACAGATCAACGCCTTGGAGCCCGAGCTCGAAAAACTGAGCGATGAACAGCTGCGAGGCAAGACGCAGGAGTTTCGTCAGAGGCTGGAGCAGGGCGAAACCCTCGACCGCCTGCTTCCCGAAGCGTTCGCCGTTGTCCGAGAAGCCGGCAAACGGGTCTTCGGCATGCGGCATTTCGACGTGCAAATGCTCGGTGGGATCGCGTTGCATAATGGTAAGATCGCCGAAATGCGTACGGGGGAGGGCAAGACCCTCACCGCGACTTTGCCGGTTTACCTCAATGCGCTGACCGGTAAAGGTGTGCATGTCGTCACCGTCAACGATTACCTAGCCAGGCGCGACGCCGAATGGATGGGTCGGCTCTACAATTTTCTGGGCATGTCCGTCGGTATCGTTGTTCCACAGCAGGACAACGACGAGAAGATTGCCGCCTACCGTGCCGACATCACCTACGGCACAAATAACGAGTTCGGTTTTGATTACTTGCGCGACAACATGGAATATCGCGCAGAAGATCGCCGGCAACGCGGGCTGTATTTCGCCATCGTCGACGAAGTGGACTCGATTCTTATCGACGAGGCTCGCACACCGTTAATCATTTCCGGCCAGGCCGAAGACAACACCGAGCTCTACAAGCGCATGAACTCCATTGCGCCGTTGCTCGAGCGCATGGCCAGCGAACCCAAGCCGAACGAGCCGGAACCTGAAGGCGACTTCTGGGTCGATGAAAAAGGGCAGCAGGTTCATATTTCAGAGGCCGGGCATATCAAGGCCGAAGAGCTGTTGGTGAAACACGGTCTGCTGGCCGAAGGTGACTCCCTGTACGAGCCGCGCAACATTAGTTTGGTGCACCATCTGATGGTCGCATTACGTGCGCATAATCTGTTCTTCCGCGATCAGCAATACGTAGTGCAAAACGGTGAAGTCGTTATTGTGGACGAGTTCACCGGCCGACTGATGGCGGGCCGCCGTTGGTCCGACGGTCTGCATCAGGCGGTGGAAGCCAAGGAAGGCGTGGCAATTCAGAACGAGAACCAGACGCTTGCTTCGATTACCTTCCAGAATTACTTCCGCATGTACGAGAAGTTGGCGGGTATGACCGGTACGGCCGATACGGAAGCCTACGAGTTTCAGCAGATCTACAGCCTTGAAACCGTAATTGTGCCGACCAATCGGCCCATGATCCGTATTGATCAAAACGATCAAGTCTATAAGACCGACAAAGAAAAATTCGATGCGATCCTTGAAGACATCCGCGATTGCCATGCACGTGGCCAGCCGGTGCTGGTAGGAACCACAAGCATCGATAACTCCGAGCGCCTGTCGCAGCTCTTGCAACAGCACAATCTGCCGCACGAGGTCCTGAACGCGAAGCAGCACGAGCGCGAGGCTCAGATCGTCGCCGAGGCGGGTAAGCCGGGGCACATCACCATTGCCACGAATATGGCGGGCCGGGGAACGGACATCGTCTTGGGCGGTAGCGTCGAGAAGATGATCGACCTCGTTCGTAGCGACGAATCCCTCTCTGAAGAAGAAAAAACGCAGCGCATTAAGCGTATACGTGCGGAATGGGCGCCGGCTAATGAGGCGGTCAAGAAGGCCGGGGGGCTGCGTATTATCGGCACTGAGCGCCATGAATCGCGCCGTATTGACAATCAGCTGCGCGGTCGAGCAGGGCGCCAGGGCGACCCGGGCTCTTCGCGCTTCTACCTGTCGCTGGAAGACCCGCTGATGCGCATTTTTGCGGGAGATCGTGTGCGCGCCATTATGGATCGCCTGCGCTTGCCGGAGGGTGAGCCTATCGAAGCACGTATGGTTTCGCGTTCGATCGAATCCGCACAGCGCAAGGTCGAGGCACGAAACTTCGATATCCGCAAGCAGCTGCTTGAATATGACGACGTCGCCAACGACCAGCGTAAGGTTCTCTACGCCCAGCGTAACGAGGTGCTGGAATCCGAAGATGTCGGCGACACAGTCGCAGGGCTGATCGAAGCGACGGTCATTGAGCAGTTCCGCAGCTATATTCCCGAGGGTTCGGTTGAAGAGCAATGGGATGTTCCCGGGTTGCAGACGACACTGGAGTCAGACTGGGCGATTGCCATGCCGCTGACTGAAATCCTTGAGAAGGAACCCGAACTTACCGACGACGACCTGCTAGAACGGGTGCTGGCAGAAGCGAAGCGTCTGTATGCCGCCAAAGTCGAGCTCGTCAGTCGCGAGGCATGGGCTCCCTTCGAGCGCTCGGTATTCCTGCAGTCCATTGATACGCACTGGAGGGCTCATTTGCAGGCGCTGGATCACCTGCGTCAGGGTATCCATCTGCGCGGTTACGCGCAGCGCGATCCCAAGCAAGAGTACAAGCGCGAAGCCTTTGTCCTGTTCTCGGAAATGCTGGATCGCGTTCGCAATGATGTCGTGCGCGTTCTGCTCACGGTTCGGGTGCAAACGCCGGAACAGGTGGAGCAACCCCAGGAGCAGGAGCCGGCTGTCAACGTTCGCTACCACCACTCAGATTACGATGCGGCGCTCAGCGGCGAAGATCCCGGTTTAGACGAAGCAGCTGCTGCGGCCACCCCTGCTGGTCAGGTGCCGAAGGTGGGTCGCAACGAGCCTTGCCCCTGCGGTAGCGGTAAGAAGTACAAACATTGTCACGGGCGCCTTACCTGAGTCAGGGTCGGCACAGCAAATCGTACGGCAGGGGCGATGCGCTGTGCTTAAAGCAGAAAGATGGTTGCGAGGCTCAGGAACAGAAAGAAGCCCAGGGAATCTGTGGCGAAGGTAAGCAGAACGGAAGAGCCTACAGCCGGATCTTTTCCGAAGCGCACGCGCAGCATGGGAATGAGCACACCCAAAATTGCACCAATCAGCATGTTTCCGATAATGGCGGCCATCATAACGAGCGCCACGGCCAGCGACCCCGAGAAGCCCCAGGCAAAGATTGCGGCAATCAGACTGCCACAGAAGCCGACCAGAAAGGTTACTTTGATTTCGCGGCGTACCAGTTGCCAGACGTTGGTGCCCGTGACCCGGCCCACAGCCAGGGCCCGTATCACCATAGTCATGGTCTGATTTCCTGAATTGCCGCCTATGCCTGCGACGATGGACATCAGGAAGGCCAGAATCACGATCTGACTGACCGTATGCTCGAAACGTGAGGCGATCAGCGACGCGGTTGCCGCTGTCATCAGGTTGACGAGCAACCACGGAGCACGGTTGCGCAAGGCGGATCGGACGGGGGCAAAGATATCTTCTTCCTGCAGACCCGCCCGAGACAACTCCTGCTCTTGCGAGTCTTCTTGAATCACGTCCACCACTTCGTCGATCGTGACTCGCCCAATCAGTCGGCCAAGGTCGTCAGTTACCGGTGCGGACACCAGGTCATAACGTTCAAAGGCCCCCGCCGCGTCGGCATCGGAATCCAGCGGATTCAGGCTCAGGTATTCCGTGCGCATGGTGTCCGACACCAGGGATTCGGGCTCGCTCACCAGCAGCACACTGATGGGCAACGTACCCCGCAGCCTGTCCTCGCGATCCACAACAAAAATCTGATCGGTGTGATCCGGGAGTTCGTGAAGGCGACGCAGATAGCGCAGTACGACCTCCAGGCTGACATCTTCCCGTACCCGCACCATGTCGAAGTCCATAATGGCTCCGACGGTGCCTTCCGGATAGCCCATGGCTTCCAGGAGTTGAGCGCGTTCTTGCTCTGTGAGACCTTTCTGTACTTCTGCAACGACGTCCGGCGGCAGGTCGTGTGCGAGATCAGCGATCTCGTCGGCATCCATGTGCTCGGCCGCGGCCACGAGGTCCTCGTGGTCCATGGACTCGATCAGAGATTCACGGACCCAGTCCTCGACTTCGAGCAGCACATCGGCGTCGTGTTCCGCACTGACCAGCTGCCAGACGGCCTGGCGCTCGTATACCGGTAGCGACTCCAGAATGAAGGCGATATCCGAGGGGTGCAGATCGTTAATGATCTCCCGGATCTCGTTTTCGTGCTGGCGATGCAGCAAGCCTTCAAGCAGGTTGGAGCGGTCGTCTTCTTCGTATTGCCTGCGGGCAAGCGCTTCCACCACCTCTTGACGCTTGAGGATGCTTTGCAGCTGGTGCAGCGCTTGTTGGGCGTCCTCCGGATCCAGGCGTCGCGGAATGATCACCGGCTCAGGAATGTTCGTCTTGTTTTCCGCCATCTAAGTATCCAGAATTTCAGCCGGGCGGCAGCGGCCGGCTGCGGCGGGTCTCGTCGGTCGCTACGTAGGTCAGTGTCGCTTCGGTCACCTTGACGACTTCGGTTGCCATGCGCCGGCGCTCAGCAAAGACCTCGACCGAGACGGTGATTGAGGTGCGGCCCACTTTGACGATCTCGGCATAGAAGCTGAGTAAATCCCCGACAAAGACAGGTTGCTTGAACACGAAGGCGTTGACCGCCACTGTGGCGATGCGGCCTCCTGCGCGACGAGTGGCCGGCACGGACCCTGCGATATCGACCTGGGACATGATCCAGCCGCCGAACACATCGCCATGCAGATTGGCGTCTTTGGGCATGGGAATCACCCGCAACACCGGCTGACGATCTTTGGGAGGAAGAGGTGTATTCTCGATGCTCACTTAGCGGCTCCACGTTGGGTGGCGCCGAAAGGCTGCCACAGGATTGCCGCCGCTTGCGCTAGGCCGGCTTACCGGCCGTCCCGACACGCAAACGACGGCCCCAGCATTTTACCGGTTTGCGAGATTCGTGCCTCAAAGGCCGGATTTCGAGCGTTCCGGCAGGGAAGGCACGACGAGCCTACTCCCTGCCGGCGTGAGCATTATTTAGACGGTGGGGTTGGCAAGCCACTGGCGAGCCAGTTCAACCCAATACGTACCGCCCAGTGGAATTAAATCGTCGTTGAAATCGTAGGAGCCATTGTGCAGGGTGCAGGGCCCCAAGCCATGACCTTGTATACGGTGATCGCCGCTGCCGTTGCCAATCCAGACGTAGCAGCCCGGTTTGTGCTGCAGCATGAAGGCGAAGTCTTCTGCGCCAAGGGAGGGGGAAACATCCCGGATGATGCGATCTGACCCGACGATGCTCTCCATGACCTTGGCGCAAAAGTCGGTCTCTTCCGGAGAGTTCACTGTGGGAGGGTACTTACGCTGGAAGTCTAGAGTTGCCTTGCAATCTAGTGCTGCTGCGGTTTGTTCGCAGATCGCCCGCATGCGCGCTTCGATGAGATCGAGTGTACTGTCGGTGAACGTGCGAACGGTACCGCGTATTTCGGCGTCGGAGGGAATCACGTTGTCAGCCGAACCGGCGTGCACCTGTGTGACACTGAGCACGGCCGGATCGATGGGGTCGCGATTGCGTGTGATGATCGATTGCAAACCTTGGACGATCTGCACGGCGGCGATGACCGGGTCGGCGCCCAAATGTGGCATGGCGCCGTGTGCGCCCTTGCCTTCAATCTGAACGCCAAACGTATTGCTCGAGGCCATGATGGGGCCGGGCGTCAGACCAAAGCTGCCAACCGCCATTCCCGGCCAGTTATGCATGCCGAAAACAGCATCCATATGGAAGCGGTCAAACAGGCCGTCATCAATCATAGCCTTGGCACCCCCGTGACCTTCCTCAGCCGGTTGGAAGATGACATGTACGGTGCCTTCGAAATCGCGGTATTTTGCCAGGTGGCGGGCGGCTGCGAGAAGCATGGCGGTGTGGCCATCGTGCCCGCAGGCGTGCATCTTGCCTTGGTGACGGCTGGCGTGCTCGAAAGTATTGACTTCTTGCATGGGCAGGGCGTCCATATCGGCGCGTAGACCAATGGCCTTGCCATTGTCTTTCTGCCCTTTGATGGTACCCACGACACCGGTGACCCCCAGGCCGCGAACGACCGGAATCCCCCAAGATTCTAAAAGGGTGGCCACCAGCTCTGAGGTGCGGACTTCTTCATAGGCAAGTTCGGGATGCTGATGGATGTCGCGCCGGATGCGTTTGATTTCATCCTGCCAGCCTACGATGGATTCAGCCAAGTTCATGGGTCCGCTCCTGTTGTGTAGGGATTAACGTGGTTTCATGTGGGGCTGGATCATGTCGTCTAGTGCCTTGGCGGTGTGTTCGTTGCCGGCATAGACGTAGCCGCCGATAGGCCACGGGTCGGTATGGAAGATGTCTTCGCAGATGCCGCCGGCTTCGCGTACCAGAACGGTACCGGCCGCGACATCCCAGGGGGCCAGCCCCATCTCCCAATACGCATCGTAACGACCGCAAGCTACCCACGCAAGATCCAGGGCGGCGGCCCCGTGGCGCCGGACACCGCGGGTGTGCTTGATGGCGTATTCCAAGGTCGGCATGTATTCCTCCGCGAAGGAAAAATCCCGGAATGGAAAGCCCGTGCCGACAACGGATTCGGCCAGGCTGCCGGCTCGCGAGCACTGAATGCGCCGCCCATTCAGCCAGGCGCCGACCTCGTAAATACCGGTGAAAAGTTCTTCGCGGTTGGGGTCGTAAACGACGCCTATCACGGGGGTGTCGTGTTGCAGAGGCTCGTCGCCGTTCACTTTAGCGCCCGCGTGGGCAATCAGAGCGATGGATACGGCGTATTGAGGAATGCCGTGAAGAAAATTGGTGGTGCCGTCCAGCGGATCGATGTACCAGGTGGCGATGTCGGATGCCTTGCCACCACTTTCTTCGGCAACTATGCCCAGTTGCGGCGTGCGCTCCAGCAGAATATCGATGATGGCCTGTTCGGCTTCGCGATCAGCCTGCGAAACCAAGTCGTTGCGCATCTTTGAATCTATCACGAGCTCGGCGCGGTTATGGGCGTATGACTGTAGAATTGCAGCCGCCGCATGAGCTGCGGTGACTGCGGCATCAAGACATTCACTCAGGGGAAGACGTAAGGACTGCATGACATGTTCCTGGTTGATCGGACACTATGGGGCCGTGTGTCTTCATTGTACGTGAGACTCATTACGGAATTTTTCAGGGGGAGTCCGTGAAACCGCGCCACGAACCTTTGCAGCCCGGGCGCCTGCAGTTCGATGCCCACGGCATCCCGGCGAATGAGCACTATGGCGATGTTTACCATGCAAGGGCCGGTGCACTGGCTCAGGCGCGTTACGTTTTTCTCCAGGGGAACGACTTGCCTCAGCGCTGGTGCGGGCAAGATGGCTTCACGGTGTGTGAGACCGGCTTTGGTCTCGGCAACAACTTCCTGGCGCTGTGGGAAGCGTGGCGTCACGCCCCGGCGCGCCCCAGGCGGCTGCACGTTTTATCGTTCGAGGCGCATCCCCTCACGCGCCAGGACCTCGCTCGTGCTCTAGCCGGTCATACGGGTGAAATGCGGCAAATGGCCGAAGCGTTGGTGGCGGCGTGGCCACCACTTCTACCGGGGCTGCACCGGCTCGAATTCGAGCAGGGGCGGCTGACTCTCACACTGGCTTTCGGCAAGGTTGAGCATCTGGCCAGGCAGGTGGAGGCGCGGGTAGATGCCTTCTTCCTCGATGGCTTTTCACCGGCCAGGAATCCGGCCATGTGGTCGCGCGAGCTGTTTGGGCAAATGGTACGAATTGCGGTGCCCGGTGCGACGGCTGCGACCTGGTGCAGTGCGGGACAGGTCAGGCGTGACTTGGCTGCAGCTGGGTTCTTGGTGACCCGCGTACCCGGCTTCGGTGGCAAACGGCAGGTGTCGCGAGCCGTCCTCAGACCGGGCTTAGGGCGACCCGCATTCCGGAGTTCCGGTAAGCCGGTAATGGTGGTGGGCGGTGGGCTGGCGGGCGCCGGCGCTGCCCATTCGCTAGCTTTGCGTGGGCATCCCGTGACAGTGATTGACCCCGTGTTGGAAAAAGGTAGTGCCGGCAGCCATGAGGGCCATCCGTGTGCTGCCATGACCCCGGCTTTGAGTCGGGATGACAATGCCATGTCACGCCTGAGTCGCGCCGGGATTTTGTTGGCCCACCTGCGTTGGCAAGAAATGCCGCAGGTTGCGCAACAGTGTGGATCTTTGATGCGCATCGACTCCACAGAAATGCACTTGTGGCGCGAATCGCTGGCGCAATGGCAGTATCCCGATGAATGGATGAGCTGGTGCGAGGCCGAAGACACCGCCACCCATGCAGGTGTGCCGCTTTCTTCCGCCGCCATCTGGCTGCCCAGGGGAACCCTGGTCAGGCCGCCGCGGTTGTTGGATGCGTTGCTTGCGCATGAGCGTATCGAGCTGTGCGCCGGCAAGGTCATGGATCTGCGTCGTATTGATAACGGCTGGCAGGCGCTGAATGAAGAAGGGGCTGTGCTGGCGGAGGCTTCCACAGTCATTCTTGCGGCAGCAGCCGAAACGCCGTCGTTACTGCAGGGCGCCTTCCCGCAATACGTATTTCCCAAGCTGACGAATATGCAGCTCATGGGGGGGCAGGTGGGCTTTTTCCGCGCGGGGGCCGTCCCCGCCGGTCGCAGTATCGTGGCCGGCGCCGGCTACTGGCTGCCGGCAGATGGTGGCTTGCACGTCGGCGGCAGTACATATGAGTTCGATCAGCCGACGATTGTCCCCACCGAGGCAGGCTTGCGCGCAGTGGCAAACAAGGTGGCGGGTTTACTTGAAGTCCGTCCGGAGCGCTTGCTGGCGGGTCGCGCAGATTCCTCCGGCTGGGCGGGATGCCGAGCCGCGGTAAGTGACCATCTGCCCGCCATCGGCCCGGTGGATGAACAAAAGACGCTGTGGGTCGCCTGTGCCTATGGGTCGCGAGGCCTCAGCTGGATGACCCTGGCAGGTGAAATCATGGCATGCGGCCTGAATAACGAACCGCAAGTAGTAGAAAGGGAGCTGCTAAAGGCCGTCCGACCGCGCTAGAGCGCCGCTGGCAGGTTAAAATAGATATATCTATGGACGGATGAGGGTGCCGGCGGCTAATCGTTCACCGGCGCTCTAATGGGGCTGCGAAAATCGTGCGAAGGCAGTGTTTTCCGGGGGATTCTACAGACCGGAATTTCGCCCGATTTTATTTTGTAGTCCAAATCCGTCAGAATAATGGCTTTTGAATGCTTATTGGGCCGTGGCCCGAGGATTGCGCTGTGCCGCACGACTCCGATCAAGTTCAAGTTACTTCTCTGACCCATCTAGAATTTACTAATGCAAGCTCTGTCCGCGCGGAATTCGCCGTCTCGGATGTCGAGCTTGTCCTGCATGTCGAAGCGCACGCTCCCGGCGTTTACCGCATTCGATGTGCTCCGCCCGATGTGTTGGCAGCGCGTGAGGAGAAGCCTACCTCGCGCCAGAAAGCCTACGCAGAAATGCTGTTGGCACGGGACGAACCGGTTGGTGAGCTTGCCGCAAGCTCCGTGGTAGGAAAGCGCGGCTGGCGCATCGAACAGGGGGATATCGCCCTTGAAATCGCTGCTGATCCAATGGGCTTCGCACTGTACCGTGGCGAGCACTGCGTTCTGCGCAGTACTGCAGAGGACTTCCTGCAGAAAGGGGAACGCAACGATGAAACGTTGTGGCGTCTTTCCACTCAGCTCGAAGAAGACGACTACTTGCACGGGTTGGGCGAATCCAGTGGCGATCCCGACCGCCGCGGGTCCTCGCTAATATCGGACAACCCCGCTGCCAGAGTCGCTTCCCTGCTGTGGAGTACACGGGGATGGGGTCTGTACATCAATACGCTGAACCGTGTTGAATACGACCTGGGTGCCGAACATTCCGACGTCTGTCGCTATGTGGTGCATGATGCGGTACTGGATTTCTTCCTGTTCGTGGGTGAACCGAGCGACATACTCAACCAACATTCCGCACTGACCGGCCGTGCCGGCCAGCCGGGGCTGGCACCGATGGGCGTCTGGCTCGAACAGGCACCCGGCACGACGCTCGATGACACCCTTTCCATCGTGGAAAATTTCCGCGAGCAGGGCTGGAGTGTGGATTCGATCGAAATGGCAGCACCGGCCCTCTATAGTTTCCAGAGTGACAAGCCCGTTTTTGAATGGGATACGCAGCGCTGCGGTGAAGATCAGCGAGAATTCCAGGCTCGCCTTCAGGAAGCCAGGGTGCAGCTGGCTGCTCAAACGTTGCCTGCCGTACTGCAGGGCAGCACGCTCTTTGAAGAGTGGGAAGACCGTGGGTGGTTGCTCATTCGAGATGAAGACGGCTCGGCTTGCGTATTCCCGGGTAATGAAGTCACGGGCGGCCGACCGTTTGGCTTGTTGGACCTCACCAACAAGGACGTCTACAAATTGTGGATGGAGCGTCAGCGGCAGGCGGTGGATGAAGGCCTGAGCTGGCCGGTGTGCAGCGTCCAGCTGGATATTCCCGATGACGTTACAGCAAGGGGTGGTGAGTGTGGCCCGGTCCTACGCACCATCTATCCTCTGCTGGCGCGTCGGGCACTCTTCGACGCGGTGGCGGGTCATCTGACGCCCCAGGAAGGCGTCGTGGTCAGTACCGACCTCTATCCAGCGGTTCAACGCACAGCATGGCAGGCCGGTCCGCGTGTTGAAAATAGCTGGGCGGGTATGGAACACAGTCTGCGTACTGCGCTCAGTCTGGGCGATAGCGGGATTCCGGTGCAGACTCACCGTCTGGGCAATGCGCTAAGCCCGCTCGACCAGATGACACCCGAGCTGTACATCCGCTGGCTGGCTACCTGTGTGCTGTCGGCGAATTTCTCCTTCCAGGGCGTGCCGGGTCTACTGCCTTCAGCCTTCGACGAAAGCACCCAGGAGCTCGTGCGGCACTGGTTGCAGTGGCGCTATCGCCTGATTCCCTATGTTCTGGGCATTATCGAAGATTCTGTGCGTACTGGTCTGCCGGTCCAGCGTTCGATGGCATTGAGCTTTCCCGCCGATCCTGTCGCGCAGGCCTGGGACACGCAATACATGTTCGGCCCCGCGGTATTGGTCGCTCCCATGCTGGAACCCGGCAAAACTGCTCGAGTCTATCTGCCGGAAGGGCAGGGCTGGTGGGATATGAACACGGGTTGGCGCTACGAAGGGGGCACCGTGCTTGAGGTTGAATGCGATCTGGACACCTTGCCTTTATTTGGCCGCGAGGGGCAGATGCTTTGCCTTGGCCCGGGCGGTCAGCATACGGCCGATTTCAACTCCGCGCGCTTGCTGGACGAGGTCTGGATGTTCGGTATGCCCGAGCATAGCCCGGTCGTCATGCGCAACAAGATACGGGTCATGCAGATGCAGGGTTCGAGTTATATCAAGGGTCTGGAAGGGCTGCGCATCTTGCCGTCCGAAGGCCTGGAGGTGAAGCGTCGTGGCGCGGAAGTCCGTATTTCCCGGGCCCGCTGATTCACGCGTCATGGGTGAATTTGACAACAGAATAGTTTCTGAGTCATAATCTAAATCTTGGCTTTGCAAGGGTTGGGCCGTTAGCTCAGTCGGTAGAGCAGCGGACTTTTAATCCGTTGGTCGCGCGTTCGAGTCGCGCACGGCCCACCAACACTTTGCGATATCTGCCAATGCGAATCAGGCCGCTTGCAACAAGCGGCCTTTTTCTTGCCTGTCAGCCGGCGAATAATCTATATCGACTCTAAGGAGAAACAGATGAAGAGATTCGCCATGGCACTGGGTCTGGCTGGCTTATTGGCCGCTTGCGCGCATACTCGAAACGAGCTGCCGACGCAGTCTGGAGTAAACCTGCAAAAGTATGCCGGCACCTGGTATGAGCAGGCGCGCTTGCCGAACCGGTTTCAGAAAGACTGTGCGGGCGATGTCCGTGCTGATTATTCGCTGAATTCCGGTGACACGATCCGGGTGGTGAACCAATGCCGCACGAATGACGGGAACATCAAAACGGCGGAAGGTCTAGGCAGACTCGCAGACGGTGGTGCGGCAGCGGATCCAGCGAAGCTTGAGGTGCGATTCGCGCCGAAGTGGACTAGCTGGTTGCCTATGGTGTGGGGCGATTACTGGATTATCCGCTTGTCAGATGACTATCAGTATTCGCTAGTTGGAACGCCAGATCGAAAATATCTATGGGTCTTGTCGCGCCAAGAGCAGGCCGATACACGAATAGTGGATGATCTCCTGGCGTATGCCGGTACGCTGGGCTTTGCAGTCGATGAGGTGCTAGGGCGTTAATCGAAGTGCCCTCTGGGGAGTGTGCCGTCCGGGCACTGCGTCTTAACGCTGGACAGGGCCGGTTGATAAAATATGGGGCTTTGCGCTTATAACGCCTGGTTTTAAGCTATCGCGAAATAAGAGCAAGGCCCATGTTAAATTTTTCCGTTCGCTGCGGTGACCCCGTGGCTGCGTCTCTAGAGAGAACCCTGTCTTGATCGTCCTGGAAAATCTGCGCAAAACGTATGCCACCCCAGAGCGTGTTTCGCATGCCCTGGCGGGCGTCAGCCTCCGTATCGATAGGGGCGAGATTTTCGGCATTATCGGCCGCTCCGGGGCGGGTAAAAGCACCCTGATCCGCATGTTGAATTTGTTGGAGCGCCCAACGGAAGGCCGGGTCGTTATCAACGACCAGGAAATCACCGCCTTGGGCGATGCTGAGCTACGCACGTTCAGACAGTCAGTGGGTATGGTGTTCCAGCATTTCAATCTGTTGAGTTCGCGTACCGTGCGCGACAACGTGTGCTTCCCACTGCGACTCGCGGGCATGAACCGGCGACAGCAGCTTGAGCGGGCCGCCGAGGTTCTGGCACTCGTAGGGCTCTCAGACCACGCTGACAAATATCCGCGCCAGCTCTCAGGTGGCCAGCAGCAGCGTGTGGGCATCGCACGTGCGTTGGCGAGCAAGCCGCAGCTTTTATTATGCGACGAGGCGACTTCTGCGCTGGATCCTGAAACCACCCAGTCCATTTTGCGCTTGTTGGTGGACATCAATCGCAATCTGGGCCTCACCATTGTGCTCATTACACACAGTATGGATGTCATACGCAGTGTGTGTGACCGTGTGGCGGTGATCGATGCAGGTCAAATAGTTGAGCATGGGGATGTGCTCGACGTTTTTTTGCACCCACAGCATCCCGTTACGCAGTCACTGTTGTCGGAAAGTGGTATGGATGCCGAAGGCTGGCGGGAAATGGCCGACGGCATGGAAGGCACATTGCTGCGCCTGAGCTTCCGCGGCCCATCCATCTTGCGGCCGCTTTTGAGTCAGGTGAGCAGGGATCTGGGCGTCGATCTCAGCATTCTGCAGGGGTCGGTCGGCCGCATCAAGGATACGCCTTACGGTCAGCTTGTTGTGGCGGTGCAGGGCGAGGCACAGGCATGCGCCCGGCTACCGGCCGTGCTTAGAGAGAATGGCGTTGAATGCGAGGAGCTTCATCAATGAACTTCGGCAATATTGATTGGCTCTTAATTGGCGAAGCCACGGTAGACACGCTGCTGATGACCGGTTTCTCGCTGCTGTTTACCGTCGTGATCGGGCTGCCCTTGGGGATCGTGCTGTTTCTTACCAGCCCCCGGCAAATGCTCGAAAACACTCCGGTCTATCAGGTGTTGTCATTCATAGTGAATGTGCTGCGCTCGGTGCCTTTTCTCATCCTGCTGATCGTCATGATTCCATTTACGCGCATGGTGGCGGGCACCTCGCTCGGCGTAGAAGGAGCGATTCCTCCTTTGGTGGCCAGCGCAGCGCCTTTTTTTGCTCGTCTGGTCGAGAACGTCCTGCGGGAGCTTGACCCCGGCGTATCCGAAGCCTGCCGCGCCATGGGTGCTAATTCGCGGCAGACCGTATTGCTGGCGTTATTGCCCGAAGCGATGACAGGCATTGTCGCGGCGGTGATTGTGACCGCCATCGCGTTGGTGGGGTATTCCGCCATGTCCGGCGTGATCGGCGGCGGCGGGCTCGGCGACCTGGCTTTGCGCTTTGGATACCAGCGCTATCAGACTGATGTCATGATTGTGACCGTGGTGATATTGGTCATCATGGTGCAGTTGCTGCAAGTGTTTGGCGACCGTCTGGTTGCCCGGCTGAATCGTAAGTAAATCGTTTTGGAGAACAAGTCCATGCCATTCAAGAAGTTTGCCCCAGTTGCAGCGCTAGCTTTCGCTGCTTTGTTCGCCGGCTCTGCGGCCAACGCAGAAAAACTCAGTGTCGCGGCCACCCCCGTGCCGCACGCTGAGCTGCTGGAGTTCGTGAAACCCGCGCTGGCCAAGGAAGGCGTGGAGCTCGAAATCAAGGTCTTTACCGACTATGTTCAACCCAACGCTCAGGTAGTAGATGGCCAGCTGGATGCCAACTTCTTCCAGCACAAGCCATATCTGGATTCCTACAACAGCGAACGCAAGACTGATCTCGTCTCGGTTGGGCTGGTGCATGTCGAACCCTTCGGCGCTTATTCCAGCAAGATCAAAAGCATAGACGAGCTGAAGGACGGCGCGCAGGTAGCATTGCCTAACGACCCATCGAATGGCGCACGTGCGCTGCTGCTGTTGCAGGCCCAGGGTCTAATTAAGTTGAAGGATCCTTCGAACATTCTGGCCACAGCGCGTGATGTCGCTGAGAACCCGAAGAACCTGCGCTTCCGCGAACTGGAAGCTGCGACATTGCCGCGTGTGCTGCCGGATGTCGATATTGCGCTGATCAACACTAATTACGCACTGGAAGCAGGTCTGAACCCGGTCGAAGATGCGCTGTTCATCGAAGGCGAGGATTCGCCGTATGCCAACCTCGTGGCGACCACTGCCGCAAAGAAGGATGATGCAGCGGTACAGAAGTTGGTGAAGGCATTACAGACCGACGAGGTTCGCGAGTTCATCAAGACTCAGTACAAGGGTTCCATCGTTCCTGCATTCTGAATCGTGCAGAGCTAATTCACCTGGTCTGAATGTGGAAGGGCGCGGTCGGCAATGATTGCCGCCGCGCCTCTTTTTTATGTGTGGCTTAGCGCGGCACCCGGATGACACGCATGGCGGTGACACGTTCCGAACCGTCGGCGCGGATTTGAATAGTGACTTCCCGCGGCGTAAAGCCTTCCGGCACTTCCACCGTGCCTTGCAGATGTGTGTAGCGCTCTAGTGAGATAGGGAAGGGCTCAAGTTCTTCGTTCGCGTTGCGGCCGTTGCTATAGCGCCCGGCGGCGACGAGTGTGACCTCTCCGGAGAAAGGCTTAACTTTATCGGCATCCTGCATGACGAGGATGTGATAGTCGAGCTGGCCGTCGGCAAAATTGAAGGACACGGCGCGTATGCCAGGCGATGTGCCGCGGGGGTCTGAAGGCGCGGTGTCGGCGAAGAGCGCAACGTCTGTTGTGAGGCGGTCAATTTCAGCCTGACGTTCCTGCAACTCGGCGTCTTGGGCCTGAATACGGGCCCTGGCTTCCTTGAGATCCTGTACATGCTGGTTAAGCTGGGACTGCAAGCGCTGCTTGTCCATATTGGCACTATTGAGATCGTAGTGCAGTTGCTCCGACTGTTCGACGGTAAGACGGGTCGGGCCATAGCTTTTTTGCAGAAACAGCAGCCCACCTGCGCCCAGCACAATGCCGGTTAGCAACAGGACCAACCACCGAGGAATGCCGCGGCGCCTGGAGCTGCCGTAGGCGGTGGGCCTGAATGCTTGTCGCTTGGACGATCCGAACATGGTTTACCTTTATTCCTTTTGCGTGCAAAAAAATAAGGAGTCTGGAACAAGTCGCAGCGCCTGCTTACTGCTCGACTCATCCCGCCGGCTCCCCACGCAGTTTAACAAGCGACCCCACGGCGGGGCCAGCTTTCAGGATGTGAGTTGAGTGTCCAGGTGTTGCAGACGTTCGGGTGTTCCGATGTCATACCACTGGCCGTGGTGCAGCGTACCCACAATGCGGTTTTGACGGATGGCATTGCGCAGTAACGGGGCGAGTGGCGCAGGTTCAGCGCCCGACACCGACTCGAAAAGCTGTGGGTGGTAGACGCCGATGCCGGAGAACGTGAGGCTACTCGCGCCTGCTGAACGTTCCTGTACGTTACCGCGGGTGTCCAGGCAGAAGTCCCCTTCCGTGTGATGTGGCGGGTTATTCACCAACAGCAGCCACGCGAGAGCCCTGGATTCCCGCAGCTGTTCAGCCATGGCTGAGGCTTGTTGAAACTCCCAATCACACCATATGTCCCCGTTCACCACTAAAAAGGGGTCTGACCCCAGTTTTGGGAGGGCGCGGGCGATGCCGCCGGCGGTCTCCAGAGCGGGATTTTCCGGTGACCACTGCAGGCGGGCACCGAATTGTTCACCGGTGCCCAGGGCGGCTTGCAGGCGTTCGCCTAGCCATGCGCAGTTGATGACGATGTCACGCAGCCCTGCAGCGACGAGTTTTTCGATATGCCAAACGATGAGTGGCTTGCCGCCGACCTGTAACAGTGGCTTCGGGGTGTGATCGGTAAGGGGGCGCATGCGTTGGCCGCGCCCCGCTGCGAGTATCATCGCCTTCATGTCTCAGTCTCGTCGTTCACGAGAAACCAAGCGGATTCACCGGCTGTATGCCGTCCAGGCGATCAAGCAGGCGGAGAAGAGGTCGGAAGGCGTTGTAGCGGCCCGCCACTTGGCGCACATACTCATTCACACGCGGTAAGTGATCCAGATAATGATGTTTGCCGTCGCGCAGAGACAGCCTGACGAACACTCCCATTACACGCAAATTGCGTTGCAGACTCATCCATTCGTAGGCGCGGTGAAAGGCGGCGAAATCCTCTCCGACCGGCAGGCCGGCGGCACGTGCCATTTCCCAATAGCGGATCGCCCAATCGAGCTGGCGGTCTTCTTCCCAGGTGTAGCGGGCATCTGCAGCCAGTGACGCGATGTCGTAAGTAATGGGGCCCGCGACAGCGTCCTGGAAATCAATGATGCCGGGCTCTTCGCCCAAGGTGTCGGGCACCATGAGATTGGGCGAGTGGTAGTCACGGTGCACCAGCACGGTGGGCTGGGCGGCATTATCTGCCGTGAGGGTAGCGAACACTTCTGCCAGCGCACTTTCCTCGGTACTGCTTAGTGTGGCGCCGTGATGTTTTTCTACATACCATTCGCGGAACACCGAGAGCTCGTCCAACAGCCTGGTTGCGTCGTAAGCTGGAAGATCATCGCACGCAGCCTGTTGCATGCGTACCAGCGCGCTTAGCGCGGGACGGTAGAGCTTCTGCAGCGTTGCTTCATCGACGCCTTCGACAAGCGTCTGGTAAAAGGTGTGCGTACCCAGGTCGGTCATCAACAAAAAGCCGTGTTGCAGGCTCTGCGCCAGGATGTGAGGCACCCGCAGGCCGTTCTCTTCGAGGCGGCGGCCTACATGCAGGAAAGGGCGACAGTCTTCGCGATCGGGCGGGGCGTCCATGATGATGGCGG
>JAJUGV010000059.1 GCA_029265795.1 Alcaligenaceae bacterium
AAACGCTGCCGCTGGGGTGGACCACGCAGTGATGATCGGCTCTCGGGAAATCCAGCTCAGGATGATCCCTGTTACGCCCACGCCAATGGAAATAGACCACACCCACGAGGCCGTTAGCTCAGGGCTGAGACCTGCGACTTTGGCGGCCTGGAACACCAGGATGAACGTACCACCGTAGTTGACGATGACCGAGATCAGACCAGCCACGACAGGATGAATTAGATCGTTCCAGCGAATAGATGAAGGTGAAGGGACGGATGACATGGCCTGATGGTGACTCCTGAAAAATGGATAGACGGGTTGTGAAATGTATTTATAGCTTTAAAATGGATGGATAGTCCCTGCCAATTTTACGTAGAGGTACAGACCAATTGTTCAAGCATGCCCAACTTGAATCCGTCAAAGCCTGGATCGGCGACCCCGCGCATGGCGCTTTGCCGCTGCATGCGCGCGTGCAGCGGGCCATTCGTCAGTTGATCCTTGATGGTGCACTCGATGTGGGTAGACCACTGCCCGCGTCGCGCGCCCTGGCGAAGTCGCTGGGGGTTTCCCGCGATACGATCGAGTCGGCCTACAGCCAGTTGCATGCGGAAGGCTTCATCGAACGTCGTGTGGGCAGCGGCAGCTTCGTATCGGAGCGGGCGCAGCGTCTACCAGGGCGTGGCAAGGCACGGCGCACGAAAACGCAAAAGGAGACACCACGCCTCAGCCAGCGTGGTAGCGCCATGTTCCAGAGCGGCGGCGTGCGCGACTTTCTGATACCACGCGCCTTCGCGCCCGGCGTGCCGGAAACGCGCAGCTTTCCACTTCAGACCTGGGAGCGGTTGGAGCGACAGGTGTTGAGGGAGTACGGTACTCAGGCGCTGCTGCACAGCCCGCCACAGGGCATGGAGCCACTGCGGCGCGCCATCGCCAATTACGTCAATCTCGAACGAGGGGCACGCGCCACACCCGAGCGTGTACTGGTGCTGACCAGCTCTCAGCAAGCCATGATGCTGTGCGCCACCGTGCTGCTCGATGCTGGCGACCGAATCTTTATCGAAGATCCGGTGTATCACGGGGCACGCAAGGCGTTCGATGCCGCCGGGTTAGAGTGTGTGCCAGTGCCACTGGATGTCGACGGACTGCAAGTAGACCACTTGCTTGAGCCAACGAAGGCGCCCGATGAACCGGCCAAGGCGGTATTCCTGACGCCATCACACCAATTTCCCACCGGGGCGACGCTGGCGCTGGACCGGCGGCTGGCAGTAATCGAATGGGCCAGGCAACACCAGAGCTGGATCATCGAAGACGACTACGACAGCGAGTTTCACTACGCCGGCAAACCCACCGCCTGCGTGCAGGGGCTTGATCCACACGAGCGGACGATCTACATCGGCACCTTCACCAAATCATTGTTTCCTGGCCTGCGCATCGGCTACATGGTGTTGCCTCCACCACTGGTCGCGCCCATGACCGTGGCCCGCACCCTGCTGGACGGACACAGCGCACCGATCCCACAACTCACGCTGGCACGCTTCATCGAAGACGGCCACTTCGGCGCACATGTTCGGACCATGCGTGCCATCTATGCCAAACGGCGCGATGTGTTGGCGCAACTGGTAAAAAAATATCTGGCCGACTTTCTGGAACCGCGAGTGCCGGCCGGCGGCATGCAGATGCCTTGCGTGTTCATCCGTGACATCCCCGAACGTGAAGCTGTGGAATCTGCGCGTCGGGCAGGAATCGACCTATTGGGACTAACAGCCCTGCATGCGTCGAGCAGACACAGAGCCGGTTTCCTAATGGGGTTTGCCGCCCATGCTCCCCACGAACTGGAAACTGCTGTCAAGAAACTCACGAGCGTGCTGCGTGCGTTGTGTTGCTGATCCCTAGTAGGGGACTAACGAGGGACAAGAATGAAATCGTCACCCAACGGGTTATTGGTCCAAGTATCCATCGCCCACTTGGTCAGCCATCTGCACATCATGGCGGTACCCGCGCTCTTGCCGCTGCTGCCTGGCGCCATGCAGGTCGGCTTTGTCGAGCTGGGTATTGCCATCGGTCTGTTCAACATCATTTCGGCACTGGTACAGGCACCTCTCGGCTTTGTCGTGGACAGGCTGGGTGCGAGATGGGTGCTGATGGCCGCACTCCTGCTGGGTGCGGCCAGCTTCGGACTGGTCGCCGTGTTCCCAAATTACCCGTGCCTGCTCGCCGCCATGATCCTGGCTGGGCTGGCAAACGGAGTCTATCACCCGGCCGATTATTCGCTGCTGTCGCGCGGCATACCCGCGAACAGAATGGGCCGGGCGTTCTCGATCCATACTTTCTCTGGGTTCCTGGGCAGCGCTCTGGCACCTCCGGTCATGGTCGGTGTTGCACTGCTCGTGGCGCCGCGCTGGTCCTTTGCCGTCGCGGCTCTGGCCGGACTGATAGCGTGGAGCGTAATGGCCATCAGTTCGCCACTCCCAGAAGGGCAACCTGATGCTGATATCGCCGAACCGCGCAAGGCTAAGGCGCGCCCAATTACCACGCCGGTGATGACCCTGGCCGTCCTGACCCTGCTGTTCACCCTTCTCAGCTTGAGCACCGGTGCCATCGAGAAATTTTCAGTATCGGCGCTAGTCCAAGGATTTGATGTGACGCTACCGGCGGCTAACCTGGCACTAACAGTTTTCCTGTTCGCCAGCGCCTTCGGTGTGTTGGCCGGTGGTGTGCTGGCAGATCGTACCGACAAGCACGGTTATGTGGCGGCAGCTACCTTCGCGTTGGCGGCATTCATTGTGGTGTTGGTGATCAGGGTGCCGATGCCGCCCGTGGTCCTAGCTATAGCCCTTGGGGCAGCAGGTTTTATGACCGGCATGGTGGCACCTTCGCGCGACATGCTGGTCCGTGCCGCATCCCCGGCAGGCGCTGAAGGCAGAACATTCGGTATCGTCTCCACCGGCTTCAACGTGGGCGGCGTCATCGGCCCGCTCCTATTCGGCTTTCTGCTGGATCAAGGACTGGCCAGTGGCGTATTGTGGGCAGCCGTTGGCTTTATGGTTGCGACCACCACTATCGTATTGCTTCAGGAGAGACACCAGCGCATAAGGCCCGCAATAGCGGGCTAACCAATGGATGGCCCGCGTTGTCTGCCAATTTCCCAAGAGACTCCGCGACCTCGCATTGTCGCCGCGATCTGCTGCCCCAATCGCTGCTCGATCACTGGCTTCCAGGGTACGAGACTGAATCCCACACCGTCATCCAGCATCGCGAATCGCCCACTAGCGAGCATCACGCTATGCCGGTAGATGCCCGTCACGCTCTGTCCGTCGGCCACCGGGCGATGCTCCAGACCAGTTTCGGCGACAATGTCCTTGGCGGCTTGGGCCAGTTCTCTATTGCGCAGTGTCGCCAGTAGGTTACGTGCCAAGATCACGCGCTGCCCGCGTCGATGGGCCAGCCCCTGTTCTTCGAGGAAGTCGGCTCGTTCCTGCAACGCTTCCTTCACCTCTCCACCAAAGCCTATGTCACTGAATCCTCGACCACCGCCGATTAGTTGCTGGTCAAGCCAAGTAGCGCCGATCACGCGCGCCTGACGTTCGATGGGCAGGTGCGATTTCAGCTCCACCGCCACCCCGCCCAGGCGCTGAGTATCGTACTGACGCCCACGCTCAGGCAGGTCGCCCGGCACCTTCCATAGCCCCTCGGCCACGCGTTCCACAATGCCCACACGACGTAACGCTTCCAGGCGACGAACATGGACTGCGACGATTTCTTGCGGGTCGCGCCCAACCTTGGTTCGGCCTTGTTCGATGACCAGGTGATGGTCTGTGCGGTAAAGGCCATCGCTTGCCAGTTCCGCGATGTTGCGGTCGGCCGCACGTAGTTCAGCAGAACCGCGCACTTCCACCACGGCCCCGGTGGGATAGTTCGTCAACTCGTCACGGGCGTTGAGTGAAATGTAATGGGCCTTGCCATCCACGCCGTCAATCACCAAATAACCCCGGTCGTGCAGTTCATCGGCGAGCCCTTTACCAGCCACACGCCCGATGACACTGCGCCCGCTCTCACCCGGTTCAAAGACAGTCAGTTCTCGTGAAAGGCCGCTCATGGACCTTTGCAGGGTGCGGATGATATCGCCACGTTCACCCAGGGCACGCAATGTCTTCTCAGCATCGGCGTGAATGTCCCAGGTACCGGGCTGTATCTCGTCCGCCAAGCCCAGGCGCTGCAAGTGTTGCAAGCGGCCAATGAGCAGTTGTCTCTGACGTTGCAACGTCGGGTCGATAAAGCGTTCGATCTGCACCCGGTAGTCATCGCCAGCCTCTCGCTGCAGCGTGCGATCCAGGCTCGTCCAACGCTCCTGTTCTACCTCGCGCCGCAAGGTCTGTTGGATCTCTAGTTCAGTGCGCCGCCCCAGCCATTCCGTCGCCAGTTCGGCGGCGCGATGGCGGATGCCATGGGCGATGTAGTCGCTGGCGATGATGAGGTCTTTGCCAGTGTCGTCACGCCCACGCACAACCAGGTGCGTGTGTGGGTTGTCAGTGTTCCAGTGATCCACTGCCACCCAATCCAGCTGCGTGCCCAGATCAGCTTCCATCCGGCTCATCAGGTGACGTGCGTAAGTGCGTAGATCGCCTAGCTCGGCTCCATCCTCGGGCGAGAGGATGAAACGGAAATGGTGCCGGTCGCCCTGACAGCGTTCCTTGAAAGCATCGAGATCGGCCTCGTCGATCTGCGGCCCATAGGCTCGGCCTGGCTCACCATTACGCCCCGCGCCGTCGCGCTCGATATAGCGCAGGTGCTTCTCCAGCGACTGCGGGCTGGCCCGGCGCTGATTGACCAACAGGGTTTTGATAGTGACACGGCGCGAGAACGGCGTCAGTGAGGAGCCCGTAAAGCGTGCGGCGGTATGGCCACGCCCCAAACGTGAGCCGGGCCGCTGGCCAGCGCTACCCGCCGATGTCTGACGGCGTGCCGAGGATTTGCCACCACTGGCTTTGCCTGTCTGCTTGAGCACTTTGGAAACAAAGCCCTGTCCCCGGTGCTTTGGCGCATTGGGACGGATACGAAAATCATCATCGTGGTGGTCACTCATGGCCGTGTCACTAGAAAGCTATGGCGTGTTCCGTCGTGTAAAGCACGCGGGCAGTTCAACATCAGTGCGGGTTTCGCGCTCGACGCGGCACCGTGGCAACGGCACGATGTGCCGCGCCACCCACACGTGCAGACTGACTTTGCGGACGGCCAGGTGCCGCCCCCTTTTGTCTTGCCTTCCGCCTTTGCCCTTCGCTGACGCTCAGAGCGGCGGCGGCCCGGCGGCGCTGCGCTGCTTGCAGCCAGCCCGCCAGCGAACACGCCAATGGCCGCAGGCCGGGCGCATTCGAGGCAAGACGCCTGCACATGAGAAGGCAGCGCGGATGCGCTCGCACTGCACGCGTGACGACACGCGGAAAACCACCGGCTCGGTACGCCCGATGGCTCCATAAGATGCACGGCAACGTGCAGCGAGTCAGGACCTATCATGGTCGGGCCTCCAGCCAGATGGGATGCGCGATGCCGATCACGGCGGATGCGCTGACCGGCCCGAAATATCGGCTATCGAACGACGCCGGGTTGGTTGTGCTCAAGAGGAAGAGTTCGCCAGGCCGAAGCTGCCGGCATTGCCGCCAGGTTGGCAGCGGACGGCCCATACGATCAGCAGGCAGTACAGTAGCCACCGGTACACCGTCGATACGTACCTGATCGGCGATAAGACATACGTGTTGCGGTGCGACTGCACCCACACGTTTCAGCAACGGAATGTGGGCCGGCAGGTAACCGCGCTGCGCGGCCAGCGCGGCGGCTTCTGGTGGCAATATGGTCAGGACGATGCTGCCTACTTCAAGCCGATGTGCCAGCGAGCCGGGCCGGTGTTGCAGCGGATCGAGGCGATACCAGCCCACCGACACGCTGTCGGACGGGTTGTAGATCAGTCGTGGCAGCGGCTGCACGAAAGACGCCCAGGCCAGCGCAGCAAGGCCGCAGAGGGACAAACCTACCAACACAATGCGAGCACGCAGGCGCGAGCGAGGATGAGGCGCGGCGTCAGGGCAGCGTGTCACACTGATATTGTCCGTCATGGCAACGCCCTCCCGGCCAGCCAGGCGGCGTGCCGCTCGGCAGAGTATTCGGGCAATGGCAAACGCGCAGCGAGCCGATTGGCGAGCGTACGCCAGTACGCGGGCGACGCCGTTGCCGGTGCAATACCCAGTGCCTCGATGGCATCAATGCGTTCCAGCACAGTGCGCACGATGGGGTCGCCTTCAGTGTGCAGCAGCAGGCGTGCTCCGGGCTGCACGCCAGGGATGCGCTGCATGGCATCCAGTGGCGGGCCAGCCTGCATCACCATGAGCTGCCAACGCACGGTGCCGTAGTCGTTGGCCTGCCAACGGATGCGGCAGAATATGGCACCAGGCAGGAACACCGCCACACGCCGCCAGCGATCGAATCGGATGACGCGTTCGGGTTCGCCGAAGCGCAGGTAGAGCTTGAAGCGCGATTCGATGTAGGCCAGCGAGACTTGCGTCAGTGGCAGGTTGTCTGCTTGATCGGGGAGCGTGGCTAGTGGTGGTGACAATGCAACCGGCATCGCCGAAGGCTGTGTGTTCATGATGGGGTCTCCGGGAACTCTCGTTCCAGCAAGGCGCGCAGTAACTCGGCCACGGTCACTCCCTGCGTGAAGGCCGAGACCTTGATGCGCGCCCGCATCGCGGGCGTGATGTCGAGGGTCAGGCGTGCGGTGTAGAGGTCGCCCTTGTTGAGAGCATCGGCGTCACCCTGGCGAATCCAGGCCTCCGCCTGTGGATTGGCGGGTGGGCGCGCACCGATGCCGACGCGTTTGCTGCGTGCCTTGCTCATAACGGCCACCGCAGCAGTTCATCCACCAGCGCCGTGATTTCACGTGCGGCGATGCTGTCCGGTGCTGTTTCGCGCGCCAGGCGGCCAGCGGCCACGCTGTCGGCAAAGACGATGCGTTGGCGTACCTCGGCGCGCAAAGCAGGCAGCGGTTGTTCCGCTAATGCCTGCCGGGCTTCACGCCCGATCACCGTGGTACTGACGCGTCGGTTGATGGCGAAGGCCGCCATGAGCTGCGGCCGGAACACTTGAGCCTCACGAACCAGTGCCACCATCTCGGCACTGGCCCACAGATCGTAGGGGCTGGGCTGTACCGGGATCAGTACACGCTCAGCCGCCAACAGCGCGGAGCGCGCCAGAGCGGCGATCCTGGGTGGTCCGTCTATGACGACGTGATCGGCTCGCCTGGCGAGTTCAGGTGCCTCCTGATGCACCGTTTCACGGGCGAGCCCGACGGCACTGAACAACCTGGGCAAGCCTTGCTGGCTTCGGCGCTGCGTCCAGTCCAGCGATGAACCCTGCGGGTCGGCATCCAGCAGGATGACGTTCTGGCCACGTATCGCGAGTTCGCCGGCAATGTGCGTGGCCAGCGTGGTCTTGCCCACGCCGCCTTTCTGATTGAGCAAAGCGACGATCATGGCGTAGCCCTCCTTGCAGGAAAGCCACACCATGAACGGCCTGAAAAACGCATTGGCCGTTGCGGGTTGGCGGTTATCCACCGCCTCAATAGCTGTTTATTATTATTGGTTAGATAAGTTTTTAAGTTAGATATTAAGTTAAGGACCGAAAAAAACCTTACCACCCATAACGTTAGGTTCAGTTTGCGCGCCTGATAGCACGATATCGGTGCGCCTGATAGCACGAGTCCTCGCGCGCCCGATAGCACGAGCCCATTCACAGCTTGTTCTGCTGCTATCCCCCGACTTATCCCCGTGCCGTTTGCGGCACGGGCCGGAAGGCAAGAATCTCCGGTTCGCCGGGCCAACGTTCGATGGATAATTCGTAACCGGGAAGTGACTGCTTTGCCACCAGAAGGCGCAGGTCGCGGGCAAAATCGCGCGGCTGCGCCAGGCTGCCGGACTTGCGATACAGGTAAGGGATATCGAACTGCCAACCGTTTGCCTGCCGACCGCCATGCTTGCGCACTAGCCGGTACAGCCAGCGCTCGATGCCGCCGGTGAGCCGGAAATACTTCGGGTCGATGGTGAGCACCAGGGCGGCATCGAGTACGCCCGCATAGAACCAGTCCGGCAGGATCAGCTCGATGCCCAGCGGCTTGCCGTTGGCATCGGCCAGTTCTTTCCACTCGTTGATCCAGGAAAATCGGTGCAGACGCCGCCCGGTGGTCTCGCGAATGGAGGTGGCCACCGTGGTCGATTGCAACCGGTCGAGAGCGGCCTTGAGGCGCTGGTAATCGCGCAGCGAGGTGCCGCGCCGGATGAAGCGCAAGATCTCGTAGGGCGTGGCCTGCATCCGGCGTGACGGCTGAATACCCGCATCGCGGGCTTCCACGATTTGGCTGGCAACCCAGATCAGGATGTCGGCGTCCCAGATGGTGGCGATGCCGTGTTCCTGGGTGCCTTCCACACGCAGAGTGATGTTGCCACTGCGGAAGTCGATCGGCGCGGTGCGCCGTGACTTGGCCAGCGAGAAGAAAGGATAAGCCATCAGGTCCTGGGCGTCGCGTGGCGCCATGTCCTCGCCCGGCAGTGCGCGGAACAGGTCGAGCTGTTCCCGTTGCGCTGGCTGCTGCCGGGGCGGCAGCGATGGGCCGGGCATGACGATGGCCACCGGCTCGCCGCCGATCAGCGGCCATCACGGTAGTCACCCGCGTGGCGTTCGGCGTATTCGGGATCGGACGTGGCCTCGTAGCTGCGAGCATCGGCCCAGGCGTCGAGATCGGCTACGGCGTACATGACGCGGCGGCCGAACTTGCGAAACTTGGGGCCACCGCCAATCACGCGCTGTTTTTCCAGCGTGCGCGGTGACAGGCGCAGATATTCGGCGGCTTCGTCGTTGGTCAGGTAGCGTTGGGGCTGCGCGGGCGTATCAGTAGCGGCAACAGCAGGCCGCAAGGGAGCGGGTCGCATGGGAGGCACCTCCATCGGTTGAAAACGTCCGGCCACACAGCGCGACCGGATGGAGGCAGTCTCAAGCAACGCGAGATGCTTGCTCAGGGACGTTTTGCGGGCACCGCCGCACGTCCCTGTTCAACGAGTGGAAGCTGTGCCAGGCAGCGATAGCCGCCGTGCATCAGGCTATTGCCCCGGCGTACCAAGCGACGCACGCGGGCACGCAAGGCGCTGTCGGCGTGCCAGTCGTCCGCGACGACATCAGCACCGAACAGCCCTTCGGCCACCTCGCGCAAGGACGCACCGGCCAGGGTGGCGTCGAGCGCCTGCAAGGTGTGCAGTTCCAGCAAGTTCGACAGGGAGGGCCGCGGTCGTGTCAGCGCCACGGGGAGCATGCTGATGGCGGCAGCCAACTGATTCAGGGAGGCCGACAGCGCCTGACAACGTGCCAGGGAGGTGTCGCTGGCACGGACGGCGTAGACGTAAGCCATGCCGTCGGCCAAGTCCGGCGCCAACGCGAATCGCAGGCAACCACCCGCCCAGCGGCTTACCAACAGTAAACGCTGGCCATCGTGGATCAGGTACTTGTAACCCGGAAGGTGCCAAAGCGTGAAGGCTGCCGCGTCGGACGGTGGGTCGGCATCCGGGTAGAGTTGAAGCACGGCATCATGGTCGGGAAACCAGGCGGGGTGCGCGTCGCGCGCATCCAGGGCCGGGTTTTCCAGCAGGCGCAGTCCCCAGCGATGCCCCGCATCCGGTCGGCGACGACGCCAATCCTGGCGGTAGTCAGGGTGGCGGCGCAGGTATTCCCAAGCCAGCGCCGGACCATCCAGGTGCAGGACGTAAAGATAGGCCGCCGTCGGATACCAGGACGGGGCGCTGGGATCAGCCATGGCGCAACCTCCCTCGGCTCGAGGTACGTCGCCACGGCAGACAGGCGCGCTATGGAACGATCATCGAAACGTCATGAGGGAAACGATAAACTGTCAGCGTCAAGACCGATTGGCTCCGGTGCGTTTCTGGTTTCGTCCGAATGCGACGACGGCTCGCCTCAAAATGGCGTGCCGTATTGGCCAGCCTGCCAAAAGCCGCGCCGGGCATCATGACTGTTTGGATCAGCTATGCACTTCATCGGTGCAAAGTCGCCCATCCAGACCGGTACGGTCTGGAGTCAGACCCAAAAAGACACGGTGGGCCGCCACTGGGGTGGTGGTTCAGTCGGTGATCGAACCGTTTTCCTCGGCCAACCACAGATATTCCGATAGCCGTCGTACCGGCTGGAAGTAGCGATCGCGCATCACGGGTTGTCCATGCGGCCCGACGAAGGACGCCAGATCGGAGAGTTTTACCGTTCCCAGCTCGGGCATTCCGATCCCCAGGTCGATCAGACCATGGGCCGTGTCGCCGTCGGCGGGATCGAGGGAGGCCAGCAGCCAGGTAGCGTGTGCATCCGGGGTGAATAAGCGTACGACTGGCACCGGGTCGGCGCCCTGATCGTTGGCAAGCAGTGCCACGCGCTCCGCGTCGGTGATGAGTGGCCTCATGACCGTCTATCCACCACGAAGGCAAAGAATCGCCGAACCGCATCCCCACTTGCGTGCAAACGCACCAAAACGGAACACCACGAATCCACGGAAACGTGAAAGCGCATTGGCATAAGTCAGGAAAGGCACGGATACGGTTCCCCAGATTGCACACTATCCGCAAAAGCGGATTTCCGTAAAGGCACGAAAATACAGAGCAACACCAAATGAACACTATAGATTGTAGCCCTATAGGGCGCAATAGGCTGTCATCTTGGTTTTTGAGGGGAAACCATTGGTGGCAGAACAGTACTCATTGGCGAAGGCATTGAAGGCCGTCAGAAAGGCGCGTGGCTTGAGCCAGGAAGCCTTCTCCGACGTGTCCAGCCGCACCTACCTGAGTACCCTGGAGCGCGACCTGAAAAGCCCAACCCTCAGCAAGTTGGCTGAGTTGTGTGAGGTGATGGAAGTTCACCCCTTGACGCTGCTGACGCTGGCCTATAGTGGCGACAATCCGCATAAGGTTGATCAACTTCTCCAGCAGATACAGCTCGAACTGCGTGAAATCATTAACGATGCAAAAAGTTAGCTTCAAACAGGCTAATGATGAGCCATAGCTTGGTTGTTGTCTGTAACTTAGTGATCGCTGTCGTAAAATGCCATATAAAACAGAGGAATAACGCGTCACATGAAATTACAGAGCATCCGGCTATTCAGCTTTCAGTCGTTCGGGCCGGAGCCCACTGAACTGCCCCTCAACGACATCACCTATCTGATCGGCCCGAACGGTTCAGGCAAGACGGCAGCACTTCAGGCGTTGTGCCGCTTGTTTGCCATCGATCCCTCGCTACGGCGCATCCGGCGGTCAGACTTCCACGTTCCCTATGACGAAGAGGAAGCTCCTGAAGAGCGGCAGCTCTGGATCGAAGCCGACTTTATCTTTCCCGAACTTGAAGATGACGATGATGTCGCAACGATAGCTCCCCATTTCGGCCATATGCGGCTGGACTCCGCCGATGGTCCACCCCGTGTCCGATATCGCCTGGACGCCACGATGGGCGTGAATGGTGACATCGAGGAAACCCTGGTTCATGTATTGGATCTCGATGCCGATGGCTCTCCCCTCACGACAGCACAGGTTACGCGAGCGGAACGCAACCATGTGCAGGTTCATTACCTACCTGCACGACGAGATCCCGCTGATCACATCGCCTACAGCGCCAATGCTCTGCTTGGCCGTATGCTAAGAGCCGTAAACTGGGAGAATGAGCGAGAAGAAATCAAAGGCTTCACAGACAAAATCAGTGAAAGCCTCGCGGGCAATCCATCAATCGCAACTCTGAGCGAGAGCCTGCAGACAACCTGGGGCACCTTGCACAAAGGCAGCTTCTTCGCCGACCCCCAAATCACCTTCGTCGCATCCGAAATCGAAGCCTTATTACGGCACCTGTCCGTTTCATTCTCTCCTGGACATGACGAAGAATTGGTCGATTTTTCCAGGCTAAGTGATGGCCAGAAGTCCATGCTCTATCTGTCACTGGTGCTTTCGGCACAGTCAATCGGGCGTGCGGTCCTTGCCGGTGACGATGATACCTTCGACCCGGATAAGTTGCGTCCCCCGGTGTTTACGATCGTCGCCCTTGAAGAGCCTGAGAACAGTCTCTCACCTCACTATTTGGGAAGAATCGTGAATGCTCTGGTCACTATGACGAGTAACGAAGATGCCCAAGCTCTGATCGCCACCCATGCACCTTCCATGCTTCGGCGAGTCAATCCTAGGCACATACGCTACTTGCGGCTCACCAGCGAGCGAACTACCAAGACCACGCGCATTCGCTTACCGAAAAGAACCGATGAAGCCCACAAGTTTGTCCGCGAAGCCGTGCAGGCATATCCCGAAATTTATTTCTCCCGGCTGGTTATTCTTGGAGAAGGTGATAGCGAGGAAATCGTTCTGCCCCGCATCCTGCGTGCCAAAGGTATTCCAGTCGATGAGTCTGCTGTAACCGTGGCGCCTCTGGGCGGTCGCCATGTCAATCACTTCTGGCGCCTGCTCTCGGCTCTTGAAATCCCCTATCTCACTCTGCTCGACTTGGATGTCGCCCGGCATCAAGGGGGCTGGGGGCGGATCAAGTACGTCAACGATCAGTTAGGCGAATACGCTCCTGCCAAAAAGCTCCCACCGGACCATGGAATTCCCGCTTGGAACGATGCAAAAGAGAAGGTTCGTAGCTATCTCAACTACCTTGAAAAACTGGAGAATCGAGACGTTTTTTTCTCCTATCCACTGGACCTCGACTTCGCGATGTTACTCTCGTTTCCCGATGAGTACGGTGTCGAGTCTAATCCACCGAGTGAAACCACGGTCAAAGCCGTTCTCGGCGATAGCCATTTCGACGCAGCACAGTACGATGACGATGAACGCGCACTTTTCAAGACCTATCACAAGCGTTTCAAGCTAGGCAGCAAGCCAGCGGCCCACATTGATGCTCTGGCCCAGTTGAGTGACGAGGAACTTCGCGACGACATGCCTGAATCACTGGCGCGACTGGCGGATGCGGTAATCGCCAAGCTGGAGGAATTGCCTGAATGATCGCCGCAGGTGATTGGCGGCCAGCGGACGGGCTTACGCTTGAGCCAAATGCCTTGCGTGCCGCACGGGAAACTGAGCGCTGTCTTGCGCTGACAGCCGGGCCGGGAGCAGGCAAAACAGAAATGCTTGCACAGCGTGCCGATTTTCTGTTGCGCACAGGAACCTGCCGTTACCCGAAACGAATACTGGCCATCTCGTTTAAGGTTGATGCCTGCAAAAACCTGAAGGAGCGCGTGCAACGCCGTTGTGGTTTCGACTTGGCAGCACGTTTCGACAGTTACACCTTCCATGCTTTCGCAAAGAGGATTATTGATCGTTTCCGGCCAGTGCTGACCGGACGGGATGCCCTCGACGTCGACTACCAAATCGGCGACCGAAGAGTGACACGACGACAGATCGAATTCAGTGACCTTGTGCCCCTCGCCATACAGATCCTCAGCACATCCGTTGCGGCCCGCAACGCTGTCCGTCAGACCTACAGCGATGTCTTTCTGGACGAATTCCAGGATTGCACCGACCAGCAATACGCACTGCTGAAGCTTGCATTCCAGAACACTGCTATCCGTCTGACGGCAGTCGGCGACACCAAGCAAAAGATCATGGGATGGGCAGGTGCGCTTGATGGCATATTCCAAACCTTCGCAGCAGACTTTGTTGCTGAACCACTTAATATGTATCGCAACTTCCGTTCTAAGCCTCGTCTGCTGCGTATGCAGAACGAGATCATTAAGGTGATGGACTCCACCTCCGTAATGCCTGATGAACAACTCGCCGGTGAGGAGGGCCAGATATTCGCGTGGCAATTTCCAAATAGTCAAGAGGAAGCCGAACATCTGGCGGACTCAATCGACACATGGATCAACCATGAGCAACTTCCACCTTCAGAAATCGCGATCCTGGTTGTCCGGCAACCTGACCTCTATGGTGACCACCTAATCCAAGCGTTGGAGCAGCGGCGCATCCCCTTTCGCAATGAGCAACAACTCCAAGATATCTCTGTCGAACCGGCCGCGAGGCTTATCGTCGATTATCTGTCCATTCTCTATGGGCAGCGAGAACCCAAAGCCTGGATTCGATTGATGGCACAACTCATCCCTTTCGCCGACGATGATGTACAGTCCAGCGTGCGAAGAGATTTTCAGAACTTTATTGCTGATCAGAGGAAAAGTGCCGTACAGAGCGCACTATTAGGTGAACCATTCGCGGACTGGTGGGATTTTGTTCGCGCCTTCCTAAGCAAAGTGGGCATCGAGACTCTGTCTGCACTGTCCCATGATTACGAGTCAAAAGCGAGACTAGTGCAAGTCGTCAACGACACCAAGACCCGCGTAGATGAACTATTAAAGTCGGAACCCAATTTGCCCAAGGCACTGGAGCGTTTTTCCGACGATCAAGCTGTGCGTATTTTGACTATCCACAAGAGCAAGGGACTCGAATTTGATACGGTTGTCATTCTCGCTGTTGAAGATCAGTCTTTCTGGGGAGATGAAGATGCGGAACGTTGTGCTTTTTTTGTCGGCATTTCCCGGGCTAAGCAACGGCTGATGTTGACCGTCAGTGATCGCCGAGACACCCCACCATCCAATCCTCGCAGGTGGAAGGAAAACAGAACGCCGCACTCGGAGTTTTTAGGCTATGCCATGCCTTTTCTCAACCCTGATCGGTAGTCTCACAATACTATAGAGTACGCGGCTGACACGGGCGTATGCCGACAACAGCGAACGCAAAGCCGATCAACAACTGAAGCGCCTCGTTGAATGTGGCATGTAATCCCCTCAGAAGAACCGTTGAAAAGGGCTTTTATTGGTGAAACTTCCTCTTGTAGATACGTTCTCTCCCACCTATGACATTTGGGAAACAAGAGATCCTACGCTTGATGAAATGCTGGCAGCAGGAAATCCCCATCTGCGTATCCCAATCAGATTGGAAGCATGTATCTCTAACGCCTACGATGCCGCCACTCACATGGCAAAAGTCGGCGCCGATAATAGGCTTGGCAACTTCATTGACGATGCCTTGGACAAAAGTGTCGCGTACAGGTCTTGGCGGCAAACGATGCCATCCAAGACACCAGACGAACTTTCGCGGTATCAGAAGCGCTATCCACATTGCAATTTCGAGCAGGTTTCCGCAGAGATAGAAGCGGTCGGCCATGTGCTCAGTGAAGGACAATGTCTTTTCCACGCAGGGCTATGGCCCGCCAATGGCAATCGTTTGTTAACAGATCGTCCGCTTTCCACCTCATTCTGCCCTCAGGTTGCCTTACGTAACGCAGACCATAAAGGCAAGGGATATGACGCCGACCGGATTGACTTGTTCGTACTAAGAGCGACCAATCCGAAGACCAAGGTTTTCGCTTACAGACGGAAAGGTACGAATCTAGGCCATGAAAACGAAGTTGTGTTTGCCGCTGGCGCAGAGTTGTCGCTGAGATCAGCCGTTCCGGTTAATACCAACTATCCGGCTGGAAAGTATGGGTTCCCGGATAAGCGAATATTGGTTCGCGTTCTGGAAATTGATATTTCGTAAGCGGCTTTAGCTGATCAAGCCCTGAAAGCAAGCAACGGTGGCAATGCAACCGAATTGCGCGCGCCATAGGTGAGCGCGTGACATGCTGCATCAGCGGTAAGATGCCCCGCCGTAATGGACGGGGCACGGTGAGCGGCGGTTACACCGCCTGGGGCCTGCTGCGTGACCAGATCAGGTCGTGCGTGCCGTCCTCGCCCTCGATCAGACGAGCGTAAACCGGAGCCGGGAACGAAGGGTCGTCGGCGGTGACTGACAGGTAGTCTCGCCCGGCCTCGCTGGTTTTCTTCCACGCCGCACCGATGTCGTGCCCAGCAGCCTGGAGGCGAAAGTCTGGAGCATTCTCGCTGTCGCCCTTGTCGTTGGGAACCAGCTTGACCTTGACGTTGAGCGTCAGGGTACGAAGAGTGCCGGTGTAGCCGTCTTTGTCTGCGGTAAAAGTGCCGATGTTGGCCATGATGTTTCTCCTTTCGGGTTAAACAAGGTTCGCGCCCATCGCGTCCTTGTTGTGATCCGAGCGGCGGGGGACGGGCTGGCTGCACCGCTTGCGGTCGCAACGTAGTGAAGAACCGGAAGGCGCAAACAATTTGCCGCGCGAGGAATGCGCCCAGCGCAGGGGAAATTGTTTGCGCCACACGGTTGCAGCCATAAAGCCCGAGGCGCAGCCGGGCCACCGCCAGGATTCACAACGACACAAGGACGCCTTGGGCCGAACCGCTCCGAAAGGAGACCTGGACAACTCGGGATTTCCGCACGAAGGCTTCACCGGCTCTCGGGCTGACGTGGGTCAGGTCACCCTCACGATGAAGACGAGAATTCCCCACTGCATGCAATGGCAATGGTGTTGACATGAGGTGTGGCTTCACCATGGCGAGATCAGGCGAGTGTCCGCGAACTCTCCTTCATGACACAATGGACAGCACCGCCAGCATTGAGGAGGATACAAATTTGCACAACCTGTCGCAGCAAGCTCTAGCGTGTTCGTCAGTACGTAGCCTGACGAAAATCGGCGACGTATCGCACCAACACACCCAAGCCGCTCTATATTTGTAGATTAAAGAAGCAAGCATAAACCCATGACTATCCAGTTCCGACACGAAACCCCGAGCGACATTGCCACTATAGAAGCGGTCACAATAGCCGCTTTTGCCAATGCAGCGCATACCAGCCACACGGAGCAATTCATCGTGCGCGCACTGCGTGTCGCCAGTGAACTGACGCTTTCCATCGTGGCCGAAGATCAAGGCCAGATTGTCGGTCATGTGGCCCTGTCGCCCGTAACCATCACTGATGACCATGGACGACAGGTCAAAGGCTGGTACGGCTTGGGGCCGATCTCCGTCCTGCCGCAAAGACAGGGAGAAGGCATCGGCTCTCACCTGATGGAACAAGCGTTGTTCGAACTGCGGGCCATGCAAGCTACAGGTTGCGTGCTGTTGGGAGATCCCGCGTATTATGCGCGGTTCGGTTTTCAGGCCCATGAGGGCCTGCAACTGCCGGGTGCGCCACCCGGCTACTTCATGGCGCTGGCCTTGAATGGGCCAGTACCCGAAGGCAACGGCGTTTTGACTCTGCTGTTGGTCTTCAACACAGGACGCGGTAGCTGATCCCAGTTATTCCTTCATCTCGATGAGTCTCATTTAGCGTGTGGCAAGGCGCGAATCATCATGGGCTGCTTTCCTGCCAAGGAAGCACCCTGGCCGAGGACAAGGTGCTTGTTCTCAATCAAGGCTATGCAGCTGCCGTTCCGCTTGATACTTCCTCCATCGCCTCAGCATCCTGTTCCTGAGCGGGTTCCTGCGGGTTGTCAGTCTTGAAGACAGCAGGCATCCAGTCCGTGCCTTCGACCAGTCGTTCCGCTTCAC
>JAJUGV010000164.1 GCA_029265795.1 Alcaligenaceae bacterium
ACCATCTTGCTGTTCCAGCACGCTTCAAAACATCCCAAAACGCAGAAAAATCAATATCTTAGGCGCAAATCACCGCCCAAGACGTCTCACTGCGTTCCGCTATATCCCGCGTTTGGTTGTACCCCAGTTTGTACCCCACAATAGTTCCGTGAAAAACGGCGTCTGGGGGTACAAGTCATGGGTTTGCTGAGCGAGACTCAGATCAGGGCGGCCAAGCCTGGCCCAAAAGAATATCTGCTGAACGACGGCGACAACCTTTACCTGCGCGTTCGAGCGACAGGCAAGGCATGGATCTATCGGTACATGAGACACGGCAAGCCTGTGAAGCTCGGCATGGGGCCGTATCCGGGCGTCACGCTGGCTCAAGCTCGGATCAAGGCAAACGAGGCAAACAGCCTGCGTGCCAACGGTCAGGACCCCAAGAACGTTCGTGACCGCGAGGAAGAACTGGCACGGACCGCCCGCCTTCAAACTTTCGAACTCATGGCACGTGCGTGGCACAAGAGCGCTACCAAAGACAGGCATTGGTCTGATGCGTACTCGCACAGAATCATCCGGCACCTGGAACTTCATGTATTCCCTTGGGTGGGAGACAAGCCCATCGACACGATTCTGCCTACGGAAATTGTGTCATGCTTGCACCGTCCTAAAGAGCGCGGCAACCTTGAAACTGCTCAGCGGATACGTGAGGTCATTCAGCACATTTATCAGTACGCCGTGGACCTTGGCACATTGGAACCGACAAAGAACTTCGTAAACAGGTACACGGGCGGGCTGCCTTCGCCCCGTGGCCGGCATTACGCGGCTATCACTGATCCAGCGCAGCTCGGCCAGCTCATGCGTGATATCCGCAACTACCACGGCAACTTCATCACGTGCTGCGCGCTGCGGTTAGCACCCATGCTGTTTCAGCGGCCTGGTCAAATCCGCTTTGCAGATTGGGAAGACATCAATTTAGAGGTTGAACTCTGGCGCTGCCCACCTGAAAAGATGAAGATGCGCGAATGGCAGAAACGCGATAGCCGCACACCGGCACACATCGTCCCCCTGCCACGCCAGGCATTGGAGATTCTTCGGGAACTGCATTCTCTCACTGGTCCAACCGGCCCAGTCTTCCGCAGCATGTCACGCCGCTCGGAAACCAGCCGGTATATCAGCGAAAACACCATCAACGTCGCCCTGCGTACTATGGGTTACGACACCAAGGAGCAGATCACTGGTCATGGTTTCCGTGCAACGGCTCGCACCATGATTCGAGAACATCTGGGCTGGGACCCGGATGTCATCGAGCGCCACTTGGCGCATACGTCCGATGAAGAACTCGGCAGCAGTTACGACCGCGCAGAATTCATCGCTCAGCGGAAAAACATGGTCCAGCAATGGGCCGACTTTCTGGATGAACTGGAAGCTGGCAAGCTGCCCCAGCCGGACAGCAAAGTCCTGCAGTTCATACGCGAACGGCCCAAATCAAAGCTGCGATTTGGCACCTGAACGCGAATAGAAGCAGCGGCGGACTTTTGGCGGTAGCTCACCTCAAACAGGATATCTCCATGAACGAACCTCTTTCCGAGGTCATCCGTATTCGGGTGACCCCGTCTCATGCTGCACGCCTGGGCGAAGCAGCCGCCTTGTCTGGGCTGTCCCTCTCTAACTATGTAAGGCGGCGGCTTTCCGCCGACAATACGCTGCAGGAAGAACTGACGCTGCTGCGCAAAGTCGTGGCTGATCTGGGCCAACTGCGCGATACCCGCCTGGCCGCCATCGAAAGCGCCCATCTGCTGCGGGCCATGGCCAAGCCCGAACATCTCGCCATCGCACAACAGACGCTGCAGCAGCGCTGATTCTCCAGGCCGACAGGCCGCACGCTCTACCCCTCTCCCGGAGACTTCCTCATGCACACTCTTCCCGCCCTGCGGGCTGGGGCGCTGGCCCTTGCCTGCGCCCTGGCTCCTGCTGCCCATGCAAACGGCACCATTGAGCTACTGACCGGCATCCCCCGACTGGCCTGCGAAGCGACGCTATGCCTGTCTTCCAGCCTGCGTCCTGGTGAGTGCAGCCCTTCGCTGGATCATTATTTCGATATCAAGAAATACAACAAACGCGGCCTGGACTGGTCTGCGACGGTCGCAGCCAGACGGGCTTTCCTATCTGAATGCCCCGCTTCCGGCGAAAATGGTATGGCGCAGCGTATCGACGCCATTTCTCGAGGGGCAGGCAAATGTGATGCAGACTTTCTGAACAGCAGCTACGCCGGTACGGCCTACAAATGGCGCGAACGCGGCTACCGCTACGGCGGCGACAGCTCCGAACCCGTCTACGAAGTGCATCCGCTTCGCACGGTCACGCTCACACAGCTCCCCGCCTATTGTGTGGTCTACAACGATCACGCCTGGACCTATGAACTGTCTGTCCGGTACGTGGGAAGGCCGGCCATGGGCGGCTACTGGATCAAGTCCGAAGATTACGAAACGGCTCAGGCCAAGTGGGAAGCGGAACACACTGGGCAGTGGGCCAACGGCTGGAACTTCTCTCTGACCGACCCCAGGCACCGCAGCGACAACTGAGGACGCCGCCATGCTTACAGAACTCGCCGCCCTGGCCCTGGCCTGCGCTCCCGATATTCACCCGGTCACATTACATGCCGTGGTCAAGCATGAATCCAGGGCGCAACAGTACGCCATCGGCGTCAATCGCAAGGGCCACCAACTGAAGCGTCAGCCCCGCAACCTGGAAGAAGCCACAGCAGCAGCGCAGAGGCTGATTGATCAGGGTATCGACTTCGATGCCGGGTTGGGGCAAATCAATGTGCGTAACTGGGCCTGGCTGAGGCTGGATACGACTACCGTGTTTGACCCCTGCAAGAACCTCACTGCCGCCCAGACCGTGCTGGCTGACTGCTATGCCCGGGCTTTACCCACCCACCAAAACCCGCAGCAGGCACTACGCGCCGCGCTGTCCTGCTACAACACCGGCAATTTCAGCCGTGGCTTTACCAACGGGTCTGTTGGAAAGGTACTGACTCAGGCAGGCATCAAGGTGCCTGCCCTGGTGCCGCTTGCCGACGACACGACACCCCCGGCAGCGAACGGAACACCGACCCGGCCCTCATCGAAGCCTAAGCAGAAACCGCAATCTGAAGCGTCACCCGGCACACCCGACGGTTTCACCTCCAACCCGGCGACTGACGGCTTTGCCCCGACTCCCGACCCTGAACCCGGCCAGCGTTCCGACACCTGACCACTGCCCACCAGGCCGGCCACCCATTTCCCTTTTCACCGTCACCCCTGCGCCGCCCGGCGTCTGGGGCAGGAGTCTTTCCATGTCACTACTGAATCACTTCAGAAACGCTACGCAGCGCCAGCATATCTTCAACAGATGGATGACAGCCTTGCTGCTGTGCAGCATCACTCAGGCGGCATCTGCCCAATCCATCGGCGGGCTGTCCAGGGCGCAGACCACACTGCAGACCCTGCGCGACAACCTGGATGTCATCCTGCCGATTGCCGCCATCATCATCGGCATCATCATCTTTGTGCTGTATTCCGCAGAGGTCATGCGCAAGGACGACGCCATCCGCTGGGGCATTGGTGTGCTGCTGGCCGGATCAGCCGCTGAACTGGTTGTGCTGCTCTGGAAGTAAGCCATGAACGATCACACCTACCCTGTCTTCAAAGGTCTGGGCCGCAAGGCCACCTTCATGGGGATTCCCACACGGCTGTCATTGGGTGCCTTCGCCGTTGTCGCAGTGATCGCCATGACAGCTGGCCTGGCCTGGTGGGGACTCTTATTCGTGGTCATGCCCACCCTGGCCATCCTCACCCGCGACGACGACAAAGCCCTGGATGTGCTCTGGCTGGAACTCAGGACCCGTAAACGCAACCGTAATCAGCGTTTCTGGAAAGGTTCCAGCTACGCCCTGCACGGCTACCACCGGCGCCGCCCCTGGCGCGCCCTCATCCGATAAAGGACGCCACCATGACTGCTGCAGCCACTCTTGCCGTGGATGAACGGCGGGTTTCGCGCTATCTGCCCTACTCCCACCATGCCACGGATCAGATCATCGCTTGCGATAACCATGAGTACCTGGCCGTCATCAAGGTGGCGGGGCGCGCACCGGATGCCTACGCACAGGAAGAACTGAAGGAATGGATTGAAGCCCTGCATAACGTGCTGCGCGGCCTGCCCATGGGGTCGGTCGGCTTCTATTCCCACATCATCCGCCGCCGCGTCACCGAATACCCGGAAAGCGCCTTCAACCAACCCTTCGCCTCCCGGTTCGACGCGGCCTATCGCGCCACCTTCGACGCAAGCGGCCTGATGATGAATGACCTGTACCTGTCAGTGCTGATTCACCCGGTCGAGGATCCGATACTTGGCACCTTCGCCAGCTTGGAAAAGGCTGACAGCCAGCGCATCGCGCACTGGCAGACGGAATCCATCGCCCGCCTGAACGACATTCTGCGCACTCTCAAGGCGGGCCTGTACCGCTACGACCCGCAGACGCTGGGGATTGTGGATCGGAATGGTTTTGCCTTTAGTGAAACCGCTGAGTTCCTGGGCTTTCTGCTTTCAGGGCGGCAGCGGCCTGTACCGGTTTCGCGGGAACGACTACGCGACACCCTGCCCTATGCCCGGCCCATCTTCGGCAAACATGGCGAGCTTGGCGAACTGCGTACTGTGGCAGACTCGCGCATCTTCGGCATGATGGAGCTGCGCGACTACCCGGAAGCCAGCAAGCCCGGCCATCTGGATCGGCTGCTGGGCCTGCCGCATGAGTTTGTACTGACCCAATCCTGGGGCAGTCACACGGGAGCCGCAGCAAAGAAACTGGTGAAGCGCCATCAGAAGCTGCTGGTGGATTCCGGCGACGATGCCAGCAGCCAGGTGGGCCAGCTTACACAGGCCATGGATGACCTCACTTCCGGTCGTCTTGGACTGGGCGACCATCACGCCACCTTGCTCATTTATGGCGACGCGGCAGAAGGCGTGCGCCAGGCACTGGCGCATACAGCCACCGCCCTGGCCGAAGAAGCCATTGGCTTCAGACCATTGGAAAAAGCCCTGGAAGCTGGCTTCTGGGCGCAGCTGCCCGGTAACTGGCACTGGCGCCCTCGCCCGGTGCCGGTAACGTCACTGAACTTCCTCTGCTTCTCCAGTCTGCATAATCAACTGACTGGCAAACCCGCAGGCAATCCCTGGGGGCCTGCCGTCACGATGCTCAAGACGCAAACCGGCAGTCCATTTTTCTTCAACCTTCACGCTTCGGTTGAAGACCTGGACGAAACCGGCAAGCGACGCCCGGGCAACACCATGATTATCGGCATGAC
>JAJUGV010000135.1 GCA_029265795.1 Alcaligenaceae bacterium
CCCTATAAGGGCGCCGACGCACTGAATGACCTGATCGGTGGTCGTGTGGACTTCATGTTTGCCACGATGCCTTCAGTCATGGGTCATATCCGCAGCGGCACGCTGGTACCGCTGGCCGTCTCCACTGCACAGCGTTCGGTCGTGATGCCTGAGCTTCCCACTGTTGCAGAGGCCGGTCTTCCTGACTTTGCTTTGGGCTCCTGGTTCGGTTATTTCGCACCGGCCGGTACACCAGAGGCGATCGTCAAGAAAATCAACGCCGATATCAACACGGTGTTGCAGGAGCCTAACATCAAGCAACGCCTGACCAACGAAGGCGCGGCACCTGTTGGTGGCACGCCCGAAGAATTCAAGGCCTATGTGGCCAGCGAAACCAAGAAGTGGAACGAGGTAGTGACTTCGCTGGGGATCGTGCTCGACTGAGTCCGGCCCCCACTTCATAAAACATCCCCGACACGGCTGACCGCTGTGTCGGGGATCATGCATTCTGGCAAATCCGGGCTTTGCACCGTTAGGCGCTACACTTGGACGTTTCAGTGCCGCCGGGAAATGGGACCTGCGCACGTGGCGTTGGTATCAAGGAGTTCGCCAGAATGAAAGGTATGGATATACCTTCTCTCCAGATTTTCGTGGCCGCCGTAGAGGAAAAGAGCCTTTCCAAAGCGGCAGAGCGCGAGAACCTGGTCACCTCAACGGTCAGCAAACGAATTTCCGAGCTGGAGCGCCAGCTTGGGCGGGTGTTGTTGTACAGGCATGGTCGCGGCGTGGATCCCACTCCCGCAGGTTCATTGCTGTATCAGCATGCCAAATCCATTCTGCGCGGCCTGCAAACGGCAGCGACGGCAATTCATCACTTCTCCCACGACGGGGTTGCCAAGATACGGCTGGCTGCCAATCCTTCGACGCTGCTGCAATTTCTGCCGCGCAAGATGGGGCGCTTTCTTGCGAATCGTCGTGACATCAGCATCGATCTGGTCGACGCGCACAGCTTTGACATTCCCCGGATGGTCGTGGACGGTTCCGTGGACATCGGTATCTACCATGGTCAACATCCTGCACCAGGTGTGGCCTCGTTCCCCTTTGCGACCGACCGCGTGGGGCTGGTCGTGCCCATCGGCCATCCCTTGTCCGGCCGCGGTTCGCTTTTCCTGGAAGAGGCGCTTGACTACGATCTGCTGGGCTACTTTCCCATGCATTCTCTGGAGAAATTTCTCGATTACATCGGTGCCAGCGTGTCGCGGCCGCCTACGGTCAAGATGCAAGTCTCCAACTTTGAAACCCGTTGCAATCTGATCAGGGAAGGGGTGGGTATCGGGTTGGTGCCGGAACGGATTGCGGCAAATTATCTGGGCAGCATGGGACTGGAGCTGCTTTCACTGAAGGACGAATGGGCGCTGCGTCAGTTCTACATTTGTGTGCACGACCTTGATGAGTGCACCACCGCCGGCCGCGAGTTGCTGGAGTTTCTATGTCCGGCGTCTAAGCGGGCTTAACAACGCACGTTTTCCATTTTTTCAAGACTCAAGGATTGGGGGCGGGATAGAGTGTCTATATTCCTTCAATAGACACGTGACCTATACCCATGAGTACGTTTTCCCAGGCTTTGCTGGCCCCTTCTGCGATTGCGCTGGTTGGTGCATCGGGTGACGCCGGCAAGAATACTGCGCGGCCTTTGCGTTTCATGCGCAAGCATGGCTACACCGGCCGCATATACCCCATCAACCCCTCCCGCGACGAAGTGCTGGGTGAGCGCGCCTACCCGGACTTGTGCTCGCTGCCGGAACCGGTAGACCACGTTTTCATTATGGTCCCGGGCAAGCACGTTCCCGCATTGCTTCCGGATTGTGCGAAGGCCGGCGCCAAGGTCGTGACGATCTATTCCGACGGCTTCGGTGAAAAGGACGAGGAAGGCCGGAAGCGCCAGGAAGCCATGGTGCAGCAGGCCCAAGAACTGGGGCTGCGTCTGCTCGGCCCCAACAGCATTGGCCTGGCCAATGCGCATTCCGGCGCCGTGCTGTCCGTAAACGCCGTCTTTGAGGCCGAAACCCTGGTGAAAGGGACAGCCAGCATGGTGTCGCAAAGCGGCTCGATGATGGGCTCATTGCTGTCGCGTGCGGCGGCTCGAGGCTTCGGTTTTGCCAAGTCGGTGTCGGTCGGAAACGAAAGCGATATCTCGGTCGGTGAGGTTGTGGATGCGCTGGTGGATGACCCCGAGACCGAAGTCATCCTGCTGTTCCTCGAGACGATACGCAGCGCCGACAAACTGTCTGCGGCGCTCAAGCGGGCCTATGCCGCCGGCAAGCCCGTGGTGGCCTACAAGCTGGGGCGTTCGGCTCAAGCCGACGAGCTGTCGCAATCGCACACCGGCGCAATCGCCGGCAGTGATTCCGCCATTGACGCCTTCTTTGCAGCGCATAGTGTGATTCGCGTCTTGATGCTCGAAACCCTCTTCGAGATCATTCCGCTCCTGCAACGTTATGGCCAGACGGCACAGGCTCTGCGCACACCCCGTGTGGCCGTCATTACCACCACCGGCGGCGGTGCGGCCACTGTGGTCGACAATCTGGGCGTGCATGGCCTGGAGGCCGCAACGCCGCCGCCTGAATTTGTGGAACATATGGCGGGGCGTGGACTGAAGATCAAACCCGCGCCGGTCATCGATCTGACCTTGGCCGCCACCAGCGCGCAATACAAGGATTTGCTCGAACAACTGCTGCTGGCGCCTTGGTGCGACGCGGTCCTGAGCGTGGTGGGCTCGTCCGCCCAGTTCCATCCCCAGCTTGCAGTGAAACCGCTGGTCGATTCCCACAAACCTGCTGACAAACCGCTGGTTGCTTTCTTGGCGCCGGAGGCGGTGGAATCGCTGGCGCTGCTACAACAAGCCGGTGTGGCGGCGTTCCGTACTCCCGAGGCATGCGCGGATGCGCTTTCCGGGTTCCTGCGCCGACGCGCCCCGGAGGGCGGCAGCACGGCCGTCCAGCCCTTCGACTGGCCGCAGGATCTACCCCGCAGTGGCATGCTGTCGGAATACGAAGCCGGCAAGGTGCTGTCGGCCCTGGGCATCAGCCGCCCCCCCACCGTGCTGCTGGGGCGGGACGAACGCAAGCACGGCATTGATTACCCCGTGGTGCTCAAGATTTGCTCTGCCGATATTCCGCACAAGACCGAGGTCGGCGGCGTGAAGGTGGGGATTCGCAACGATGCCGAGCTGGATCACGCCATCACGAACATGCTGGCTTCTGTCGAAGCCAAGTGCCCCGAGGCACGCATTGACGGCTTGCTTGTTCAAGGCATGGCCAGCCATCTGCTTGAGCTCATTGTCGGCTTTCGTCGCGATCCGGCCGTCGGGCCGTCCATCATGTTGGGCGCGGGGGGCATTACCGCAGAGCTGATGAAAGACTTCTCGGTGCGCGTGGCGCCCGTCGATGAAGCCACTGCGCGGGAGATGATCGAGGAAGTCGCTATGACGCAGTTGATACGCGGCTACCGGGGCCTGCCCAAAGGGGATTGCGACGCGCTCGCCCAGCTCATCGTGAACCTGTCGCGCCTGGCGCTGGTGGAAGGGGTGACCGTCGAAGAAGCCGAAATCAACCCCGTGTTCGTGAGCGGTGACGGCGCCGTTGCGGTGGATGGCCTGATTCGTCTTGCCTGAATCGGCTCTTGTGTCGAAATGAATTTCTTTAGGAACTGACAAAAATGGATTTCAACCTTACTCCCGAACAGCAGGATTTCCAGACGGCCGTCCTGCGCTTCTCTCAAAAACATCTGTTGGAAGGCGCGCTTGAGCGCGCACATTCACAGGATTACCCCTGGGATGTCGCCAAACTGATGGCGGAACAAGGTCTGCTGGGTATCACCATTGCGGAAGAGGACGGCGGGATCGGCGGTACGTTGATGGACGCGGTGATCGCCATCGAAACCGTGGCTTCCGTGTGTCCGCGTAGTGCAGACGTCGTGCAGGCCGGTAACTTTGGTGCCATTCGAGTGCTGGCCGCTTACGGCTCAGAGTTTCAGAAAGAGCGCTATCTGAAGCCGTTGCTGCAGGGTGAGGCACTGATTTCGGTAGGTATGACCGAACCCGAGGCAGGTTCCGCGGTCACGGAACTCAAGACTTCGGCCACGCGTGACGGCGACGGCTGGCGCATCAATGGTTCCAAGATCTTCACCACTCATGGGCCACACGCTAACTTCATTCTGACCTATGTGCGGTTTGGCCCGGGCACCAACGGTATTGGTGCGGTTCTGATCGACACGCAGACAGAAGGCGTCAAGATGGGCAAGCGCTCCGCCTTCATGTCCGATGAAGAGTGGGTCGAGATCTTTTTCGACAACGTCTACATTCCGGACGAGCTGGTGGTGCTTTGCGAGGGTGGTTTCAAAAAGATGATCGGCGGCTTCAACGTCGAACGGATTGGCAATACCTCGCGTTCTCTGGCATTGGGTCGATACGCCTTCGAAGAAGCCAAGGGCTGGGCCACGCAGCGCAAACAGTTCGGCCGCGAACTGTGCGAATTCCAGGGCATTCAATGGAAGTTTTCCGACATGAAGATCAAGCTCGATGCAGCGCAACTGCTGCTGTATCGTGCGGCCACCAACGCTGATACCGGCTTCCCGTCTGCTGCAGAAACCGCTATTGCCAAGGCCTATTGCAACCAGATTGGCTTTGAGGTCGCCAACGAGGCACTGCAGGTGATGGGCGGCATGGGATACAGCCGGGAAAGCCTGGTCGAGTACTGTGTGCGTCGTTGCCGTGGCTGGATGATTGCCGGCGGTTCGATCGAAATTCTGAAGAACCGGATTGCCGAAAGCGTGTTCGAGCGCAGCTTCTCGCAGCGCCCGCCCCGCCCGGTGGAAACCCCGCGTTCCTGATTCGTCAACACAGGCAGGGCGGAATGACGCTAGTATCAAGAGACCATCGGCCTGGCGAAGGCCGCCCTACCAGCCAAACCTGAAAGAGACGACTGCATGTTGCTAGAAGAGATTTCCCGATACGGTGCCCGGGATGCCGTGCGCGAACTTCCTGACGAGGTCATGCATTACGCCAAGCGCGTGGTGCTCGACTGGTTCAGCGCGCTTTACCCCGGGACACAAGTTGCGCCTGGGGTGCAGTTGCGCGAAGCGCATCGTGATGAGCTAGGCCTGGGCCATTCGACCCTGCCTGGCTGCGGTACCACCGCCTTTCCCGCCACGGCGGCGTGGATCAACGGCAGCGCTTCACATGCCGTGGAATTCGACGATATCTTTCGCGATGCTGTTTACCACCCCGGCTGCCCCACGATCGCAGCCGCTCTGGCCGTGGCCGAGCACAACGCAACCAGCGGTAGCGATTTCCTGAAAGCCGTGGTGGTGGGCTATGAAATCTCCACGCGCATTGGCGCGTCGGTGCAGCCTTCCCACTATCGCTTTTTCCACACCACGGGCACGGTGGGCTGTCTGGGCGCTGCGGCGTCGGTCGCCGCGCTGGAGGCGCCGGGCAACGAAGGCGTGATGCTGCATGCCCTGGCCACCGCCACCACCTTTGCTTCGGGTCTGCAGCAGGCGTTCCGTTCCGATGCGATGACCAAGGCTCTGCATGCAGGTCATGCGGCAGCGGTCGGTGTTCGCGCCGGGCAGGGGGCACGTCACGGCATTACGGGTGTGGCAGACATTCTCGAAGGCGAAGTCGGCTTCGGCGCAGCGATGTCGCAGGGGCCGGATTGGGCGATTGCCACACGAGGCCTGGGTGAGCAGTACAACATCGGTGTCATCACGCAGAAGAACCATGGCTGCTGCGGGCACACCTTCGCCGCTATCGATGCCGCATTACTGTTGCGTGAGCAAAACGGCATCAAGCCCGAAGATATCGAGTCCATACACATCGCAAGCTATAAGACAGCGGTCGATGTCACCGGCAATTTCGACCCCAAGACGGCATTCGAAGGTAAGTTCAGCATGCCCTATGTCGTCGCGCATGCGTTGACATACGGCTCAGTTCGTCTGGACGCATTCGGGCCTGACCGGCTGTCGGATGCCGGCATTCGGGCACTGATGGCACGTACCCAGTTTGTGGCCGATCCGGAACTCACCGCAGGCTTTCCGCGCCAGCGTGCTGCACGGGTGCAGATCGTGCTGAAGGACGGCCGTCGCCTTGAGCATTTCTCGCCATACCGTAAGGGTGATCCGGAGTCTCCGCTTTCCGATGACGACCTGAATGCCAAGTTCGACGAGTTGGTCGGGCCGGTGTTGGGTGTGCAGCAGACTGCAGCGCTGCGTGAACAGCTCTGGAACTTAGATCGCATCCAAATCCGCGATCTGAAACTCGGCTAAACGTCTGAAGCCTTCGGCATTAATAAGGGGCCTCTTATTCGAGAGGCCCCTTGTTCATTGCGAGTGCGGTTCTTGAATCACCGATGTAGCCGGTGTCAATGATCGTTATACTGAATACAACGTTGAATTCTTCACATTGACACTCTGCCTTGAATATCGATCTAGGTGCCTTAAGAACCCTCGTTGCCGCGATTGAGGAAGAAAGCCTTGCTCGCGCTGCGGAGCGAGAAGGTCTTGTCACTTCCGCCGTCAGCAAGCGCATTGCGGAACTGGAGCGCAACCTGGGCGTCACCGTGCTGCAGCGCCATAACCGCGGGGTTTTGCCCACGGCGGCCGGGTCCGCCCTTTATCATCGTGCGAAAGCCATATTGGGGCAGGTTTCGGGGCTGACGAACTTCGTCGAGGACTTTGCCGCCGATGGCAGTCCCAAGATTCAGTTGGCCGCCAATCGCTCGTCGATCATTCTTTTTCTGCCGCGAGAACTCAAACGCTACCAGGACACGCAGTCGGTACGCCTGCGTATCGACCTGCTGGAGGCCTATAGCAGCGAAATCCCTCGCCTGATCGTCGAGAAGAATCTGGATATCGGCATTTATCACGCTGTGGGGCCTGCCCCGGGTGTCTATTCGCTGCCCTATCACCGGGATAGGGTGGTGCTGGTGGTGCCCAACGGCCATCCCTTGCAGCGCCTTGAAGCTGTTCATCTCGATCAGGCGCGCGAATTTGATTTCCTGGGGTATTTCCCGCGGCACTCGTTCGAGTCTTTCATGGAGCTGGCCGGCCACAGCCTGACCGGGCCGCTTAACGTCAAGATCCAAGTCTCCAACTACGAGGCACGCTGCCGCATGATCCGTGAGGGCCTGGGCATCGGCATCATGCCAGAGGGCATCGCCGACACCTACACGTCCCATCTTGGCCTAAGTAAAGTGCAGCTCAAAGACGATTGGGCCCATCGCCAGTTCTATCTTTGTGTTCGTGACCCGGAAACTCTGCGCCCATCAAGCCGCAGTCTGTTCGACTTTTTTGTGCGTCAGGCCGCGGAAAACGCTGAGCGCCGCACTTTGCTCTGACTTCGCTTTTGCTTACCGATC
>JAJUGV010000090.1 GCA_029265795.1 Alcaligenaceae bacterium
CCTGCAGGGCATGTCACGCTACCAGGAAGACACCGGCATGGAAGCTGACTACATCGTGGTGGAAATGGCCAAGCACATTCTGGGCGAAGGCTGGCTGCAGGATTACGTGCGCCGCGCCAACAACGGCGGCATCGAGCGCGTGCTCCTGTAACAGCGGCGTTTAATGATCGCTGCAGACGGCCAGCACACGCGCAGGCGTGCGGCTGGCCGTCAGGTAGACGTGCCCGATGCTGCTGTCGAAATAGGCAGCCTCATTGCGCTTCAGATCGATGCGCTTGCCATTTTCGAACTGAATGGTGACAGCGCCTGACAGCACATAGGCGAACTCCTGCCCCGGGTGCTTGATGAATTCAGTGAAATCATCAACCTCGCGTGAATGCACGGTAGCCACCAGTGGCGTCATCACCTTGCCATGCACATCCCTGAACAGGAACTCGAGATGATAGTTGTCCGAGCTGTAGCCGTCCTGTTCATTGACCCGTGCCTTGAGCACCTGCCCTGCGAACTGGATCTGCTCACCCTGACCTCCCGGCTGCAACAGTTCAGCCATGTCCACGCCCAGCCCGCGGGCAACCGCCACGAACTTGTCGTAGCTGAGGGCCGCCTGGCCGAGCTCGATCTTGGAAAGCGTGGACAAAGGCACGCCTGAGACCTTCGAGAGGCCCTTCAGCGTGAAGCCTTTGCGCTTGCGCAGCACCCTGAGCTGGGCGCCCACGGCTTCCTTTGGTACGGCACCCGGTGACAATGCTCGGGTAGGGGTCGGACTCATACTCCTGAACCTCGGTATGCGCGCCGGCATCAGAGGGAAGTGGGCTCCGCTCCGACACGCTCGACGATGGCCTGGTAATGTTCCGGGCGACGATGACGTGCGAAATTGAAGATATTGCTGCGGTATCCGTTGGCCATGTCGAGATCACAAACGTAGTTGATGACTTCATCGTCTTCCGACAATGCCTGCACAGCAATTTCACCCGTTGGCGCGACGATGCACGACCCGCCAATCATTGGAATGCCTTCTTCCACGCCTGCTTTGGCAGCGGCTGCCACCCAGCAAGTGTTCTGGTAGGCAGAAGCCTGCAAGGACAAATGGTTATGCAGGAAAGGCAGATGAGCAGGCTCTCCCCGGCGCCCGTAAGCGATCGGCGTATTATATCCAACCATCACCACGTCAACTGATTGCAGCCCCATCACGCGATAGGTCTCCGGCCAGCGGCGGTCGTTGCAGATGCACATCCCGATGCGTGCCTCCGGTGCTTCATACACGGGGAAACCAAGATCTCCCACCAGGAAATATTTTTTCTCAAGGTGCTGAATGGGATAGCCCTCTTGCGGCTCTGCATCGCCCGGGATGTGAATCTTCCTGTACTTGCCGATGATTTCACCACGATCCACCAGGATGCTGGTATTGAACTGGCGGTCACCGTCCAGTTCCGCGTAGCCCAGGTAGAAGCCCACACCCAGTTTGCGGGCAAGATCAAACAGTGGCTGTGTCTCCTTGCCGGGCATCTCACGCTCGAAATAAGCATGAACTTCCGCGGGATCTTCCAATGCCCAGCGTGGGAAGAAGGTGGTCAGCGTCAGTTCGGGGAAAGTGATCCAGCGGGCCCCGCGGGCTGCGGCATCACGCATCAGCTCGGAAAGACGAGCCACCACTTCGCTGCGCGTGTGGTTTTTCTGAATGGGTCCCATCTGGGCGACGGCCAGATGCAGGGTACGTTTCATCTCGAATCCTTTGGTCGTGTGGGGTTCAGCTTGCTGTCGACGCGCGTTCCAGTACGCGACCGGGTCGGGCTCCGGTGTGTTCGCCGCTGGCGTTCCAGACCAGCCTGCCGTTTACATAGACTTCATGAATACCGCGTGCCCGCGCCATGGGGGCCTCGAAAGTCGCCACATCGCACACTGTGGCGGGGTCGAACACCACCACATCCGCAAAATTGCCTTCCGCAAGCACACCACGGTTGGCAATGCCAAAGCGGCTTGCCGTCAGACCGGTCATCTTCCACACGGCCGTGTGCAGAGGGAACAATCCAAGATCGCGGCTGTAGTGACCCAGCACGCGGGGGAACGTGCCCCAGAGACGGGGATGCGGATGAGTATCGTGCGGCAGGCCGTCCGAGCCAATCATGGTTTCGGGGAAGGCCATGATGCGCTGCACATCCTCTTCATCCATCATGAAATAGATGGCTCCTGCCGGCATGAGCTCGTCCACCACATCCCAACGCGACTTGCCACGCTCCCTGGCGATTTCTTCGAGATCGCGGCCGGTATATTCGGGGAAGGGGGTGCACCATGTAATGATGGTACGTGCCGACAGCAGAGCCCTATCCTTCTTGAGCATCGTCGAGCCTGCGATGTAGGGATAGGCGTCCAGTGAAACCTCCTGAGTCTTCATCGCCTCACCGATCAGGGCCAGAGTCTCGGTCGAGCGGCCAAAGTTCTGCTGTCCCATGAGCTTGTGGTGAGAAATGATCACCGGCACGCCAAGGGTCTTGCCAATCGTGAAGGTCTCGTTCATCGCGGCAACGATCTCATCGCCCTCGTCGCGCATGTGGGTGGCATAGATCCCGCCCTTTTCAGACAGGGGGCGACACACTTCGATGATCTCTTGCGTGCTTGCCGCTGCGGCAGGGGGGTAGAAAGTCCCAGTCGACACGCCAATGGCGCCAGCGTCCAGCGCTTCGGCGACCATGGCCTGCATGCGGGAGATCTCCTCGGGCGTCGCGTCGCGTGTCACATCGCCCATGCCGGCCACGCGCAAGGTTGAGTGGCCGACCATGCAGGCACAGTTCAGCGAAGGCGAGGTCTCCCGAACCGCATCCAGGTATTCGCGGAACGAACCGAAACGGTAGCTGTTATCGGTGCCCAGCAGATCGAGCGGGGGCGGCGGCGCATCCGACCTCAGCGGTGCCAGGCTGACACCGCAGTTGCCTGTGACCGCCGTTGTCACACCCTGCGAGATTTTCGGTGTCATTTCAGGTGAGCGCAGCAGCGCATTGTCATCGTGCGTATGCGAGTCGATGAAACCCGGCGCCACGACGAGTCCGCTCACATTCCGACGCTGTCTGGCCCGCGCGGTGGCAAGATCACCGATCGCGACGATGCGGTCGCCGCTGATGGCAACATCGGCATGATAGGCTTCCCTATTGGTGCCATCAATGATGGCACCGCCTTCCAGTATCAGGTCGTATTCAATGGTGGATTCTGACATGACGCGACTCCTGCACGTTCGAGAGTGGCAGACGAGGTTGATATGAATGCCCGGGCCACTGCTGGGCAGTGGCACCAGAGGCCTGAACGATGAGTACCGTGTGCGCGCTACAGCAGATGGCAGGCTGCACTATGGTCGGCACTGAAGATTTTCACAGGTGGCAGTGACTCGGCGCAGACGGCCTGCGCACGCGGGCACCGCGTGCGGAACGCGCAGCCTGATGGTGGGTTCAAGGGGCTGGGTATTTCGCCCGTCAGGCGCTGTGGCCGCTCCTGCGCCTGTTCAGTCGCCGAAAAGCGGGGCACCGCAGCCATAAGCGCCTGCGTATACGGGTGTTTGGGCTGGTTGAAAATTTCATCCCTCGTACCAGTCTCCACGACGCGGCCTAGATACATCACCGCCACCCGATGGCTGATATGCCGCACCACACTCAGGTCGTGCGAGATGAACAGATAGGTGAGACCCAACGCCCGCTGCAGGTCGACCAGAAGATTGATCACCTGCGCTTGCACTGACACGTCCAGTGCGGAAACGGGTTCATCGCACACGATGAAGCCGGGCTGCAAGGCCAGGGCGCGAGCAATCACCAGCCGCTGGCGTTGACCGCCCGAGAACTGGTGGGGGAACTTTTCCAGTGCGTCCGGGTTCAGACTGACCAGGCGCAGAAGCTCATCCAGGCGCGCAGAGATGTCTGCTTCGGGTACACCAAAATTGCGCAGTGGTTCAGACAGAATCGATCGCACCTTCATGCGCGGGTTCATCGACGAATAAGGGTCCTGAAAGATGAACTGGATACGCTTTCGCAGCTGGCGCAAAGGTTCGCCCGCAAGCGCACCAATGTCTTCGCCCTCCAGCAGGACACGGCCTTCCGTGGGTTCGATCAGGCGTGCAATGCAGCGTCCCAAGGTCGACTTTCCACATCCGGACTCACCCACGATGCTGAAAGTCTCGCCCTTACGTATCTGGAAAGACACATCGTTCACGGCATTGAGCGTTGCCTTGCGACCGTGATGCTTCACGTTGAAACGCTTGCTCAGCCCTTCGACCTTGAGCTGCACGGTGCCGGTTTCGGCCGGGTTGAGGATTTCGTTACTCATCATTCTTCCGATAGGCTATGGCGCTCATACGCCGGGCCGGCACCAATAGCGACTGCCCGCACTAGACGTCAGGAGTTGCGGCTGCTCTACCTCACATTGAGGAATACGGTGAGCGCAACGGGAGGCAAAGGCACAGCCGTTGGCGTCTGGCGTCATGACTGGAACGATGCCGGGCAACTCGGCCAGGCGGCCGCCCAGGCTCGCATCGGCATCGACAACCGCAGGCAGCGACTTCACAAGCGCCTGGGTATAGGGGTGTTGTGATTGGTACAGGACATCCGTCACTTTCCCTTCCTCCACCTTGGAGCCAGCGTACATCACCATCACCCGTTGACAGGTTTCCACCACCACGCCCAGATCGTGCGTGATCAGCACAATGGCGGTGCCCAGCTCATTCTGAATATCCTTCAGAATCTGCAGGATCTGCGCCTGAATGGTGACGTCTAGCGCTGTCGTCGGCTCGTCGGCGATCAGCAGCTGCGGCCTGCAGGCCAGTGCCATGGCAATCATCACCCGCTGGCGCATGCCCCCCGAAAGCTCGTGCGGGTAGTTGCTCAGCCGCTTGGCGGGATCGGATACGTGGACAAGCTCCAGCAACGCCTGCGCATCCTTCATCGCCTGCTGGCGGGATTTGCCCTGATGCAGTTCGATCGATTCTGCAATCTGCCGACCCACCGTGAACACGGGGTTCAGGGATGTCATGGGCTCCTGAAAAATCATGGAAAGCTTGTTGCCCCGCAGCCGGCGCATTTCTTTTTCCGACAGTGTGAGCAGGTCCTGACCACCAAAGCGGACGTGGCCGCTCTGAACCCGGGCCGTCTTGCTGAGCAAGCGCATGATGGCAAGCGACGTCACGCTCTTGCCGCAGCCCGACTCCCCCACAATGCCAAGTGTCTCACCGGCATTCACGGAAAACGAGAGGTTGTTGACGGCCACGACCGAACGATCGTATCCCTCGAAGTGAATGGTCAGATTCTCGACCGCAAGAATTTCTTTATTGCTCATGGTGACCTTACAGTTTGCCCGCCAGCTTGGGATCCAGCATGTCACGCAGGCAGTCTCCCACCATGTTCACGGCCAGCACCGTCGTCGCAAGGAAAATGCCCGGGAACAGGATGATATGGAAAGCAATGGACAGATAGTTACGACCATCTGCCATGATGTTGCCCCAACTGGGCAGTTGAGGCGGAATGCCCACGCCCAGGAAGCTCAGCACAGCCTCAGTGATGATGGCTGAAGCGGCAATAAAGGTCGCCTGCACCATAAGTGGCGCGAACAGGTTGGGCAGCACATGCATGAAGAGCATCTTGTGAGTTCGTGTGCCCATTGCCACGGCCGCCTCGATATAGGGCTGGTTGCGTATCCCAAGCACCAGAGCGCGCACCAGGCGCACCACCCGCGGCACTTCCGGAATCACGATGGCGGCAATCACCGTGACCAGGCCGCCCTTGAAAGCGGCCATCAGTGCGATGGCGAGCAGAATGTTCGGTATGGCCATCATGCCGTCCATGACGCGCATAATGAACATATCGAGTTTGCGGAAATAACCTGCCACCACGCCGATGAAAATGCCGATCGCCAGACTGATGGCCGCCACAGCGACAGCCACGACCAGCGATACCCTGGCACCCCATACCACGCGCGAGAAAATGTCTCGCCCCATGGCATCGGTGCCGAAGAGGTGTTTTTCCGAAGGTGGCTTCATCCGCGCCAACGGGTTGATATCCGTGGGCGAATACGTGGCGATCCAGGGGGCGAGCACGGCAATGACTGCCAGCGCGAGCAGAACCGCAATGCCCACGTACATGGTGGGCTGCATCCTGAACAGATACCAAAGTTTCCTGGCTTTTATCATGACGCGCCCCTCATCCTTCCACACGCGGGTCGAACAGACGATAGCTCAGGTCGACCAGCAGATTGATCAAGACGTAGATTGCCGAAGCAATCAACAGCACACCCTGGATCACGGGGTAATCATGGCGCAGCACGGCATCGACAGTAAGCCGACCAAGACCCGGAATGGCAAAAACGGTTTCCGTCACGACAACACCACCGATCAGCATCGCAACGCCCACACCCACGGTCGTGACAATCGGGTTCGCTGCATTCTTAAGGGCATGCCAGATGACGGCGCGCGCGGCCAGACCTTTGGCCCGCGCCGTACGGATGTAATCCTCGGACAACGCCTCAAGCATCGTTGCCCGCGTCATCCGGGTAATCAGTGCCATGTACACCAGCCCCAGGGAAACACACGGCAACAACAGGTGTCGGAAATAGGGCACCAGACCGTCGGATAGCGGACGGTACCCCTGCACCGGCAAAACACCCATCTTGATCGAAAACATGTACACCAGCCCGTATCCGATCAGGAAAACAGGAACAGAAAAAGCCAGGACCGACCCGAACATAATGCCGCGATCCACAAACGTGCCGGACTTCCAGGCCGCCAGCACACCCATGGGAATTGCCGCCACCACAGCAAAGACAATGGTGAACAAAGCAATGGAAATCGTCGGCCCCATACGCTGCTTGATCAGCAGGCTCACGGGCACATTGGATGAGGTGGAAACCCCCAGGTCGCCCTGGAGAACCCCCCATGTCCAGCTGAAGAACTGCTGCAACAAGGGCTTGTCCAGCCCCATTGCAGCGCGGATCTTGGCAACGTCCTCCACCGTGGCATGCTCGCCCGCCAGCACGGCAGCCGGATCCCCCGGAGTGAGGTGCACCAGCATGAAAACTATGACTGCTACGACAATCATCACCGGAATGGTGGCTGCCAGCCTACGTGCGAGATACAACACGGTATGAATCTCCCGCCCGGTCTCCCGGGCCCTGTTCTTACTTGCTTATGTTCCACATGACGGGGACACCCGTCTTGAGCACTTCAATGTTCTTTAGGCCCTTGGTTGCCATGACGGGCTTGAACTCACCCCACACGACATAAGGAACCACCTCATAGGCACGGCGCTGGATCTCGGCAGCAAGGGCCTTGCTCTTCTCAGGATCCCCTTCTGCAATCCACTGCGCACGCAGACGGTCAAGCTCCTCGTCGCACGGCCAGCCCGGCAGACCATTGCCGCAAGGCGCCGACAGCCACGGGTTGGTAACCGGAGTGCCGGCATCGAAATAACCACCGTGAGTCAGGAAGATGTTCCAGCCGCCTTGGTCTGGAGCGTCCTTGCGCAGACGACGCGCTGCCACGGAAGCCCAGTCCATTGCCTGCAGATCAACATTGACACCCGCGCGCTTCAGCGCTTCGGCCACCACCAGAGTGGCGGGACTGTTCACGTTGTCGGTGGGGTACAGGATCACCACTTTTTCGCCGTTGTAGCCGGCTTCTTTCAGCAGCTCCTTGGCACGCTCAACGTCAACTTTCTTGAAGGGCTCCGCGCCTGCATCAGTGGCCAGCGGTGAGCTGCAGGTGTAGAGCGAGGGGCAGTGCTCGGTAGCGTAATCTCCCGTATAACCCACAGCAGCCACGGCTTCCTTCTGATCAATCAGATGCAGCAAGGCCTGGCGTGCCTTCGGATTATTGAAGGGGGGGTGAAGGTGATTGGGGATGATCATGCCCTGCGACGCCACTGTCGGTGTCAATGTGACATCGGGATTCCCTGCCAGCACCGGCAGAAAATCGGGGGTCACACTTTCGATCATGTCCACTTCACCATTCTGCAAAGCCGCAGCAGCAGTGTTGGCGTCGGGAATGTAAATCCATTCCACGCGGTCAACGTTCGCAACCTTGCCACCCGCCAGACCGTCGGCCGGTTCTTTGCGGGGCACATAATTGGGGTTTTTTTCGTAGACCACCTTGTTGCCAGGCACCCATTCTTCCTTCTTGAAGATGAATGGCCCGGAACCCACCATTTCCGTCACGGGCACACTGGGGTCGGTTTCCGCGAGGCGCTTGGGCATGATGAACGGCGGCATGCCCGAAGGCTTGGAAAGCGCTGCCAGAACAGGACCGAACGGCTTCTCAAGCGTCAGTTCGAATGTCTTGTCATTCACCGCCGTGAACTTCGCGCCATGCTGGAACAGCAACTTGCCCAGCGTGTCCTTCTTGGCCCAGCGTTCGAGCGAAGCGATGCAGTCCTCCGAAGTGACAGGCGTACCATCATTGAAAAGCAGGCCATCGCGCAGTGTGAAGCGCCACTTCAAGCCGTCGTCGGAATACTCAAAGGTATCGACCATTTGCGGCTTGGGCTCACCCTTGCTGTCTTGCGAGAACAGCGTGTCGAACACCAGGTAGCCGTGGTTGCGCGTGATATACGCCGTATTGAAGAGCGGATCCAGAGTTTTGAGATCGCCGTTCGGCGCCAGACGCACTGTCACCGGAGCAGACACAGCCACCTGCGGCAGCACGCTGCTCACCAGCAAGCCACCCACCATTGCAGCGGCGAGCCGGGAACGTGACCAGTTCAGGAGTAAGTTCATGTCGGTTTGTCTCACAAGAAGGAGTTGGAATTCAGACCGGCGTGACCAGCGGCCACTTCGGATAGCGGATCTTTCGGAACGGCAGGGTCGTGATGTCAGGGCTCACGGAACCCGGCGTGCTGAGGTATATGACCTGGGCGGCCACCTTGGAGAAGTCGGCATAAAAATGTTGGGATGACTTCACTACGATGTATTTGCGGGTCGACAAATCAATGCCGAACTGTGTGAACAAATCAGTGCCGATGGCCTGGTTGCGGTCGGTCGTAAGCACCATGACGACGCCATCCACCTCAATCGCCACGGAGTCGCCCAGGCTTGAAGGGGTATTGGACAGGCCTGTCATGTAGGCATCGCGGCGCACAGCCAGCACCTTGCAGCGCACATCCACGGGATCACCCGAAGCAGGCGACACCTTGCCACCCACGCGCAGATCCAGCACTGCGCCCTCACCTGCATCCAGGCACAGTTTCACGGACACAGGATCCCAAACAGGACCAATGACTGCATCGCGCACACCATGCTTCAGGAAATGCTGCAGCACAAAGGTCGAATCGCTCGCTGCACCACCCCCAGCGTTATCGGCCGAATCGGCCAGTACCGCGGGCCAGACACCTTTCTCTTCAGCTTTGGCAAGTGCCTCGGCGATGGGCAGGTAATCGGCTTGCAAGGCGTCCCGCATCCCGATTAGCTCACGCCCAAGCGATTCTGCAAGGCTGTTGGCCCTGGCAGGATCGTTATCGGTGTAGACCAGTACTTTGGTGCCCATTCCGGGTACGTCGCCCCACGGGAAGCCATGTGCGATGGACACCGACAGCACGCCATCCTTGCCTTCCATCGCCAGCAGACGATCCACGAAGCTGCGCATAGGCTCACGACTGGTATGCATGATGCTGATCATCTCGCAGTCGAACACGGAACGCGTTGGCTGGATGCGGCCCTGGCTGGCAGCGGTGCACAAATCGACCAGATCGTACGCGCGCTCGAGGATGTCGGTATGCGGATACTCCTTGAAGCACACAAGGAAGTCTGCTCCCTCGAGCATGGCTTCGGTCATGTGGCAATGGGGGTCCAGCTCCGCACCAATGATGACGTCGGGGCCAACGATCGACCGCACATGCGTGATCAGGTCGCCCTCGCAGTCGTCATAACCGTCGGCCACCATGGCACCATGCAAGCCCAGCACCACAACATCGACTGGCCCGGCCTTCCTGAGATCTTCGAGAATTTCGTCTCGCAGCGTTTCGTATGCTTTACGCGTAGTCAGACCGGCCGGAACTGCTCCTGCAGTCGTACCTTCCACCAGCGTCCAGCCATGCTCGCGGGCACGCTGCCGGGCCGCCCACAGTGGCCCCGTAAACTGCAACATCTTGTCCGGATGGGTACCGGCAGGATAGTAGCCCCGGGCCTTGAACGCCTCGAAACCGGTCGGGATGGGCGAAAAGGTATTGGTTTCTGTGGCGAGGGAAGCCGTGAACAGTTTCATGTCATGCCCCTTGGTGATGAACAGCAATGACTTCGACCTCGACGTCCACATCGAGTGCCAGCCTGGCTTCCACCGTCGAACGTGCAGGCAATGCTCCCTTTACATAACTGGCATAGACCTCATTGAAGTCCGCAAACAGTTTCAGGTCGGAAATCCAGACTGTTGACTTCACCACATCGTTGAAGCCCAGCCCCAGCTCAGCCAGACTCTCCCCGATGCGACGCATGACGGCATGCGTCTGCGTGCGAATATCACCGCGCACGACCTGCCCCTGCTCGTCCATGGGAATCTGGCCGGACAAAAACACGAATCCGTTGGCCCGTACCATACGGGAGAACGGTAACCCCAACGGGGACTCAAAGCGTTCAATTGACATAAGCTCTCCTTGAATACGGTGTGCCGGGTTCACTTGAAGCGGTCGGGCGACACAAACTGCGGGCACACACCCTCTTGCACCAGCTCCGGGCTCAACGGCCTGCGCAACAAGAGGTCCGCCGCCAGCAGCGATGCACCAGGTGAAGTCTGGATGCCGTAGCCGCCCTGGGCGGCCAGCCAGAAAAAGCCTTCGACCTGGGGGTCCCAGCCAATTACGAAATCGCCATCCGGAACAAAGGAGCGCAGCCCCGCCCATGTGTGGGAAGGACGCCGGATCTGCAGGGTCGTCGCCGATGTGATCCGGTCAATACCGATAGCGATATCCAGTTCCTCGGCCACGACGTCATGCGGGAAGGTGTCATCCGCATTGGCTGGAGACCCCAGCAACTGACCGGCGTCCGGTTTGAAGTAGAACGATTCGTCGATCCCGACAACCGCAGGCCAGTTCTCGATTTCACGTGCTTCGAGCGTCCGCCCTGCTTCGCCACAGACCGGAGGGAAAGTGAACGCGCTCCGGCGCCGGGGCTGCAGACCCGTTTCGATGGCCCCGAACAGTCGCGCCGTCACCTGTGCCCAGGCACCCGACGCGTTCACGACGGAACGTGCGCGCACGACATTCCCCGAACTGAGATGGAGCAGCCATGTACCCTCTTCACGCTCAGCACGAATGACCTGGGAATTGAAGGTGAACTCCACCCCGGCCCTGCGGGCACCCTTGTAGAAGCCCTGCAGAAGGCCGTGTACGTCCAGGTCCTTGGCTTCCCATTCGGTCACTGCCCCTATCAACCCCTCTGGGCGCACACAGGGAACGTAGCGCAGCACTTCCTCTACCGGGATCATGCCAACACCTTCCTGCCCCTCGTTGTCCGCCAGGAAGGCATCCCTCATTGACTCCTGACCCTCACGCACGAGATAAAGCACGCCCCGATCACGGATCAGCGGAGATTCAGTGAAACCATCGGGAGGATGAGTGAGAAATTCGCGCCCTGCACGAGTCAGCGCCCGGGTCGTGGCCGTCCCGTAGGTTTCCATGAACATGGCCGCCGAACGGCCCGTCGAGTGACAGCCTGGCTGCGACTCACCTTCCAGAACGAGGACACTGCCCATACCCGCTATACGGTAGGCCAGCGAAACCCCGGCCATACCTGCGCCAATCACCACTACGTCGTATACCGCTGCTGCATTCATATATGTGCGTTCCACCCGATTTCTCTCAAACGAGAATTTTCGTTTAAGAGAATTCTCGAATTCGAGAATAGTCAGGGAAAGCGATATGCACGGTCAAGGCCTGCTTACACAGTATTTACCCTAAGCCGAACCACTCGCCGCTGCCACGCAACAACGTACTCCAGGGGAGGTGCAGAGGCTCAGGGGTCTGTGCTGCTGAAGGAACAGACTGTGTAGACGTCCAGCCCGCTTTCACGCAGGGCCTGCACACCGCCCAGGTCGGGCAGCCCGATGATGGCTGCGGCTTCATGCACATTCGCACCCAGGCGTTGCAGCAGC
>JAJUGV010000095.1 GCA_029265795.1 Alcaligenaceae bacterium
CCCTGTATGGAATACAAGTTGTACTCGCAATGCTCATACATAATGAGGGTGCGCGGGCCGTTCATTAAGATCTGCCGACACAGTTCGGAGCCTATCGAGCCGCCCGCGCCGGTGACCATGACTACTTGGTCGCGTATGCAGCGCTCCAGCAGTTCGACATGGGGTTCGACCGGCTCGCGGCCCAGCAGATCGGTAATGTCGACTTGGCGCAGGTTGTCGACCTTGAGAGTGCCGTTGGCGAGGTCGCGGAACCCCGGAACCGTGCGCACGGTGAAGGGGTAGAGCGCGAGACGGCCGATGATGACGTTGCGGCGGGCCTGGCTGATGGAGGGCATGGCTAGCAGAACCTCGCGCAGGTCCAGCGTGTCGACCAGGCAACCGATGCGGGCTGGGTCGTATACCGGTACCCCCCCGATGGTGCGGCCCTGCAGGTCAGTCTTGTCGTCCAGAAAGGCCACCACCTTTCGGCTGCGGTCCTTCTCAAGTGTGGCCAGCAGCAGGTTGCCCGCTATGCCGGCACCATAAATGGCTACATTTGTCTGATGCGTGGAGTGAGCTGGTGCAGTCGCTTTGGGTATGGGCGGCGAAAGCGGCGTTCCCTGCAACCAGGCCCGGGCCATCAGGCGAATGCCGCCAAGAAACAATAGATTCAAGAGTGCGTGAATGGGGATGATGGAACGCGGTACCAGGGCGGGGCCACTGCCCCCGAACCATTGGAAAGCCGCCAGCAGAATACCCCCACCCCCAATGGCGGCAGCCAGTCGCCAGAGTGTGCACGGGCCGAGATAGCGCAACACGGCGCTATACAGTCCGGCTGCGGAGAGCAGGGGAATCGTCAGCACTGGTGCGGCGGCGAACAACCAGAAATGCCCGCTCAGAGGCTGTGCAGCAGCCAGGTCTTCGAGGCGCAGTCCGAACGCCAGCCACAGGGTGAACCATATCAGCACAGTGTCCGCCATCACCTGCATCATGCGTTTCTTCATACGCGGCAGGTTCAATAAGCGTTCGCGCAGCCTTTGCGCCAGGGCGACCCGCTTTTCATGCTGGGAGCCTGTCGCAGCGTGGGCAATGGAATGCATGTCTTCCTCCCGTATGGCGTCCGGGGGCGCTAGCGCACCCCCATCTGCTCATGCCATTTGATGAAATTGATCCAGCGCCATAATTGATTGTTCGCCGGGCGTTTCCCCGCCATCACGGCATCAAATTGCTGCAGCAATTCCCGATGGTTGAGAAAGGGGATGTCAGCACCATGCGCCAGCCAACTGCGAACGGTTTCCGACATTCCGCTCAGCCAGGTGAATTCAGGGGTTTCGAAACCGATCTTGTCACGCCTGTTCAGAATCTCGTCCGGAATGATGCCCCGCATGGCAGCACGGAACACATGCTTGGTCTGCCCTTCGGGAGAAATCAGGTATTCCTCCGGCAGGGAGAGCATGAGCTGCGCCATGGGCAAGGTGAGAAACGGCAGGCGGCTTTCCACGGAGAACTGCATGGAGTTGCGGTCGCCCTCGCGCAAGTAGCCAGGCAGGAATCGGTGCTGCAGCGCATGTGCCATTCTTTCCACCACCCGGCGGCCCTTTGCTTGCGGGTCGCGGTGCAGCCGGGTGTAATGCATGTCGACCTGTGCCTCGCGTAGGACATCGGCTTTGAGCCAGGCCGGCATGGGTTCTCGCCCGGAGTAATGCCTTGCAAGGTGGAACAGCCTGTCGGGCAGAGCGGAGGCCACCAAATATTGCCAGGCCCGCCGGTAACTGCGGCCGGGCCAGCGTGACCACTGCCAGGCAAAACGCTGAACTTCGAGCAGCCGGCCCTGCTCCAGCATGCTCAACATGCGCTCACCGGGAAAGCCGGAATAGCCGGCTAGCAGCTCATCGGCTCCCTGACCCTCAAGCGTGACAGTGACGCCGTTCTCCCGCGCCAGCGCGTAGACGCGATATTGGGCGTATACGGAGGTGCTCATGAACGGCTCACCCTGCAGCGCGATCAGCCGTTCCAGGTCACGGGCCAGGTCGCTGTGGTTGGCCACCACCTTGTGGGAAATGGCACCCACATGCTGGTTGACAGTATCCACCCAGCGCTCTTCAGAGCGTGGGTCATCTGCAGCCACATAGCTAAACGTGTGCAACGGTGCATCGGGCTCAAGCTTGCGCATGGCGCAGACGATTGCCGAGGAATCTATTCCACCCGATAAAGTGGCACCCAGGGGAACATCGCTACGCAGATGCAAGGAAACGTTGTGCAGGAATTGCTCGCGCACTGCTTCCGCGGCGTCTCCGAAACTCATGTTGGAGGCCTGACCGACGCGGGGTTTCCACCAGCAAAGCTGCTGGATGCGCCCCGGCCTATACAGGTCGATTTCGATGCGATGTCCCGGGCTGAGCGCCAGGATGTCGTCGAAAAATGTTTCGCACGACGTATCGAAATCGCCATGCACGAGATAGTCGTAGCTGCGCTGCCAGTTGGCCATCGGAGTTTCGCCCCGCCTCAGGGCCAGAATCGCCTGCAACTCGGAAGCAAACAGCAGGCGATCGTTACGGTGCGAGAAGTAGAACGGTTTGATGCCGAAGGCGTCGCGGGCAGCACTCAGTGTCCGGCGCAGCTTGTCATAAACCACGAAGGCAAACATGCCTTCCAGCCGGGTCAGGCATTGGTGGGACCAATGCTGCCAGGCGGCCAGCAGCACCTCGGTATCGGACTGCGTGGTGAAGCTCTGCCCAAGCGCAAGCAGCTCTTCACGCAACTCGCGGTAGTTGTAGATCTCACCGTTGAAGATCATCCAGTAGCGGCCACAAGGTGAAACCATGGGCTGATTTGCCGCATCGCTGAGGTCAATGATGGCCAGCCGGGTATGACCCAGAGCCAGCCGGCCTCCCGCTGCGTTTCTGTATGCGCAGCCCTTGTCGTTGGGCCCGCGCAGACGCAATGTGTGCAGCGCGGCAGCCATACGTTGTTCCAGATCGAGGGGTGGAGACGACCACCATCCGCCAGCAATACCACACATGAAACGCTCCTTGGCGCAGAGGTTCAGCGCAATAATTCGTCTGGCACGGGTGACGACGCCACTTCGGGACGCCGTTGTGCGCACTTGACGATAACCAGGAAGTAAATCGAATACATCAGCAGTTCATGCAGTACATAAAGCTGCAGGAAGCTTTCTATGGGCAGACCCCTGCCCAGCCACAGGGTGGTGCTTACACTGAAGAAATAGATGATCTGCCACTGCACACCACTCTTCACGTTGTGATTGAGCGCCATGATGACGGTCAGCGGGCTGACGACGAAACGTACGCCTACGGCCAGGGACAGCAGCCCTGCGTACCGCCCGGCCTCTGCCCAGGAGGGGCCGAACACGATGGTGAACAGCTCCACACCGAACACTGCGAGCACGATGATGAAGGGCAGGGCGATGGCTGCCAGCGTGGCGGCGGAACGCAGAATGTAGGGCAGGATGCTGGCTGCGTCTTCATGGTTGAGCCGGGCAATGCGCTGGTGCAGAACTTGCGCCACAGCGCTGGAGATCAGGAATAGGGGTATTGCCAGTACGCGCTGGGTGAAGCTGAACAAACCGGTGATGGTGGAAGAAAAGCTGTGGCTGATGATGAGCAACACCATCATTAGCCCACCGCTGTCGAAGACGGCGCCCCAGGTCGACAGCAAAGGAAAGCGCCGGTATTCGCGTGCGACAGCCGCCATGCCTGAGCGGCTGACGTGTATGCGGCCGCCAGTGAGAGAGGCCAGATTCTTGCAGACCAACAGGGCCAGCCCGGCACATTGGCCGCCCACCCAACCCCATATCAGGCCGTGAGCATGGAGGTTGGAGTAGCCCATGCCGCACTGGGCAGCGCCGGTAGACACCCCCTGCGAGGCCCGGGCCATCGCAAGCTGGGGGAACCTCCCGCAGCGGTTGTTCCAATTCGACAAAATCTGGAACGAAGCGGTCACGAAGACGGCCAGTGGCAGCAGATACAGCCACTCCCCATGCAGCGTCTGCAGCCAGTCCTCGGGAAGCCTGCCGTACGAAATTGCCACCAGCCCAGCCAGGGTCAGGCACACGCTTCCCAGGATCAACCAGCACAAGATCACCAGGTTCAGTGCGCCCGCGACTTCGGAGGGCAGCAAGATGGCCTGGTCATCACGGCCGCCCGCCACCACCGAGATCACGTTATTCACTGCCATGAACAACGCGAAGGCGGCAAAGTCTTCCGGCGAGTATAGGCGGGTGAGTACCGGGCTCAACAGTACCGGAACGGCCTGGGCCACGACCGAACCAGTCATGAGCGCAGCCACATGCCCAAGGAACCGTTGTTTGCGTAACAGGTCGATCTTCTTGCGCCACATGGTCACTACCGAAAGTATTTTCATTGAATTGCCATGGATGTACCGGCCACACCATGCCCTGAGCGCGGGCGCGAAGGATTCGGAGCACAAGCTTGCTGCAGCACCTCACGCAAGGCCGTGCAGCAGGCATCGATTTCTTCCTCTTTCAGGGTGGGGTGCACCAGGAACATGAGAGAGCTCTGCCCAAGTGCCTGGGCGCTTGGCAGCCGACAGCCGGGCCGGAAGCCAGTGCCGTCGAAAGCGTTCTCGCGATAGATTTCAGGGCAGGAGCCGGTGTAGCAGGGTATGCCCCGGTCGAGCAGTGCGCTGAGGATGTGATCTCTTCCCCAGTCGGGACGCAGCTCGTCGAAATCGGTGAACACATAGCACTTGTAGGCGCCGTGAACGATATGCTCGGGCACGGTGGGCACCCTCAGCCCGGGCAGGGATGCCGCCGTGTCCCATATGCGCTGGGCAGGTTGTCTGCGCTGTCGGCTCCATTCGGGCAGCCGGCGCAGCTGTATGCGCCCGATGACCGCCTGCACCTCCAGCATGCGGGCGTTGGTGCCGAATTCATCGTGAACCCAGCGGAAGCCGCCGGAAGTGCTGGAGCGGGCCATGGCTGCACGGCTTTTGCCATGGTCTTTGTAGGACCATATCCGGGCGCTCAGCACTGGATCATTGGTGGTGATCATGCCGCCCTCTCCGCCGGTGGTCAGGACTTTGTCCTGGCAGAAGGACCATGCAGCGATGTGACCCAGTGAGCCGACCGGGCGCCCCTTGTAGTAGGCTCCGTGAGCCTGGGCGCAATCTTCAATGACGTCCAGCCCATGCTCGGCGGCCAGGGCCATGATGGGGTCCATATCGCACGGCCAGCCGGCCAGGTGCACACAAATGATGGCGCGCGTACGGTTGCTGAGCACGGCGGAAATCGTGTCGGCAGTGATGTTCTGACTGTCCGGGTCCACATCAGCGAATACGGGTATTGCACCCACGGCAACCACGCAGGAAACCGAGGCAATGAAGCTGCGCGGCGTCACCACCACTTCATCTCCGGGCCCGATCTTCAAGGCCCTCAGGGCAATTTCAAGCGCGAGAGTGCCATTGGCAATCGAAATGGCGTGTGCACAGCCCGTTGCCTGCGCGAACTCTTCTTCGAACAATCTGCACTCATGGCCCGTCCAGTAATTGACGCGACCGGAGAGAATGACGGAGCGAACCGCGTCGGCTTCTTCCTCGGTGTAGGCGGGCCAGGGCGAAAAGCTGGTATCCAGCATGGTGTGCTCCTTAGTGAACGAGTGTGCGATAGATGTAATGAAGGTCTGTCCGGAGACTTCTTTGCCGGATGTATTCGCGGTTGATGCGTACCTTGTCCGGCCAAATCACTTCGGCGTTGTAGGCCTGGGCGTCGGCTTGACGGCTGAGAATGTCTTCCTCATTGCGGTACTTCACGGTTGCCGGGCCCGTAATGCCGGGACGCACACTGAGGATGATGCGGTCTTCACCCTGCAGCCGGTCGGCGTAGCCGGGTACGTCCGGTCGCGGGCCCACAAAGCTCATGTCACCCACGAGCACATTCCACAGTTGTGGCAGCTCGTCTATCTTGGTGCGTCGAAGAATCGCACCGCTGCGCGTAATGCGAGGGTCTTTGGCAGTCGTCACCGTGCCCAGAGCTTCACCAAGCCGAGGATCGTCGTGCATGGTACGCAGCTTGACGATGCGGAACGGCCTGCCATGGCGGCCCACGCGTTGCTGCAGGAAGAAACCGTTGCGCCGCGTCTCGATGGTTGCGGCCAGCCAGCCCAGTGCAATGAGGGGAAAGGTGAAGAGCAGGCCAAGCGCGGCGAAGACAACGTCGAACAGGCGCTTGACCATGGAATACACCAGGGTGCCCGGTGCGGTTTTGTGAGCATAGAGTTCCTTCTTCAACGCGGGAGGAACGCTGGCTAGAATGAAGCGCACACTCATGTTGCGCAACATGTCCTGCAGGCTTAGAAAGCCGATGCGGTGCTGGAAGCGTATGACGGCCAGTTCGTGGTGCAGGCTGCGCAGGCCGTTGCGGGTCATGAAGGCAGCACCCGCCCTTACCCGGAACAGTACGTCGGGCAGGTTGGCAAGCTTGTGGCCCTTTACGATAAGCAGCGACCAAAGGGCGACATCCTGCGAGCGCTTGAAGAGGGGATAGCCGCCCACCGACTGCACCACCGACTTGCGAAATATCGCTACGGCATGGCTGAGCGGGCTGCGGCGTCGCGCGAACTGTACGAGTTCTTCATGGGTGACGGGCAGCACTCTCGAAGAAAATACCTGGCCAGTCTCATCGAATTCCTCCAGCGAGGCGCTGCTGGCGGCAATGTCAGGGTTGGCCTGCATGAAAGCCAGCTGCTTCTCGAAGCGCTGCGGCAAGGAAATATCGTCGCTGTCCATGCGGGCCACCAATTCGTGGCTGCAGTGCGCGAGCCCGGCGTTCAGGGCTTTTGCCAACCCGACATTGCGCGGCAGAACGACTGACTGTATGTTGAGCTTGTCGCGAAAGGTCTCGATTACCTCGTGCAGAGCATCGGGCAGCGGTCCGTCTTCCACAAGTACCACTTCGTCAGCCGGCCTGGTCTGCTGCTTCAGGCTTTCGAGTGCAATGCGCAGATACTCCGGGTTTTCGGCCTTGTAGACCGACATCAATACTGACAGGGTCATGGTGCCTCCATGAAGTACAGTCTGCGACGCCCTTCGCATACCGAGTCGAAGAAGACAGTCCGGCCATCGCCGGTGATTCGCGGATGCAGGTCGCAGCGCGTTTCTCCGCCGTAGCGGAAACTCTGGTGAAAACTGCCCAAGGTGCTGGTCTCGCCGGTAAGCAGGTCACCGCGCAGCAGATGCTGCTTGCGCCGCCGGTCGGGGTAGGTGTCCGTCACGAACCAGTTCCCGTGCACATGGGGGTGGCCATCTCCCATGGCATCCAGAGCGCCGCTGAAAAGCGAGACCATTTCGCCTGTTTCCGTGTTCACGGTGTAGTAGCCGTCAAAGCCGCCTGGGCCACGCGCGTAACAAAGAAGGGTGGTATCTCCGGCCCAGAAACAGTGGCTCACCATGCCGTAGGCAGCAAGCACCCGCAGCGGGGCGCCATCCGCAGTCCCCAGCATGAGGCGGTCGAATTTGCGCCGGCCAAGGAAGTATCGGTGCAGGAAGATGAACTGCCGGCCGTCCGGGTGCGCCATCACATGGTTGAGCTTGTGGGCCGCGTGGGCAAAATCGGCGTCGGGGCGGGTGCTGCATACTTCCTTGATGGAATAAAGTAGCTGGGCGCTGCCATCCTTCTGCTCCACACGCCAGATTCCATCGTCGTAAAGCTGGGCCAGCTCGGCATCGTTCAGCGGGGGCAGATTGCGATAGCCGTAATCGGGGCGTAACGCCTGCAGGCGGCGGTAGTTGATCGAAAGGAAATATTCATGCCCGCAGGCATCCTGAACGGCGTGGTCGAAGCGTTGCACTTCGCGTCGTGCAGCAACGGAATACACCCGCGCGATGTAGCGGCCAGCCTGCGGGTCAAAATCGTTGAAGATGAATTGGTCACCATCCAGCCAGAGTGCACGCGCACCCTGTTGCCAGTTGTAGGCGCTGGTCTCGATCGAGAGTACTGGTTCGGAGAGCCGCCCGGAATTGAAGTCGTAGACCTGCACGGATATGGGCAGGCGCGCACTGGGAGGACGGCTGGTCGGGTGCGAGCTTGCATGGCACAGCACCCAGCCGTTTTGCGAGACGGGTGATTTGTCGTAGTAGCCGAAGAAAGTCTCGTAGCCTTCCTCTCCCACACTCTGCAGTGGCTGCGACGTCGCGGGGTGCGAGGCCCGCCCACCGCTGAGCAGGTAGGCCGCGCGGGCATAGGTGAGCTTGATGCAAGTTTTCAGCACCGGGTATTCCGACAACATTCTTGCGATGCGGCGCTCCAGAGTGCCGTACTGACTAGCCATGGATGCCTCCTGTCAGACATGTGGAAGACCTTGCTGACCGTGCAGTGGCAGGCCGCGACGGCACCGCTCCCTGCGCGGGGCCGAATCCGCGCCCATGTGGGGCGGTACGTTCCGCCGGCCTGTTCCGGAGCATGGCCGCCCGTGTGCTCCCTGCACCCATGAGCATGCCCATGAGTAGCCACAGTTCGGGCAGCAGAATGTATTCATTCATGGTCATCATCAGGGCTGTCACCAGAAAGCTCACGCGAAAAGCTCGCTTTTGAGAGCCCAGGGGAGGCAGATGGGAATAAATGCGCTGCAGGACGGCCAGGAGCAGTACAAACCCGACCAGCCCAAGTTCAGTGAAGTAGGAAAGATAGAAGTTGTGTGATTTCGAAGTCACCGTGCCCAGGCCGGCGCGTGTCAAGCCTGCGCGATAATTCTGCATGCCCAGACCGGTGCCCAACCAGAAGTGTTCCCGGGCAGTTGCGATGGCACTGTTTACCAGCAAGACACGATTGTGGTCCCCCACGGACCGATCCACTTCTTCCCCGTGTAGCATGGCGTGCACGGTATTTCCGGTTTTGATTAGGCGCTCGGTGGTGCGCTCGGCAATACCACTTTGAAGAAAAAGCCCGATCACCACGATGACGACGCACAGCTTGAGCATACCCAGGAGGCTGAAACGCCAGTAGTAGAGCAGGGTGCCGGCCATTAGGCCGATCAGGCCGGAGCGGGAATAGGTGAGTAGAACGCACAGGGCAATGACGCTCACGCAGCCAGCAAGCCACAGTTTCGATTTACGCTGCGTGGCATGTACGTGAAAGACCAGGGGAAACAGCAGGGCGACCAGGAAAACTGTGCCATTGCGGTTCATGAGCGGCACAAAGTTGGCGTCGGAGCCGATGCCTGACGCATAGCGCAGCAGGCCGACACCGCTGGCGGCCACCAGCACCCAGACGCAGCCCAGAAGCACACGGTTTAGAACGGCTTCGGAGAACCGCGATACCGTGGCCGCCATGGCGATCATCAGCAGAAAGTTGAGCGGCCAGGCCAGCCAGTAGACTATGTTGGCGGAGGAAGCGCCACGCAGCAGCACCGTATTGCAAAGTATGTATACCAAATATATACATACCAGCACATAGAGTATGAGGAAGCGCCTTGGGAAGTGCAGGCCGTTGCGAATGGCCAGCGCAAGCCCTACCGCCGTTCCCGGCAGGTAAACCAGTGGCAGTCCACCCAGCCGGGCAATGTCCATGTCCATGTAGGGAACCAGCGCGAGCGGGAAAATATTGCTCGCAATGCCCAGCACAAAGCCCCGCAACGCATTCTGTGAGCGGTGCAGCGAATACAGAAATAGCGCCGAGGCGATGGCCAGGTAATACAGTTGCAGGGCAGTCAGCATGGTCGCGACTCCCTGATGCGTTGCACTTGCCCGACCAGATGCGCAGCTTGGCGGTCGCGCGCATGGAGGGCGATTCGTTCCGGCTCGGGCTGGTAAAAATCAAAGCGGCCACTGCTGAGCGCTCGTTCGAGAATGGCCTGGATCTCTTCGCTGCGTATGGCACATATGCCTGTACCCGTATGGTGGAGCAGGGCACCGGCAGCATTCTCCGTGTCGATACCGACAGCCACGATGGGAATGCCGCTCACCAGGTATTCGAACAATTTGCCGGTCAGAACTCCTCGGGCCGCAGGCTCATTGGATTCCAGCAGCAGGAGCAGGCTGCTTTGAGCCTGCGCAGCCAGGGAATCTTGCCGGCAGACGAAACCATGAGCATGAACGACACCATGTCGGTTGCCGTTGCAGCGGTGCAGGATGGCGGTCAGCTCTTTCTCGTTCTGGCCGTAGAAGTCGATGGCGACGCGGTCCCGGCTCAGCACACCTGTGTCGATCAGCCGGTTGACGGCCTGCAGTAGCGGGGTCGGGTCCCGACGGCCCGGATACAGCGTTCCCGCATAACAGATACGCAGCATGCCGCTTGCGCTGGGGGCAGGGCGCAGCCGTTCACGCCAGCCCGGAAACTCGTCCGGGTCGAAGCCGTTTTCCACTACCCAGACAGGCTGTCGGGGATAACGCTGCCGCAGGCTCTCGGCCAGCGGTTCGGATACCGTTATGAGTGCGTCGGCCCGGTTGCGCAGGCTGCGCGCTTCCAGCGTACTTTCAATGCGGCGCAGAATGCCACGGGCGGAAGTAATGTGGTTGTGCGCCCAGAGGTCACGGAAGTCGGCCAGCCAGATGATTTCCGGGTGACGTGCCTTGAGCCTGGTGGCCACGATGTGCACAGCTGGTGGCGAGAACGAGCTTACGATCGCGTCGTAAGGCTTTTGCGCGAGTAGCTCCTGACCCTTGCGCAAGGCCGGGTTGATCCACAGATCGTGGATGTCGACCAGGGAGCCGATATAGTTGCGCAGCTTTCTAACACGCTGACGCAGGCGCTGGCCGCTATTTTCGGCAGGGGTTCCATCCCCCCTGGGCGGGGCACGACCTTCTAGGCGGGTGCGCAGCCAATCCGGCAAAAATGGTACCTCCACGACCTGCACGTTGTCCGGCAGTTTGGGCGAGTAACCATACGGGCCCAGAAAACGGTATTTCTCGGTAGTCAGGACAGTGACTTCATGCCCTTGCAGCGCCCAGTATTTGGCCCACTGCCCGACGCGCAACACGGGAACACGGTTCTGGGGGTAGAAGTAAGTCGTGACTAACAGGATTCTCATGGCTCAGGCCTCCGCCAGAATCTTTGCGATGAATTGCGCGGCGTTGCCGTCGCCGTAGATCTCGGCGTCGGGCACACCTTCATGGGGCTGGTTGATGCATTGCGCTATGCGCTGGGCGTCTGCCCCCACCAGGGTGTTGGCTCCCAGCTCCACCAGCTCGGTCCACTCGGTTTCGTCGCGCAGGGTGATGCAGGGTTTGCCATGGAAGAAGGCCTCTTTCTGCACAC
>JAJUGV010000075.1 GCA_029265795.1 Alcaligenaceae bacterium
GACCGCAGGCGCTGCGCGCTACGCTTGCCGTGGGCTGCTGACCCAAGTAGAAGTCGCGCCGGGCGCGGCTAGGAGCGATGACCCCGCGCGGCTGCCGAGCGGGGTCATCGCTCGGGCGGACAGCTGTTCCTACTTCCGTGAGCTCCGTCGCCAAAACCGCCGGCTGTATCACTGCGCCTATCCTCTAGGAGGTTCGCTCCGCCGGGTACTGAAAACAACAATGCCAACATTCGCCGCATTGCCCAGCGCATCAAAGACCTGGAGAAAGTGGCCGACCGGCCGGCGTTTGAACTCAGCGGCCCCGGCTACGTCTATCGGGAGGATCCGCAGGAAAACCGCGTCATGTTCCTGTTTGACGGCACACCCGCCAAAGAAACCCGCGACCTGCTCAAGCGTCACGGTTTCCGCTGGAGTCCGACACGCAGCGCCTGGGTGCGACAGCTGACCGGAAACGTCCAGTGGGCCGCGATGGATTTTATGCGCGCCCTGGAACTTGCCCAGCGACAGCAATAAACCTTTCTCCATCTGGGCGAAAGGTCGCCCAGGCTTTTACGAGGATATCTCCCGCGATGAGATGCAACGATACGGCATCATCAGCGAAGAGATGCTCGAGCAAACGTCTACAAATCAGGGCGAGGGCCCTTATACCCATATATTCCTGCAAGGGGGCGTGAGTGGTTTCCCTGCGGGAGTCACTGCTAACTCATGGGAGCATGGCGGGGCGGATCGACCGCACTTCATTATTGTCGGTGAAGTGGCTTGTCTCTGCAGGTATTTGACTAGAATATCTCCCCCCCCACAGAGGCGGCTGGCGTACGAGTGTGTGAAGCCGGACAGCGGCTGGGGCTGGCTCGTGGCTACCGGCATCTTGCTCGTACTATTGGGGTGCATGGCCCACTTCCATGTCCTGAGCGCTACACTCACGAGCGTCATCTCTGCCGGAATCATGATGCTGCTCATCATTGTGGCAGGAAGCCTTGCGCCGCAGACCTATGCTGCGCCTGTTCAATCCCATTCATGACTGTCTGTGCCGCTTCCGAACCCGCGGGGAGTTGGCCCAGCAACTGCTGCCAGTACGCGATGGCGGCTTCATTGTCACCGTGTTGGAATGCAGCCGTACCGGCTAGTGTCAGTGCATACGGTTCGTGCGGATCAAGGGTAAGTGCCCGCTGCAATAACTGTATGGCTTGGCCGGTAAAGCCGGCTTCACTGCTACGCGCCACCGTTTCGGCGTACTCGGTAAGCGCCGACGCATCCATCTGAATGATGGGCAACGCGTTGGCGTACGCTTTAGCGGCGTCTTGGAACTTTTCGAGGTACCGATACGAGCGAGCCAGCATGAGCCAACCTTCGGGATCGTCAGGATTATCAGCGAGCCGGGCTTCCAGAGACGTCACCATATTTTGTATATCAGCTTGCGTCATTGACGTAGGAGCCGCGGACGATGAGCCCACTGTTGCGCCTGGATTCCCTAAATAGGAGTACAACATCAAGGTGGCGACAGGCAGCACGATCAACATAGCCCCTGCTATGCCCTTGCTGCTCCGTGCACTCGCGAATGGCGCGCCGCCTGGCGATGCTTCGTGTAGCACGCGCTGCTGTAACTCTTGCTTTGCTGCCGCAAAATCACTTTTAGACAGCGTTCCATTGGCCACGTCTCCCTCCAGCTCGGCGAGCTGATCCCTCAGCACGGCAGCATTAACGGCGTGATGCTCGGTCCCACTATCCGATCGATGACCACGCCAAAGTGCGCTAGCGAGCCATAGCGCGGTGCCTGCGACAAGTGCTCCAACAATACCGAGAAAGACGAGATTCATAGTCACATTCCGTGGTGTTGGCTGCGCTGGAGTAGGGCATCGGCCCTTTCTCGTTCCGCATCATTCAGCTCTGCATCGACGTCCATGCGCCTCCTGCGGCGCAGAGTCGTGGCGAGTATGGTGAATCCGCCCGCCAGCAATAGCACAGGCCCGAACCACAGCAGTAGCGTTGCGAATTTCAATGGTGGGCGATAGAGTATGTAGTCGCCGTAACGGCTTACTAGGAAATTACGAATATCCTCATCGGTGTTACCTTCGGCGATCTTCTGACGGATCAGGGCGCGGATGTCCACGGCAAAATCTGCCCGTGACGCTGCAATCGTTTCGTTCTGGCATACCAGGCAACGCAGTTCCGAAGCCATTTCTATCATGCGATTTTCTATCGCGCTGTCAGCTGCCCAAACCGGTAGGCAGAGCGCAGCGAAAGCCAGTGCCAGCCATAAGCGCTTCATTCCTGGAGCTTCCGTACCAGAGGCAATATCTCGTTGCGCGCTTGGCTAAATGAGATGGCCCCGATGTGCTTGTATCGGATGATGCCTGCTCTGTCGATGACGTAGGTTTCCGGCACCCCGTAAACGCCGTAGTCGATGCCTACAGAGCCCTTTAGATCAGAAATGACATGTTGAAACGCGTTGCCATTGCGTTTCAGCCATGCGATGGCGTCCTCGGGCGAATCCTTATAGTTCAGGCCGACAATGGGAAGGCCGTGTGAGACTGCCAAATCTGTGATGATGGGATGCTCTTCAAGGCAGGGGTAACACCAAGAGGCCCATACATTCAACAGCCATACCTTGCCTTTCATTGATTCAGGCGAGAAGGTGGCGTCTGGGCTTGCCAGTTCAGGTAGGGTAAAGTCGGGCGCCGGCTTGCCAATGAGTGGCGACGGTACCTCGCTGGGCTTCAGTGTCAAGCCGTAAGCCAATACGCCCACCAATACTATGAAACCAATCAGAGGCAACAGAAAACGATTCATGCGCCGGCTCCTTCGGCCGTTCGTTGCTTCCGTACGGCGCGGCGCTTCAGCCGATAGCGACGATCACTGATCGCCAATAACCCGCCTAATGCCATGAGCACACAACCAATCCAAATCCAGTCGACGAATGGTTTGTAATAGACTCGCACGCTCCACGCACCGTCACCCAGCGCCTCGCCGAGCGATAGATAGACATGTCGCAATCCATTCGCATCAATGGCCGCCTCTGTCATAGGCATGTCTGAAGAAAAATACGCGCGCTTTTCTGGATGGAGCGAACGTATGGCCCGGCCGTTTTTGGACAGCAGGAAATCGCCGACCTCGGACTCGTAGTTCGGACCTGTTGCGCGCCTGACCCCACGAAAAGTGACCTCATAGTCTCCGGCCATGACGGTGTCGCCGGGCATCATCGAAAGATCTTGTTCGGACTCATAACCCATGACGACCGTAACACCTGCGACGAATACAGCGATGCCAAAATGCGCGAGATGCATACCCAGCCAACTACGTGGCTGGGCCATGAGCCCGCTTCGTGTGGCGCGCACGCGTTGCACGATGCCGATGATCACGGCCGAGGCAATCCAGGCCGACACGCCGATCCCAAACGCAAGAAGCGCTGACCAGCGTCCCAACAAGAATGGCGCGCCGATGCCGACCACTACGGCAATCCAGGCGGGATGCACGAGTTGTTTCATCATGGCGGGGATCTTGGCCGACTTCCAATTGGCAGTCGGACCCGCCGCTATAAGAAGCAGCGCGGGCGCCATGAGCGGAACAAAGACGGCGTTGAAGTAGGGCGGCCCCACGGACAGCTTGCCAAGCCCCAACGCGTCCAGCAATAGTGGGTAAAGCGTTCCAAGAATGACGGCACTCGCCGCGACGGCAAGCAACACGTTGTTGATCAGTAGCAGCGATTCGCGTGATATCAGCGCGAATCGCCCGCCCAAGCCGACCTTCGGCGCCCGTAGTGCGAAAAGCAACAACGACGAGCCCACCACAGCGCCAAACAATGTCAGGAGAAATACACCGCGCCCGGGGTCGGTAGCGAAAGCATGGACCGAAGTCAGTACGCCTGACCGGACCAGAAAAGCGCCCAACAAAGAAACAGAGAACGTACTGATGGCCAGCAGCACCGTCCAGTTCTTGAAGCTGCCTCGCTTTTCCGTCACTGCCAAGGAATGGATCAACGCTGTGCCGATCAACCAAGGGACGAATGATGAGTTCTCCACGGGATCCCAGAACCACCAGCCACCCCAGCCGAGTTCGAAGTACGCCCACCAGCTTCCCAAGGCAATACCTAGCGTAAGAAATAACCACGCCGCCGTCGCCCACGGCCGTGACCACCGAGCCCATGTGGAATCGAGTTGGCCTGCCAGCAGTGCCGCGATGGCGAATGCGAAAACCACCGAAAATCCAACATATCCCATGTAGAGCAGGGGCGGATGCAGTATCAAGCCGATGTCCTGCAACAATGGGTTCAAGTCCATCCCGTCCATCGCGCCCGGCACCAGTCGCTCAAACGGATTAGAGGTGAACAACACGAACAACAGAAATCCTGCAGTGACCCAGCCCAGCACGCCTAGAACACGTGCCACCATGGCGTCTGGCAACTGCTTTGAAAAGAGGCTTACCGCAAACGCCCAGCCGGTTTGCATCAGCAGCCACAGCAATAGAGATCCTTCGTGTCCGCCCCAGGTCGCAGCCATGCGATAGAACCACGGCAATTGCGAGTTAGAGTTCTGCGCCACATAGAGCACGGAAAAGTCTTTGGCCAGGAATGACCAAACGAGTGCCAGGAAACTGACCGTGACCAGAAGGAATTGCGCATGGGCGGCGGGCCGCGCGAACGCAATCCATGCAGGGATACCGCGTGCCGCACCGACGGTGCCCAAGATACCTTGGGCCATGGCGACGAAAAGCGTCAGAACTATTGCGAAGTGACCGATTTCCGGGATCATAATGGCTTCGGTCCCCTCACGCTGGTATTGCGGTTCGCCTCGTCCAGCGCATGCTGTGCTTCGGGCGGCATATAGTTTTCATCATGCTTTGCCAGCACTTCGTTGGCATGGAAGAGGCCAGAGCCTTGCAGTTGCCCTTGGGCGACGACCCCTTTCCCTTCACTGAAAAGATCGGGCAGTATGCCGGTGTAGCTCACCGGTATTGTGTTGGCATTGTCAGTGACGGCAAATTGCACGGTGAGTCCGTCGCGCTGGACGCTACCCGCTTGCACGATTCCACCGATCCGAAAATGCCGCTCCAGCGGTGCTTCACCGGAACTGACTTGAGTCGGCGTGAAGAAAAAGACCAAGCTATCTTGGAAGGCATTGAGTACCAGCCCGGTTGCGATGCCGACCGCGGCCAAGCCGCCCGCAATGATCGCGATGCGTTTATGGCGCTTTTTCATTGTTGGCCGTCCTCACTTGCAATTGCTTTCTGTTCCATCAAACGTATGGCAGCTTGGCGGCGCCGACTAAGAACAAAACACTCCGTGCAAAGCGCTAGAGCGGTCATCCCCATGGAGCCCCATACATAAAAGGCGTAACCGCCCATGGCGAAAAACGAACCCGTGTCAGACCAGACCATCACGTCGTCTCCCTTAAATCCTTTAGCCATCCGGCGTGGTGTTCGCGCTCGAGAATGATGGTTCGCACTCGCATCAAGGCCACCGCGATCGTATACATCCACGCTGCCACGGCCATGAGAAGCATGCCGACCAACATAATGGTTGCCATGGACGGCGCCTGTGTTAGCGAGACGGAAGCACCCTGATGTAATGTGCTCCACCACTGAACTGAAAAATAGATAATCGGGATATTCACCACACCGACAATCGCCAACAAGGCACCTGCCTTATCGGCGCGCCGCGGGTCATCGATTGCAGACTGAAGCGCGATGAACGCCATATACAGGAACAACAGAATTAGTTCCGAGGTCAGGCGTGCGTCCCATACCCACCAAGTTCCCCACATGGGCTTGCCCCACAACGCGCCTGTCCATAGCGAAAGAAACGCAAATAGCGCACCGGTCGGAGCTAATGCCGAGGCCATCATGGCCGACAAGCGACTGTTGAATATCAGTCCAACTGCCGCCCAAAGCGCCATGACCAGATACACGAACATGGACATCCACGAAGCAGGTACGTGCACAAAGATGATGCGATAGCCTTCGCCTTGTTGAGCGTCCGTGGGCGCCATAAAGAAACCGACATACAGGCCGACCACCGTCAATACGGCGGCGGCGGCGCTGAACCATGGGATCAGCCTTCCCGCAAGTGGGTAAAACGTTCTCGGTGACGCGTATTTAAACCAGTTAATCATCTACTATGCCGTTATTCCAATGCGATCCTCAAGGCGACAGCGCTAACCCACGGAGCAAAAAAGAGTGATATGACTAACATGGCGCCCAACAGCGACAGATGCGATTCCGCGGTAGATCCCGTCACAGCGGCGTCGACGGCGCCGGCGCCAAAAATCAATACAGGCACATAGAGCGGGACGACCAGCAAGGTCAGCAGAACGCTCCCACCGCGTAGGCCGAGGGTGAGGCTTGCGCCTATCGATCCAAGCAGGCTTAGCACGGGGGTTCCTAGCAGCAACGATATGGCGAGTACTGGTAAAGATCCGGGCGGCAAGCCGAATTGCAATGCCAGTAGCGGTGCCAGTAGGATCAGCGGTAAGCCCGTCAATAGCCAGTGAGCGGTCAGTTTTCCGAACACCAATAAACTGAGAGGAGCGGGAGACAACACCAGCTGCTCCAATGAACCATCGGCGTAATCCTGCTCAAACAATCGGCCCAAAGAAAGTACGGTCGCAAGCAAAGCAGCGATCCAGAAAATCCCCGGGGCGATCCGCCTCAATGTTTCTTGCTCCGGACCGATGCCTAACGGAAACAGACTGACCACGAGCACAAAGAACGAAAGTGAGGTCAAAACGGCCGCCTTCTGGTGCATGGCGACCTGTAAATCCCGTTTGACGAGACCGTAGAGGCAACAAACCCCCAGACTGTCTCTCATAGGTGTATGAGCTGTGCGGCATGAGCAAGCTTTATATCCTGGTGCGAGGTCAGTATCGTGATGCCTCCGTCCGCCAGGTGCTGGTCGATTATCTGTGTCACCTGTTGAGCGGCGTTGACGTCCAATGCCGTCAAAGGTTCGTCCAAGACCCATACAGTTCGCTCTTGCAACAGCAGCCTCGCCAAATTGACACGGCGCTTCTGGCCCTGCGATAACATGCGGGCGGGCAACGCTTCCTTTCCTTGCAAGCCCACGCGATGTAGAGCCTTGCGCACGGCGCTGGCATCTGCGGACTCATTCGCCACTGCAGCCGAGAATGCAAGGTTTTCCATGGGGCTCAGTTCTTCCTTGAGAGCCAAGGAATGGCCAAGATACAGGACCTCGCGTCGGTATTCGTCGTCTAAGGGTTTGATTGAGCGGCCCTTCCAATACATCGAACCAGCCATTGGCGACATCAGCCCGACCAGTATTCGTAAAAGGCTTGTCTTCCCAGCACCGTTTTCGCCGTGCACCAGCAGGCATTCGCCGGCTTCAAGATGAAGGCTCAGGTCCGTAAATAGGCACAGTTCACCCCGTACGCATTTCAGGTTGATCGCTTTAAGCAATTTGACTCTTTAAGAAGTTCATAGCGCACGATACGCGAGCCAGATTAAGTCAAGGTTAAGGGTTCTCTAGACCGCCAAGCCGGCTCTCACAGCCTGAAAGGCCTTGCCGAATTCGCCAGGACTGTCATGCTGCTTAGAAGCATGGCGACTGCTGCCGCGGCGGGTGTGACGCCGATGTGCAAAAACAGCCCAACGATCGTCACGTTGTAGATCACCGAAAAGAAAAGATTCTGACGTATACGGCGAATGATGCGTTTTGCAAGGCTGCGCGCAAGTGTCACCTGTGCTATCCCGCCGCGAGTGATCACCACCCCGGAGGCCGTTACGGCGACTGCGTTGGCTCCATTGATCGCTACACCGCAGTCGGCAGCCGCCAAGACCAGGGTGTCGTTGATACCGTCGCCCACGAAAGCGGTGCTTGCACCGTGTGCCTGTAACACACGTACTTTCTCGTCTGGACCGCAGGCGGCGTGGATGTGTTCTGGGTCGAAGGCCAGCTTGCCGCCAACCCATTCCGCTGCGATTCTGTGATCGCCGGTGATGAGCAATGTGCGACATCCTTCGCTGCGTAAAGCGCGCAACGCGTCCAGAGAGTCCTTCCGGATACTATCTTCCAATTCGATGCGGCCTTCCCAGCAACCGTTGCGTGCCACATGGACAGTCGCACTCGGCGCTGAACTTGTTTTGGACTCAGGATGCGCGTCGTGCTTCTCAATACCTCGTACGTCCTCTTGTGCCAGCCAGTCCGCCGCTCCAATCAACCAACGCTCGCCATCGGGAGCGGTGTAGACGACTCCGGCCGCATGCCGCTCTACATTACTCGCGGGTGTCACGTTGGCGATTCCGAGAGCATAGGCATGCCTTACGATGGCGTCCGCCACAGGATGCGCAATGCCCGCCTCGGCGTTTGCGACGACTCCCAACAGTTCTTTGTTCGGCAGGCGTTTGCTGGTTATTCGAGCCACTGTAAGGTCGCCCGTCGTGAGCGTTCCGGTCTTGTCGAACGCGAAGGTCCTCACCCGCGCGAGTGCTTCGACGCTGGCCGGATCGCGGAACAGGATGCCGCCGTGCGATGCCCGGGTGCTGCCGGCCGAGAATGCCAGTGGCAGGGCAAGGCCGATGGCGCATGGGCACGCGGCCACCAGAATCGAAAGCGAGGCGAGTACAGCTGCGTCCGCGGCCATGCCCATCCACAGGTGGCGTATGAGCGCAAGCAATGAGACGGCGCATGCGATCGGCAACAGCCAGCGCGCGAACTGCTCGGCCAGTTTCGACATTGACGATTTAGCGCCGAACAGTTCAAGCATGCGTAGCCCGAGCTTGTCGACTTGCCTTTCGCCAAGGGTTTGCTCCGCCCGTAATGTTAGTGGTGACATTAGGTTCACCATGCCGGCCTGCACGCGCTCGCCAGTTTCTCGGCGCTGGGGAAGGGACTCGCCCGTCAACAGAGAAGCATCGATCTGCGAAGCGCCGGTTTCTATGAGTCCATCAATGGGAATGCGTTCGCCCGCCTGCACGTATACCAACGTACCGGGGCGGACAGACTCAAGCGCAACAGTTTCCTTGATTCCGCTCTGTTGAATCACGCGAGCAACTTCCGGCATAAGCCGCCGTAAGGCGCCGATCGCCACGAGATTATGCTTGCGAGCATGGATCTCAATCATCCGGCCCGCCAGCAAGAAGGTGATCAGCATAGTGGCTGCATCTACATACACGGCCGGGGAGCCGCGCAAAAGATTCCAAAGCGACAAAAGCAGAGAGCCCCACACACCAAGTGAGATGAGCGCATCCATGCCGGGGATCCCGGCGAGCGTGGTCTTCCAGCCGGCTCGGTAGAAGTCCAGCCCGCTGTATAGGACGACCGGCAGACTGAAGATCGTTGCGGCCCAACCCACCAGCAGCGGATCGATGCCGGCGACCGCAATCACGCCTAGATACAGCATCCACGAGCCCAGCATGCTCCACATGCCGAAGAAGGCGCCCACGATCAACTGCATCCGAATGCGAGCTGCTTGCGCTTGCAGGGATCGATCCAGTTCGTTGTTGTCCAGCAGCGGCGACATTTCGTAGCCGAGGCGGTGTACGCGTTCGAACAATGTCCCGAAATCGAAACTGTCCGGTTCCCACTGGACGAGTGCGGCGCCTGATGTGAAGTTCACATTGCTGGCCACCACACCGGGCACTTTTTCGATAATGCGCTGCACCGCCAGAGCGCAACTTGCGCAGAACATGCCTTGCACGGAAAAAATCATACGACCGGCAGGCAGTAAAGATTCTAGGTCGGCGGCATCCGCTTCGGGAACTGCGCTTCGCTGCATTGCCGGTGTGCTACTTCGAATCAAATCCTGCGCCAAGGATCTTGCCATTCACTTCTTTACCGTAGAAACTTTCTTCGCCACTGTGGAACTCGACGCGTGCTTCTTCAATCGTCCCGGTCTGACGAGGGTCTTTAGGTCGCTCAAAGCTGTCGATATAAGCTGCGACGTCCCACGCTTCCTGATCAGTGAGCGAGAAAGGTTTGCCAAGCGGCATGTTGGCTTTGATGAAGCCGGCGGCAGTATCGATTCGAGCCATCCCTGCTCCCCAGTTGTAGGAATTCGGCCCCCACAGTGGCGGGAAGACCGTTCCGCTTTCTGGATCGCGTGCGCCTTGGCCGTCGGCGCCATGACAAAGCATACAGTTGTCCGCATACACTTTCTGTCCGCGCATCACATCATAGCCATCCTCGGTTTTCTCCAGCTTGGGATACCCGGAGCCGGGCATCTTTTCGCCCGTTGGTGCGCCATCGGACATCCAGTAGAAATAAGTCATCAGGTCACGGTAGACATCGCTTCCGGCTGGTGGTGGCTCGCCCGACGGCGAGGCTTGTGCGTTCATGGAGTAGGTGAAGCACCCCATGATTCGATCTTCAAGGGTACTGATGGACTTAGTCTTGCTTCGATAAGCGGGATAGCGGACATAGGCAGCCCACATGGGGGCCGAGTTCTCGCGCCGGCCGGCATCAAGGTGGCAATTGACACAGGCGAGCGTGTTGCCGACATGGTCCGACACGCGGGTGGAGGTCTCCATGAAAATCGCGCGGCCTCGCTTCACCGAGTCGCCGTAGGCGCTGTCTGGAATAAGCGCCTCCGACGGCGGGGAGTAATAACCATCGGCGCCGACGGGCGTGCTGGGCGCAGGCTTGGTTCTATCCTGGTAATTCGCTTTGCGGTCGGCGGCCATTGACTCGCGTGTGTAAACGGCGTCGCCGATTTGAGTGGTGGCACCTGTTTCGGAGGTCAGCGAGAAGGAGAAAGCGCCTGTTTCGTTGATTAGGTAACCGGCGCCGAACAACAGAATGCCGAATGCCGCGCCCCAAGCGAGGCGACGCGCACCGGACATACGTGGTGGATTGTTCGTTTGGAGTCGATCCGAGCGTTTGTGGTCAGTCATAGGTGTTCTCATTACCGGGATTGGCGCGCGCGTCATCACGCTGCCTGGGTAGCGATGCCGCGTAATGCGAGACCGCATACAAATCTTCGTATGAAAGCCGTTTGGCGATGTCGTCCATCAACTGCTGCGGCGAGTTGTGTCGGTGTCCGCCCTTCCACGCTGCCAACTGGCTGAACATATATTCGGGCTGCTGCGCAGCCAAGGGCGGGAAGGCGGCGCCGACCCCTTCGCCATTGGCGCCGTGGCAACTGGCGCAAGCCGGTACGTCAAGCTTCCAATCGCCTTTTTCAAACAGCATCTGCCCGCGTTCGAGATCGGCATCTGACGCGGCCGAAGCGAGCGGCGGAACAGGCATGTCCGCGTAATAGGCGGCCAGTTCGGTGATGTCTTCGGGTCGTAATTCACGGGCGACGTAATGCATCGATTCGTTGATGCGGGTGCCGCTGGCGAAATCCTCAAGCTGCTTGACGAGATACGCCTCCGAGAGCCCCGCTAGCCGTGGCGTAATGCCCGCGCCTTCGCCATGGTCACCATGACACGATGCACAGCTCCATACGCTGCCGCGGCCAGTATGAACCAGCTCCGGTGCGTCGCTCGGGGCGGGCCCTAGCGGCGTTTCGGGTTTGGCCAAGGTTGCCGCAGGGCCCTGCGCCATTCTGGGAGGCGAGCCGGAATCCGTCCATGGAGCCAGATCGCTTAAATACATGCCCACCCCGGCCAGCGCCAGGGCAATGAGAATGGCAAGCAGGAAAATGGGAATCGGCCGGGGCGGTTCCCATGGCTCAAAGGTAGGGTCGATATCTTCGACCCGTGGCAATGTTGCGTCCGTCTTCGTCTTCATGTCTTTCCTATCCAGCAATGCCGTCGTTGGACGCCGTCTCTGGGCGGCGATCATATCCGCGGTCTCGTTTTTCCAGCTCCTCCTTGGCGACCGGATAAGTTCTATCCAGGCTCAGTAGATAGTCCACGAGATGTAGGGCCTCTTGGGTCGCTACGACGACCCTGCCACCTGGGGGCTGGAATTCCGCCGGCAGGCGCACGACGACGTCATCTTCTGCAGGTTCATCCTTCACGTCGAACATGTAGGGGTACGAGGGCATGATGCTCCAGTCGAAGATCGCGCGCGGCTGATACAGATGCGTCAGGTGCCAATCGCGACTTTTCATGCGTGCGCCGACATTCAAAAGGTCAGGCCCGGTACGCATGGTCCCAAGCAAGTGCGGTGTGTCGTAGAAATAATCTGCGGGCGTGGAGGCACGTCCCCAGCCGCGGGCACTGTCGAATAGCGTCTGGCCCGTGGCACGAGGTTGTTGGCTGTGGCAGTAGATGCAGCCGTTGGCTACGTATTGCTGCCGCCCAAGTAACTGTTCGTGGGTATAGGGCTGGAGTTGCTCCGGCGGCTCTGAGCTGCGGAGTTGCCAGGCCGGCAGAATCACAAGCATAAGGGTGGCGAGCAGCAGGATGCCGATCGCACCTATGAGGAGCGGTAAAAGTCTGTTCATGACGCTTCAGCGGGAGCAAGTGTTTCGATGGTTTTGTTCTGCGGTTCTTTTTTCAGTAACAGCAAGGCGAAATGTCCGGCAAAGACGAAGTGACCCAAGGTCATCAGTGTGCCGCCGATCGAACGGCCTTCTAGATAGGGAATCATCGTTTTGGTGATCTCCGCGAAGCTAGACCCAGGGTCCATCAGCCCCATGCCTTGCAGTACGCCGGCGGCGGTTAGGGACACAAAGTAGATCGCGAATCCACCTACCACTAACCAAAAATGAGTCCGGACCAGGGTCGGATAGGGCCAACGGCGGCCGAGGATATGAGGCATCATGTAATACAAAGTGCCGAACAGAACGAGTGAGACAAAGCCGTATGCACCTAAGTGGGCATGTCCGACGGTGTAGTGGGTGAAGTGAGTAACGGAATTGACGGAGCGAAGCGCTTCTATCGAGCCCTGGAATGACGAGAGTGTGTACATGAGCGCGCCGATCCATACGAACCGCAATGCCATCGACTGCTTGAAGGCCCACATATTGGCGGCGACGGTCACGTGCTGGTTGATCGCAACAGCGATAACGGGCACGAACATCATGACGCTATGCACGACCGACAGGGTGACAGCCCAAGTGGGAATAGGTCCGCCCATCAGGTGGTGAATGCCGACTTGGCTGTAGAAGAGCGCCAATCCCCAGAAGCCCAGGAGCGAAACGCTATACGAGTAAACCGGTTTGCCGATAATCTTTGGGATGATGTAGTAGGCCGCACCGACCCCCATGGGTGTGAGCCATAGGCCAAGAACGTTATGCGCAAACCACCAGTTCACCGTCGCTTGTTGGGCGCCCACGTGAAGGCCGGGTATATTCGCCACAAAGAACAGGAAGGGAAACCACACCAGGCCGGCCAGGAAGTACCAGCCCGAAACGTAAATGTGTCGGGATTTCCGATTTGCAGCCGTAGAGATGGCTGGCCAAGCCAGGAAAAACCCGCCTACGGCCAGTAACAAGTCGATTTGCCAGGGGAATTCCAACCACTCGATACCATCAGACCAGCCATTGGCAACGGAAAGTGTGCCGCCCAATACTCCAAGGGTCCAAAGGAATGCGCCTAGATACGCCATGTTGGGACGCCGCAAGGGGGTATGGAATATGCGCGGTAGTAGCCACAATGCCACGCCGATCCCTGTCACCGAGAGCCAGCCATAGGCCACAATGTTCAGGTGCAGTGTGCGAGCCCTACCGAACGTGAGGGGCGCCACGTCTGCGAGCCAGTCCGGCCAATGCAGCTTGAGCGATGCAATGACTCCGAGCACCGATCCGAGCAATAACCACACTATGCCCGCAGTAATGAGAACCAAGACCGGCCCCTTGCCGGCGCGATCGATGCCTGCACGCAATACGTCGAATCGATGTGATTCGGCCTCGTTTTTCTTCCCAAACGAGGCACTATCGTCCGGTTGCCCGAGTTCGCCCTCCATGAAAATCGTGGAGGCTTCCGCTTTACCCGCAAATATCAGATTATTGGCAACTGCCCAGATAAGAATACCCAGCGCAACCAAAGAAGCGACAAAAC
>JAJUGV010000114.1 GCA_029265795.1 Alcaligenaceae bacterium
AATGCAACGGTGTGGCTGGGAGGGTAGGGACGTGCTGGCGGCGCTCAGCAGCTATCGCCTGAATCAAGGTGAGCTCTTCGCTCTGGGTGACGCCGTAGCCGAAGGTGTGAACGCACGTGTACGCTTCAAGGGGGACGCGAATCTCGCCATACAGGAATTGCTGACGGCCCTGAAATGCAAGCATGAATCGCTGGCAGCGGTGGCGCGTATCTCGGCCGGCGGCGACGCACTAAAGGTGGAGTTCGATCGTATTTCGTCTCCCCGCCGGCGCCATATCGCCGAAGGCCACGAAGTGGCCTGCCTGCTTTACGAAGAGTGAGGTCGCGCACCCCGGTGCAGCTTCAGGCGCTCACGTCCGGGCCCACTGTTTGGCAATGTGGCCGGCCACGGCCAGCAGCAATTGTGCTGATTCATTGAGCGTGCTCTCCATGCGATGCTGCGGGCCGGCGATGGCAATGCCCAAGGTCTCCGCATTCACGTTCAGATAAGTAGCCACCGCCCATACATCGCTGACGTTTTCGCCGCGGGTCAAAAAGTAGCCGCGACGCTTGCTTTCCAGCAGGTCGTCGATCAGTGCTTCCGTATCCACCAAGGTGCTTCGGGTCACGCTGGCCAGCTCCAGATCAGCCACGGCCGCTCGCATTTCTGCTTCCTTCAAGCTACCGAGCATCGCTTTACCGATGGAACTCGAGTGCAGCGGTTTGAACTCCCCCGGTTTGGCGGTGTAGCGAATCGAGTTTTCGCTTTCGACCACCTGCAGATAGATGACTTTATCGCCTTGGCGTTTACCCAGAATAACGGTTTCTCTGCAGGCGTCGCGCAGGCGTTGAAGTAGCGGCGTGAATTTCTGCAGGTAAGGGTCGTTAGCGTGCACCTCCTGCGCGACATCAAAAATACGACGCGTCGGGTAGAGCACGCGTGGTTTACCCAGGCTGTAGAGGTAGCCGCGGCGTGCCAGTGTCGTGGTGATAGCGTGGCAGCTGCTCTTGGGTATGCCGGTCAGTTCAGACAACTCGGTGAGCGACATAGGTGACCCGCGCTGTTGATACAGCTCCAGGATATCGAGGACACGCTCGACGGCAGTGACAGCGACACCAGACATGATGACCTCCTCAGATATTCAACACCAATTTGTTCAGGATACCGAACAAAACTTTCTTAATGTCGAAAATATGAGCCTATGTTTAACATTTGTTCGGCATTCTGAACAAATAGTCTTCATAGCTGAACAAACGTGGCCTAGGATAGTTCACAACTTAATAGCTGATACGACACATGACCCACGCATCTCTGCACTCTCCAGACGCTCTTTTGGCAGATCGTTCCGCCGACCACACACTGTGGATCACGATCAACCGACCGGAAAAACACAATCCGCTTAGTCGTCCCGTCCTGTCGGCGTTGAAGGCCGCGCTAGAAGCCGTTGCAGACGATCATGAGTTGCGTTGTGTTGTCATCCGCGGTGCGGGCGAACGCTTCTTCGCTGCCGGGGGGGACCTCGTGGACCTCGACTCGGTACGCGATGAACCCGCTGCGCTGGAAATGACCAATCAGGCTTGCGCCGCGCTGGATGCGGTCCGCACTTGTCCGGTGCCCGTTATTGCTGCTTTGAATGGGAACGCGATAGGCGGTGGCGCTGAACTGGCGATGGCGGCCGACATGCGGGTCATGGCTTCACACGCACGCATCGGCTATATCCAGGGCCGCCTGGCCATCACATCGGCCTGGGGTGGCGGTGCAGATCTGTTTCGCGTAGTCGGTCCGGCGCGCGCCATGCGAATGATGACGCGCGCCGAAATGATAGATGCCGAGACGGCGTTGCAATGGGGGCTGGCTGATGCCGTCATTAATGACGGCTTAGAGGGCGAGCAGCTGTCGAATTTTTTGAAACCAATATTGGCCATGTCGCCTCGTGTGCTGCGCGGCATCAAGGCTCAGGCCATTGCTTATCGTCGCGGCGAGAACTGGCAGTCATGCCGCGATGTCGAGCGAGAACACCTGGTAAAGACCTGGCTGCATGAAGATCACTGGTCGGCAGCCGAACAAATCATGTCGAAAGGCTCTAAATGAACGCAAATACACCTGATCTGCGCCAGTTGGCAGAACCCGAATTGGGCACTGTCAGCCGTAGCGGCATACCGGTACCGACCTGCGTACCGGCCGAGGCCGTCAATCAAGATGGCATTGGTAAGCCAGGCGAATATCCGTTTACCCGCGGCATATTTCCCGATGGCTATCAAGGGCGCCTCTGGACCATCCGTCAGTACTCCGGCTTCGGCACGGCTGAGGAATCCAACGAGCGCTACAAATTCTTGCTGGATCGCGGCCAAACCGGGCTCTCAGTCGCCCTGGACTTACCGACGCAGTGTGGCTATGACCCCGTACACCCGATGGCGAAGCCGGAAATCGGTAAGGTCGGAGTGTCGTTGTCGAATCTGAGCGAAGCAGAGATCCTCTTCCAGGATCTGGACCTCTCTCGAATATCGACCTCGTTCACCATTAATGGCACCGCGGCGATTATTTACGCCATGTATTTGGCGGTGGCCGACAAACAAGGTGTACCCCGTTCCAAGCTGACCGGCACCATCCAGAACGACATCCTGAAAGAGTATGTCGCACGGGGCACGTGGATCTTCCCCGTGCGCCCCTCTATGCGCCTGGTGGCCGATTCGATTCTGTATTCGAACGAAGTCTCGCCGCGCTTCAATCCCATCAGTATCGCCGGCGCTCACGTTCGTGATGCGGGTGCCACAGCTGCCGAGGAAATGGCCTACACGCTGGCCAACGGTTTGGCTTATGTCGAAGAGTTACGCAGGCGTGGCGGTGACGTCGAAAAGTTCGCCAAGCGGCTGTCCTTCTTCTTCTATGTGCATATGGATTTCTTCGATGAGGTCGCCAAGTTCCGCGCCGGACGCCGGATCTGGGCTCGCCTCATGAAAGAGCGCTATGGCGCACAGGACCCCAAGGCGCAGCACTTTCGCTTCGGCGTGGTGTGTGGCGGGTCGTCGCTGGTCGCACCGCAGCCATACAACAACGTGGTGCGGGTCGCGGTGGAAACCATGGCCGCAGTCATGGGCGGGGCACAGTCGATCTTTACCTGCGCACTGGATGAAGCCTTCCAGATTCCCACCGAATTTTCCGCCGAGCTGGCGGTTCGCACCCAACAGATTATTGCTTATGAAAGCGGCATCGGCCGCACGGTGGACCCCCTGGGCGGCAGCTATTTCGTAGAGCATCACACCGACCGTATGGAAGAAATGATCTTGAAGGTCATGGCGGAAATTGACGAGTACGGTGGTGTGATTCCGGCAATCGAAGACGGCTGGATTCAACTGCGCCTGGCTGAGCGAGGCCTGGAGCGCAAACTGGATACAGACTCGGGCAAGAATGTCATCGTCGGCCAGAATTTCTTTAGCAATCCTGACGAAGAAATCGGCGTGGGTGAAGTCTTCTCGCTGGATCCAGCCATTGCTGAGCGTGTGATGGAAAAATACGAACGGCTCATGGACACCCGTAATCAGGCTGAGGTCGATGCTGCTCTGAACCGACTCGCTGCTGCGGCGGCCAAAGACGATGAAAACATCATGCCGTATCTGGTGGAGTGCTGCCATGCATATGCAACAGTAGGCGAAATGGTGAGCCGGCTGAAACAACAATGGGGTGAATTCAAGGAGCCCGTAAATCTATGAACCAGGCAATCATTGAAAGACCGCTCGCCGGCAAGCGTATTCTGGTGGGCAAACCCGGTCTGGACGGACACGACATCGGCGCGAAGATCGTCGCGCTGACCCTGCGAAATGCCGGCGCCGAAGTGATTTACACCGGCTTGCGCCGCACACCCGAGCAGATCGCGCGCGTCGCGGTCGATGAAGGGGTGGACGCCGTGGGGCTGAGCATTCTTTCCGGCAGTCACAAAGAGCTGGTGGCAGACGTTCTGGCTCAATTAAAAGAGCTGGGAGCCGGTTCGGTGAAGCTGTTTGTGGGCGGCACGATTCCGCGCGACGATCAGCCGCATCTGCTCGAACTGGGCGTGACGGCCATTTTCACTGCCGATATGCCGTTGGAATCGGTGGTCGAGGAACTGGCGAGGCAGCTGTCATGAGTGCACCGCTGGCGGGCATACGCATCATCGAAGTAGGGCACATGCTCGCCGGCCCATACTGTGGGCTCTTGCTGGCGGACATGGGGGCCGAGATCATCAAGATCGAACCCGTCGACGGCGATATTGGCCGCAAGGTAAGTCCACATTACATAGGGCCGCACAACGCTTATTTCGCGAGCCTGAACCGCAGCAAGAAAAGCGTGGTCTTGGATCTGGCCTCTGAAGCGGGTCGTGCCGAGCTCGAGCGTCTTGCCGCTGATTCCCACGCATTGCTGACGAATCTGCGCCCATCCGCCATCAAGAAACTCGGGCTGACCTACGACAGCCTGCGCCATTGCAACCCTAAGCTGGTCTGCGTGGCGCTGACCGGCTATGGGCTCGATGGCCCTTACGCGGATAGTCCGGCCTATGACTACGTGATCCAGGCCATTACGGGCGTCATGGCACTCACTGGAGACCCCGATGCGCCGCCGACCAAGGCGGGATTCTCGGCCGTCGACAACTCGGCGGGGATGGCGGCCGCTTTGGGCCTGCTCGCAAAGATTGTGCAAGGCGAGGGCGGTCAGGTGGAAGTCGCCATGTACGACGTCATGCTTTCGCAGCTGAATTACCTTGCCGGCGCAGTTCTCAACGCCGGCGAGACGATGGAGCGGCTCGCCAATTCCTCACATCCCTATTTGGTGCCGGCCCAGATCTTTCCGACGGGTGATGGGTGGCTCACCCTTTTCATTACCCATGAAAAATTCTGGAGCAAGTTCTGCAACGAGGTCGGGCGTCCCGAATGGATTGAAGACCCCATCTTCGCCACGATGGACAGCCGCCGCCAGAATCGCGAGCATGTTCTGAAAGCGATTGAAGAAGTGCTGAGTACAGCCAGCGCGGCGGAATGGGTGCGTCGCCTGCAGCCGCAAGGTGTAGTGGTGTCCGAGGTCGGCACGTTGACTGATGCCCTGAAGAGCGATCTCGCCGCCTCGCGGCAGATGGTGGTGCCCTTGGGCTCACCGGATTCGGGTCTGCGCGCCGTTGCCTCGGCTGTCAAATTTCATGGTTACGAACCTGAATACACTTTGCCACCACTGCTGGATCAGCACCGCGCGGATGTACTGAAAGGAGCGACTCTGCCATGAAGCCGGCGATCGATCGCTACGCACTGGGGCAGTTGCTTTCGCGCTTGGCTAATGCCGGTCCTGAAGAAGCCATGCAGCTGGTTCCGGCTCAGCAGCCGGGCAGGGCGAGCCGTCGAATTGGCATGACGGGTGCGCCGGGAGCAGGCAAAAGTACGCTCACCGGGCATTTGGCCTTGCTACGAGCGGTGGATCGCCGCATGGGTGTGCTGGCGGTGGACCCAAGCAGTCCACACAGCGGGGGAGCCATCCTGGGCGATCGTATCCGTATGGACGATTTACAGGGTATTGATGAACTGTATATTCGTTCCATCGGTTCGCGCAGTACCACGGACGGCTTGTCTGATAACCTGCCCGAAATGCTCGACACGATGGATGCCTTCGGTTTTGAAGAAGTGATCCTGGAAACAGTGGGCGTCGGCCAAAGCGAAGTCGCCGTCCGCAGCCAGGTTGACACCATGGTGCTGGTGCTTATGCCGGAAAGCGGCGATGTCGTGCAGGCGATGAAAGCCGGCATTATGGAAATGGCAGACATCTATGTGGTGAACAAGGCCGATCTGCCCGGCGCCCAGAAGGTCGCCACAGATATTAAGCGTATTGCCGCACTTGCCAAGCCCCCTCCAGGAGCCTGGCGGCCCAAGGTCGCCCTTACGTCTGCCGAACAGCTCGAAAGCATTGCCGCACTTTCTGCACTGATCGATGAGCACCAGCAATGGCTGGCGGCACATCAGAGTGCGCAACAGCGGCAAGTAAATCGGGCGCGGTATCGCCTGCGCCGGCTGATAGAGCGGCGTACAGCACAGGCGATTTCAAGGTTGGATACGGCCGTTCTGGACTTGCCCATGGAAGAGCAGGTGGCACATGTTCTGAACGAAATTACACAACCTGTCAGCCCGTCGTGAGGCGGAAAGATTCATTCACCATAAACGACAACAGCAGGAGACAATGCAATGAAGTTGACGAAAAACGTATTAACGCTAATGGTCGGTGCATCGCTTGCGCTAGCCAGTGCGGTCTCGCAAGTCGCTCTGGCCAACGCCGGCGACTTCCCGAATAAAACCGTCAATCTGGTGGTTCCGCAAACACCGGGCGGCGCATCAGATACCTTGGCACGCATCATGGGCCAGGAGCTTGGCAATAAATGGAAGCAGTCGGTGGTAGTGGAAAACAAAGCGGGTGCAGGCGGAAACATCGGCATGGAAGCCGTCGCCCGGGCCACACCTGATGGCTACACCTTGTTGATGAGCTATGTCGGCACACATGCGATCAACGGTTCGCTCTATAAGAACCTACCGTTTGACCCGGAGAAAGACTTCGCGCCTGTGGCTACGCTGGCGACCTTGCCCTTTGTGATCGTAACGCGCACGGATTCCAAGTTCTCTACCGTCCAGGAATTGGTCGAAGCCGCAAAAAGTGGTGAGCTGACTTATGGTTCTGCAGGTAACGGTTCGGTCAACCATCTGCTGGGCGAAATGTTTAACAAGACTGCCGGCGTAGAGCTGGTCCATGTCCCGTACCGTGGCGCCGCCCCGGCATTGACTGACCTGATGGGCGGGCAGATTGATGTGGTATTCACCAGTCTGCCTTCCGTAGCGGGCCATATCAATGCACAGCGTCTGCGCCCAGTGGCACTGACCAGCAATAAGCGTGTGGAAAGCTTCGCCGATATTCCGACTATCGCGGAAAGCGGCTACCCCGACTTCAACGTGAACCCCTGGTTCGGTCTGTTCGTACCCGCAGGCACTCCGGAGGATGTCATCGAGAAGATGAATGCCGATATCAACGAAATCCTTGCGCGCCCGGACATCAAGGAGCGCTTCGCAGCCTCCGGCGCAGCACCCTTCCTTACATCGCCGCAAGAGTTTGCCGACATTCTGCGCGCCGATATCGAGAAGTGGGGCCAAGTCGTGCGTGAATCCGGTGCACAAGTGAACTGATCTCGCGTCATGGCAGGGATAGCAGCACATAAAGAAGACACATGGCGTGTACTGATGGTCACACTCGCCATTCAGGCCATGGCGTCAATGGCAGTGCTGACTATCCCGGCGGTAGCACCTGCATTTGCCGCGCAATTGCAGGTGCCCGTCTCTTTACTGGGGTATTTCATTGCTCTGGCTTACACCGGCGCAATCGTCTCCAGTCTGGTGTCGGGGCAGGCCGTGCGCCGATACGGCGCCATTCGTGTCAGCCAGCTGGGGCTGGTGTTATCGATGCTCGGGTTGCTGTGCGCACTGTTGCCTTCCGTGGCGGCGGTCGCCCTTGGCGCAATATTGATCGGGCTGGGCTATGGGCCAATTACCCCGGCCAGTTCGCATCTACTTGCCATCAGTACTCCGCCGCATCGGGCGGGGCTGGTGTTCTCCATTAAGCAGACCGGTGTGCCCTTGGGCGGCATGCTGGCCGGTTCCGTCGCTCCACCGCTGACTTCACTGGGCGGGGTTCAGCTTGCAGTCGTGATTGTGGCCATCACGTGCTTCCTGTGCGCATTGCTAGGTCAACCACTACGGTACAGCCATGATGCTGACCGAGACACCGACTCACGGTTGCAGCTCCGTCAGCTGCTGCGCCCTTTACGCATGGCGTTGGCCCAAAAAAATCTGCGCCGCCTGGTGAGCTCGTCTTTCGTGTTTTCCGGCGTGCAGCTGTGCCTCGCCGGATATCTCGTTACCTATCTGCACAACGAGCTCGGGTACAGCCTTATCACTGCCGGCATCACGTTGTCCGCCGCGCAGCTCGGCGGCATTTTCGGCCGCATATTCTGGGGCTATGTCTCGGACCGATTCCTGGGTGCGACGTGGACGCTCGTGACGCTGTCTCTTGTCATGGCCGCCGGTAGCGCGGCAACAGGCATGCTGAACGCAAACGTGCACCTTATTGCAGTGCTGGCCCTCGTGGTGTGCTTCGGGGCGAGTGCGACGGGATGGAACGGGGTCTATCTGGCTGCAGTAGCCCGGCGGGCGCCTGAAGGTATGGCCGGCACGGTCACGGGCGGCGCATTATCGGTGACTTACCTTGGTGTGGTGATGGTGCCTGCCGCGTTTGGTTTTGTCAGCGACGTCGCGGGCAGCTTCTCTGCCGCGTATATCCTTCTCACCGTTCCGGTCCTGGCATGTGGCCTGATGCTATGGGCGGACCGCAATGAGGCGAAATAACGTCAGGCAGTGTGTGCCGCTTCCAGAGACATCTGAATGGCATCGGCGAGTTCATTCACTTCGAACTTGGCCACATAGGCGTTGGCCCCCACCTTTTGCACGTGTTCTTCGTTGGCGTTGCCTGACAGCGACGAATGAATGATGACAGGCAGTTTCTTAAGGGAATCGGTGGTGCGAATGAGACGAGTCAGTGTGAAGCCGTCCATTTCCGGCATTTCGAGGTCGGTCAGTACAAAGCTGATCTTCTCGGAAATGGAAACACCTTCTTCTTTGGCGCTTTGAGCGATTTCCTTGATTCGATTCCACGCAGACAGCCCGGTGACATGCATCTCGAACGGGATATCCATGTTCTTAAGACTGGCTTCGATCAGCGTACGGGCCACCTTGGAGTCGTCGGCGACGATGGCGACTGCACCGGGCTTGAACTTGAAACGCTTGTTTTCTTCAACCCGCGTATTTTCCGCTGCGCGCGCTTCGGGTATGAAGTCAAACAGAATTTGTTCGACATCCAGCACCTGCGCAAGACGATTCCCGTCAATGTCTTCAGCGTCCAAGCGAGCCAG
>JAJUGV010000025.1 GCA_029265795.1 Alcaligenaceae bacterium
CAGCGCGGCATCGCGCCATTCCCGCCACACATCGTCCACATACCGATACAAAGCAGGATGCTCCGCCAACTTGCGCGTCAGCTGCTCTAACCGCCACCGATAACTGGGGTCTGACCCCAATTTCTCGATAAATTCAGCTAGCCATTGATCGAAGTGGGTGCGTAGGGGATGCTGGGGGTTTTGCTCGACTTCTTCGAGGAGTTCGGCGAGTGTGCGGGCGGTGAATTCGCCGCCCTTGGTCCCTGCCCAGTGCTTGAGGCGTTCGAAATAGAAGGGTAGTTTCTCGGCGAACATGACGTTCAGGCTTTGCTGCAGTTCCGGGCGTCGCAGTTGTCCGGCGCCGTAGCGCAGCAGCAGGTCGAGCACTTCTTGGTGGCGCCCGCTGCGGGTCAGGCTGGCGAGGATGCGGCCGGCGAGCGCGGCGAGGTCGGTGCTGAGCACATGTCGCGAGACACTGCGCTGTAAATAGGCACGGACTTCGTTTTCGTTTAGCAGGCCTCCGGTGTTACGTAAGCCTTTGCGCAACCAGGCGGCGACGCGCTGGGCGTTATCGGCGTCGCGCAGCCACCGGGCGGCGCGCTGGGCCGGGTCGATGGTATCAATGACACCGACGATGCGGTCGCGGGAAAAAAACTCGCCTTGAATGAATTCGCCCAGATTATCTGCGATGCGGTTTTTGTTGCGTGGGATGATGGCGGTATGAGGTAGGCGCCGGATTCCCAATGGGTGGCGAAAAAGGGCCACCACCGCATACCAGTCTGCCAGCGCACCAACCATGGCGGCTTCGGAAAATGCAGCAACCCATTCCAGTGAGCCATGCAAATATCCGTAGCGGGTGGCCAAGATATAGACAATGGCGGACAGCACCAGCAGCCCGGTGGCACGACGGCGTGCCGTACGCAGCTTGCGGCGCTTACGTTCGGTATCGGCAGCACGGCGTGTCGCAGTAGTAGATGTGGCGGTGTCGGTGGGCATATGCTGCAGTATGCCCGAATTTCTACAGCATCTGGCCCAGGAATGCGCGCGTACGTTCGTGCTTCGGGGCGCGGAAGAATTCGGCTGACTCGGCGGTCTCGACGATGCGGCCGTTATCCATGAAGATGACGCGGTGGGCGACTTCACGAGCAAAGCCCATTTCGTGCGTGACCACCAGCATGGTCATGTGCTCTTCAGCTAGCTGGCGCATGGTGCGCAGCACTTCTACCGTAAGCTCGGGATCCAGAGCAGAAGTCGGCTCGTCGAACAGCATGATGGCCGGCTCCATAGCCAGGGCGCGGGCAATGGCTACTCGTTGCTTCTGCCCACCGGACAGCCGACCCGGGTAGTTATCGCGCTTGGCGATCAGGCCGACCTTTTCTAACAGAGCATCGGCCTTGGCGATCGCCTCGGATTTGGGCATACGCTTAACGGTGATGGGCGCTTCAATGATATTTTCCAGCACCGTCATGTGCGGAAATAGATTGAACGATTGGAAGACCATGCCCATCTTGCGGCAGATGCGACGCACGTCAGCATCGCCGACATAGCGGCTCGAGCCGTCGACCTGGGCCGTGGCCATGGCTTCGCCTTCAATGAAAATACTGCCGCCGTCGATGATTTCCAGGTGATTCAGGCAGCGCAGAAACGTGCTCTTGCCTGAGCCGGAGGGGCCGATGATGGCCACGACTTCACCTTTGCGTAGCGTGAGCGAGACGCCTTCCAGAACCCGATGTGAGCCGAAGGACTTGACGATGCTGTCGGCGTGAATCATGACGGCGCGCGGATCTTGCGCCGGAAAGGCGTCCGCGCTATTCATCGAATTTGGCATAGTGTTTTTCCATGCGCTGGAACAGCCAAGTTAACACCAGCGTCATGGCCAGGTAGAAAACGGCGGCCACCAGGAATGGGGTCGTGGTGAAGTCGCGCTGCACGATGCCGCGTGCCGTGCGAAGGATATCGTTAAGAGCCAGCACGTAAATGAGCGAAGTGTCCTTCACCAGGGTGATGGTTTCGTTGCTCATGGGTGGCAGGACGCGCCGAATCATCTGCGGCAGGACGATGCGGCGCAGCGTCTGCAGGTAGCTAAGCCCAAGCACCTTACTGCCCTCGTACTGCCCGCGGTCGATCGACTGGATGCCGGCGCGGAAGATCTCCGCGAAGTAGGCGGCGTAGTTCAGGCCGAAGGCCACGATCGCAGCCGGAAAATCAGGCAGGCGTATGCCGATGACCGGCACGAAGGGCAGGGCGAAGTAGACGAATAGCAGCTGCAACATGAGCGGCGTACCGCGCATGAGCCAGATATAGCCATTGACGGCAGTACTGAGCAGCGGCCAGCTCGAGATGCGCGCGAGCGCGAGCACCAACCCAAGGGGCAGCGAAATGATCAGGGTGATGAAAAAGAGCGAAAGTGTGACTTTCGCACCTTCGGCCATCGGCCCGATCAGGGAAAGAACATAATCCATTCTAAGGCGGCCGCGCGCAGGTTCGTTGATAGGGTGTGGGCACGTTACCGCTTATCGTGCCCCCCTATATTCACATGCTTACTTGATGATATCGGCGCCGAACCATTCGGTGGCGATTCGCCCGGCGGTGCCGTCCTGCTTCATTTCGTCAAGAACCTTGTCGAGCTTGGCATGCAGCTCGGTGTTTTCCAGGTGTACGCCTACGCCGTAATCTTCGGTGCCGAAGTCATCGTCGAGCACGCGGTATTCACCTTCGCGCTTTTCCGCCAGGTAGCGGCCCACGACTTCATCCAGCACCACGGCATGCAGGCGGCCGGCAGACAAGTCCATCAGCGCTGTCACGTTGTCGCCGAAAGTCTTGAGCTCGGCGAAGCTTTCGAAGACATCGGCTTCCTTCTTGATGGCATCCACAGCGCTACTGCCTTCTTGGGCGCCCACCACCTTGCCGGCCAGGTCTGCCTTGTTCTGAATGTCCGAAGACGCGGCCACCACGATAATCTGGTGATTAGCCATGTAAGGCTTGGTGAACTTGATATGTTTCTTACGCTCTTCGGTGATGGTCAGGCCATTCCAGAGCACGTCGACCCGTTTGCCGTGCAGTTCGGCTTCCTTGGCGCTCCAGTCGATGGGCTTGAATTCGGCATCCAGGCCCAGGCGCTTGGTGGCCTCGCGTGCCAGGTCGATGTCGAAACCAACCAGCTGGTTTTTTTCGTCGCGAAAACCCATGGGCGGAAAGTTGTCATCCAGACCGATCACGACCTTTTGGGGCTGGGCGGGTGCCGTAGCGGCTGCCGATTTGTTGGTGTCCTCGCTAGGCCCGCAGGCGGTAAGCAGAACAGCAACGGAAGCCAGAAAAATTCCAGTAAGTTTCTTCATCTCTCGAATGTGCAGCGCACGGAAAAAAGCATAGGGACGCCCGGTGTCGCGGGCAAGATCGAAGGGGGAGTCTCGGCATGGCGCAGAGACTCCCCAGATCGTCGCGCAGGCGGCGGTCGAAAGATTGATTATATCGAGCCGGCGGACTTGCCGTGTGGCGGGCCGATTAAATCAGCCGCCGGCGCACCGTTGCCGTCACCCATTCACTGATGATGACGGTCGCGAAAATGGCGAGAAGCAGCATAGACACCTTGGGCCAGGCCAGAGTGCTGAGCGCCGATTCGAGCTTCATGCCGATGCCGCCGGCTCCTACCAGGCCTAGTACGGTGGATTCACGAATATTGATGTCCCAGCGGAAGATACTGATGCCGGCAAGAGTCGGAGCCACCTGGGGCAAGATGCCCCAAACCATGACTTGGTGTGTGGTGGCACCCGTGGCAGTGATGCCTTCGACCTGAGAGGTGTCCACCTCCTCAATAGCTTCATAAAGCAGCTTGCCGATGAAGCCGATGGAACGCAAGGCGATGGCAATGACGCCGGCCAATACACCGGGGCCGACGATGGCCACCAGCAACAGGGCCCAGATCAATGAATTGATGGAGCGCGAGGCGACGATGATGAAGATTGCCACAGGCCGCACGAATACTTTGCTGGGCGTGGTGTTGCCGGCCGCCAGAAAGGCGATGGGGGCGGCGATCATCGCACCTAGCAAGGTGCCGAGTGTGGCGATGTTGAGCGTTTCCCATAGCGGCCAGAGCAGTTCAGCGATGTAGGGCCAATCCGGTGGCATCATGCGGGCACCGATGTCGGCGGCCTGAGATGGTGCATCGGTCACAAAAGCCCAGATGGTACTTTCGGTCATGACCTGAAAAGCCCAGCTGCACAGGGCCAGGCCCAGTACCCAGGATGCGAAGATGAGCAGGTCGGCGCGGCGACTGCGAGCGCGCCATGTCAGAGTATGCGTTTGCGTATCCATCCTGAACCGTATTCCGCTGCGATGACAATCGCGATAATCACCAGAAGTATGGCCGCTGCTGAGTCATACTCGTAGCGATCCATAGCCGTATTTAAGGTGGCGCCGATGCCGCCTGCTCCCACAATGCCGATCACTGAAGATTCCCTGAAATTAATATCCAGGCGATACAGTGACAGCCCGACCAACCGTGGAAGAACTTGTGTGAGCACGGCAAAGTCCAGCACTTGTGCTGTGGAGGCGCCCGTGGCACGCATCGCTTCCAGCTGGGATTCCTGAATTTCCTCAATGTCCTCGGCCAGCAGTTTGGCAAGGAAGCCGATGGTGGCAAAGGTTAGCGTGAGGAAACCGGCGAAGGGGCCGAAACCGAACATCGCCACCAGCAGGATGGCCACAATGATTTCGTTCAGCGTACGGGAAATGGCAATCACCCCGCGGCAGCAAACGTATATCCATTGTGGCGCCAGATTGCGTGCTGCACCTAAAGCAAAGGGGATCGCCAACGCGATGCCCAGCGCAGTTGAAGTCAGCGTCATGGTCAGGCTTTCTTTGAAGCCCGCCATAATGTCGTCGCCTCGGCTGATGAAGTCGGGTTGCAGAAAGGCGGTGATAAATGCCCAGCCGCGGCCCAAACCTTCTGCTACGCGAGCCCAGTTCACCTGAAGCGAGCCGATGGCAAGCGCGAGATAGACCAGGGCGCCTATGAGCAGGCTGTAGCGCAGCCAAGGCCGGGCGATCATGGGAGGCCTGCGCCAGGCGAGCGGCGCAGCCGTTGGAGTCGAACTATTCATGGCAACAGTGTCAGCCGGCCGCTACCAGCATCAATGGTGGCGGGGTATCGGTTTGTTCATCCGGGCGGGTGAGCCGCTCGGTGATGCTGGACCAGTCTTCATCGCCATAGATTTCCGTCAGCACCCGATGGTCGACCTGCGCGGCAGGCCCGTCATATACGACGCTGCCGGAGCGCAGGCCGACGATGCGTGGCAGGAACTCCGTAGCTAATACAACGTCGTGAATGTTGATGATGGCGGCTAGCTGGTGCTCGGAACATAATTCAAGCAGAAGGCGCATCACCTGGCGTGCTGTTTTCGGATCCAGGCTCGCAGTGGGCTCATCTACCAGAAGCATTCTGGGGCGCTGCATCAGCGCGCGGGCAATGCCCACGCGTTGGCGTTGTCCGCCGGAGAGAGCGTCGGCCCGCTTGTTCTCCATGCCACTAAGCCCGACCCGATCCAACAGGTGGTAGGCCAGTCGTATATCTTCCTGCGGGAACCGGCGCAGCCAGCTGGGCCAGAACCTGGTATAGCCCAAGCGACCGGCGAGCAGGTTTTCCATGACAGTGAGCCGTTCCACCAGCGCATGCTGCTGAAAGATCATGCCGATCTCGCGCCGCACCGCGCGCAGCCGTCCGCCACTGAGCGTGGCGAGATCATGGCCGTCCAGCAGAATGCGGCCTTGGGTGGGCTCGACCAGTCGGTTGATGCAGCGGATCAAGGTGGACTTACCGGCTCCGGAAGGGCCGATCAGGCCCAGCATTGAGCCGGCTTCCAACTTCAGGCTCACCCCTTTCAGGGCCGGATCCCCCGTGGGGTAGCGTTTATGCAAATTCTCTATGTCCAGCACGACGCGACCCTTAATTGCAGGTGTATTCGATGTTCATGGCGCGGTCGATGTCACGCACCACCTGCCAGTGTTCCTTGTAGGTGATGGGCATGAACTTTTCCTGCGGAGGCTGCGCCACGTTGAACTCCTTAGCCAGCTCACTGCCTTCCCACTCAAAGGTGAAGAAGGCCTCTCTGACCTTCTCTGCCAGGTCAGGCTTCAGGTTGTAAACATGACCGTAGCCGGTGGTGGGGAAGGTCTGCGATTTGTAGATGACCTTCAGTTGCTCCGGCGTTACCGCGCCGCGCGCTTCCATTCGTTGTTTGACCGAATTGGCGATCGCGGCTGCAGGGTAATCTTTGTTAGCTACGCCGAGAATCGAGTTGTCGTGCTTGCCGGAAAAGACAGGTTCATAATCCTTGCCCGGTTCCATGTTGAACTGGTCGCGCAGCAGAGCGGAAGGCGCCTTGTAGCCTGAATTGGAGGTCTCTGAGGTGAAGGCCATCTTTCCGCCGCGGATGTCTTCAACTTTCTCGATACCGCTGTCCGGGTAGGTAATAATTTCCATCTCGTAGCCATAGCGATCGTCCTTGGACACCATCATTGCAAAAGGCACGAAACCGGCGCAGTTGACCGCCAACGGGTTGGATCCGGTGTTGAAGCCGGCAACGTGCAGACGCCCGGCCCGCATGGCCTCAAGCTGGGCCGCGTTGCTCTGAACGGGGAAGAACTGCACTTTTTTGCCGGTGACTTTTGCCATGTGCTGGATGAAGCCGTCCCAAACCTTGGCATAGACAGCCGGGTCTTCCACGGGGGTGTAAGCGAATACCAGGGTGGCCGGGTCGATCCAGTCCTTGGGATCAGTCGGGGTGTCGGCGACCAAATCCCCGTCATTGTCTTGATAGCGTGGATCCAGCGCGTGGGCCGTTGTGCTTAGGCCGGCGACCAGAGCAAGGCTGACCGCGGCGAGCAGGGTTTTCAGGGTGAAGGGGGAGTTGCGGGTAGATGTAATAGACGTGTGCATCATTTGCTCCTGTGCAGAATGACGTCACTGTATCCACCGATTGTTACAGTCGTATTAGCATGGCTTGGCGATGTTGTTGCCGTGGGCATAAAAAAACCGGTCGGGGCAGACCCGACCGGTTCTTAGGCGTGTGTAGCGTTGCAGCTTTGGTGAGCTTAGCCTTCTTCCACAAACGCTTCTTCGCGTTTTGCTCGGATGGAGGGCAGAGCGACCAGAGCGACCAGAATCACAGCCATCACCAGCAGCGACAGCGACAGCGGGCGGGTCACGAAGGTGGAGTAGTCACCGCGAGCCAGTAGCAGCGCCCGGCGGAAGTTCTCTTCCATCATGGGCCCAAGCACTAGGCCGAGCAATAGTGGCGCCCCTTCACATTTGAGCTTTACCCATATATAGCCCACCAGGCCGAAGGCTGCCGTCACCCAGATGTCGAATACGTTGTAGTTCAACGAGTAGACCCCGATGGTACAGAACACCAGAATGGCCGGGAAAAGCACCCGATAGGGGACTGTCAGCAGCTTCACCCACAGGCCGATCAGCGGCAGGTTCAGTACCACCAGCATCAGGTTACCGATCCACATCGACACGATCAGACCCCAGAAGAGTTCCGGGTGACTGCTCATGACCTGCGGGCCGGGCTGAATGTTGTGGATGGTCATCGCGCCGATCATCAGGGCAGTCACGGCGTTGCCGGGAATACCCAGAGTCAGCAGCGGGATGAACGAAGCCTGCGAGCCGGAGTTGTTGGCGGATTCGGGGCCGGCAACACCAGCAGGGTGACCCTTACCGAAGCGCTCAGGCTCCTTCGACAGTTTCTTCTCAAGCGTATAGGACGCAAAGGAAGACAATACGGCGCCACCGCCAGGCAGGATACCCAGAGCAGAACCCAGGGCTGTTCCACGCACTACTGCAGGCCAGGCTTCCTGGAATTCCTTTTTGTTCGGGTAGAGCTTGCCTACCTTATCGGTCAGGTCGACACGCTGGTCGCGCAGCTCAAGGTTGGTCATGATTTCGGCGAAGCCGAACACACCCATGGCCACAACGGCGAAGTCGATGCCGTCTTGCAGCTCAGGAATACCAAAGTCGTAGCGGGCGACACCCGAGTTCACGTCGGTGCCGACCATACCCAGCAGCAGACCCAGGAAGATCATGCAGATAGCTTTGGGCAGCGAACCGGAGGCCAGGACCACGGCACCGATCAGCCCCAGCACCATGAGCGAGAAGTATTCGGCGGGACCGAACTTAAACGCGATTTCGGCCAGGGGCGGGGCAAAACCGGCGATCAGGAAGGTAGTGACACAGCCCGCGAAGAAGGAGCCCAAAGCGGCAATCGCAAGTGCCGCCCCGGCTCGCCCGTTACGTGCCATTTGGTGGCCGTCAAGTACGGTCACCACCGCAGAGGTTTCACCGGGCAAGGCCACAAGAATGGCCGTGGTCGAGCCCCCATAGGCGGCGCCATAGTAAATACCGGCAAGCATGATGAGGCCTGCAGTCGGCGGCAGTACGTAGGTGATGGGCAGCAGCATGGCAATGGTCGGCACGGGGCCGATGCCGGGCAGCACGCCGATCAGCGTTCCCAGAAGACAGCCCAGCAGACAATACGCCAGGTTCTCCAGGGTAAGGGCTACTGAGAAGCCCAATATGAGGTTGTCAAATAATTCCATTTTCTGGGTGCTCCTCGATTAACCCATGAAGCTGGGCCACAGCGGAAAAATAAGGCCCAGTCCTTTGATAAACGCCGCCCAGACAAACAGCACGAGACTGATCCCCGTGATTGCTGCGACCTTCCAGTTGAAGACGTGGCTGGCGAAACTGCTGACGAAAACCAAGAGGAAGACGCTGATATAGACGCCCAGGTAGTTCATCAACAAGCCGCAAAGGACTACGCTGCCCAGAAGGATGAGTACGACGGGGTAGTCGAATTTTTCAACTGTCGTCTCCTCAGCTTTCTTGGACGTCGCTCCCAAGGCGACAAAAGCGCCCAGAATGGCCAGACAGGTTCCCAACCAGAAGGGAAAATAGCCGGGCCCCATGCGGGCGGCGGTACCCATGGAATACTTGGTTGCGCCCAGCGCGAATCCAATTCCGATGAGCACGAACATGACGCCGGACCAGAAGTCCTGCTGATTCTTGATTCTGATATTCACCAGATGCCTCCTTATTTAAAGCATCTGGCATATTAGGAGAGGAGCTGGGCCCGTGACCCGGCGTTTCATTACGAAGACATTACCATTCGGTAATGTTCGGCAGCATGATGTTCACTTCCAGCCCGGGGCCGGCATCGAGAAACTCAACCTCACCCCCGTGCAGCGCGACGATGGCGCGCACGGAGGCCAGGCCCAGACCGAACCCCGGCGCATCCGGTTTGAGCCGATGGAAGCGGGTGCCCAAGCGGGCCAGCTCATCGGCAGGCACTCCTGCACCATTGTCTTTTACGATGATGCAGGCCTTACCTTTGCGGCGCGTCGTGCACAGCTTGATGGTGGAACCTGGCCCGGCATACTTAAACGCGTTATCCACCAGATTGGTGATGGCGCTGGCCAGCAGGTCGGAGTCCGCCTGAACAGAAACGGCTTCTGTGTGCTGGTCGAGAACAAGTGTGATACTGCTTTCGGCAGCTACGGGTTCATAGAGCTCATACACGTCAGCCATTAACGCTTGCAATGAGATCACGGAAAAATCCTGACGTCTCAGGCCCGATTCCGCTTCTGCGATCAGCAGCAGTTTCTCGGACACACTGATTAGCTCCATGATTTCCAGGGCCGCAGCATCCATGGCGGCCACCAGTTCGTCCGGGTCTCTGCTTCCTTGGCGTGCTTTCTCGAGCCGTCCCAGCACGCGTGCCAATGGCGTGCGGAGGTTATGAGCGATGGAGTCCGAGACATTGCGCACCCCGGTCATGAGGTTTTCGATGCGGTCCAACATGTAGTTAATGTCGTAGCGCAACTGCACGAATTCGTCGATCTCCGCCACGTCCGGCACACGCTGAGTGAGTTCCCCGGTGCCTACCCGCAAGGCGGTTTCACGTATGGCCTGCACGCGCTGGCGTAGTTCGCGGCGAAAAATCGTTGTGCCTATCATGACGAGAAAGACGGCAACCAGCGTGGCGGCGATCACCGCGTTCCCAATCAGTCCCTGAATTTCGCGCATATCTGCGATATCACGACCAACGATCAGAGTGGCGCCGTTCGATAGCTGCCGAAGGGTGAGCAGCCCCGTGATGGGGGCGCCTTCGCGCAGTACATTCAGCAAGATTGGGGTGTCCGATTCCTTGAGCAGGTCTAAGGCTGGAACCTGTACGTCGTCTTCCTCGACAGGAATCAATTCCAGGTTGCCGACTAGGCGCACGCCGGTCGAGGACACCAGAAGGTACATTTCGGTGTCGATGTCCGTCTGGTCGGATAGCAGCTGTTCCAGTTCCTGCTGCAGCGCAATCAAGCCCTGATATTCATAATGCGTTGTCAGCCTGTTGGCGGCCAGCGTGACCTGCCTGGAAAACTGTAGCTGTAGCAGGTCTACGATCTTGCCGTAGGCGAAGATCAGCAAGAAGGCGGTGGTGCCGGCGGCAAGCAGGCTGTAGTTGAGCGTGAGTCGGAAGGCGACCGAACCCCAGAGGCGCCGCCATTCAGTCAAAAGCCGGTTAAACGGCATGTTCGGTCGTGGCGGACTTGTCGGCGCTACGTTCGGGATTGACGGAAAAACGGTAGCCCAGCCCTCGAACTGTATGGATCAGAGGAGGCGAGAAGCCATCGTCAATTTTCTGGCGTAAGCGACTGACGGTGGCATCGATTACGTTGGTCTGCGGGTTGAACTGGTAGCCCCACACGGCACCTAACAACATGGCTCGGGTCAGAACTTGCTCGGGATGAGTCATCATGTAGGCAAGCAGACGGCATTCACGCGGCTGCAGCGCGAGCTCCTTCCCAGCCCTTGTAATGCGCGGCACCGTGAGGTCGTAGCGCAGATCGGCATAGGTCAGCACGCGATCGGTTCGGCTGTTCTTGGAGCGGCGCACCAATGCCTCGGCGCGTGTCAGGAGCTCGATAAGCGCAAACGGCTTGGTAAGATAATCGTCGCCGCCCAGTTTCAGGCCCTTCACCCTTTCATCCAGAGCGGTCAGTGCGCTGAGCACGATTACGGGGGTCTTGATACCCACCGCGCGCAGTTTAGTAAGGATCGACAGGCCGTCGACCTGGTTGGGCAGCATGCGATCCAAAATGATGAGATCCCACGGTTCCGTCGATGCTCGTTGCAGCCCTTCGACCCCGTCATGACAGATGACAGGCCAATGGCCGAGCTCACGAAACCCCTCCGCGATGTAATGGGCATTCTCGCGGTCATCTTCAATGATGAGACAGTTCCACATCACAGTCGCAACTCCTTAGACGACGCTGTTCTAAGGGAAGTGTAGCAATTTAGGCCATGCGGCCGTGCGCGCCTGTGCAGCGGGTGGGCATCGACGCCGCGCAGACGCCGATGCCGGGAAGACGCCTTGGGGTCAGTCTTGACGCTCGGTTACTTCCACCAGGTGATAGCCGAACTGGGTTTTGACAGGGCCTTGGACAACGCCCACGGGTGCGCTGAACACCACTTCGTCGAATTCGCGCACCATTTGGCCGCGGCCAAATGTGCCCAGTGCGCCACCATCACGGCTGGACGGGCAAGTGGAGTGTTCTCGGGCGACTTGAGCGAAGTCAGCACCATTTTCAATGGCTTGCTTCAACTCATTGCATTTGGCTTCTGAGTCGACGAGGATATGACGGGCTGAGGCTTGTGCCATGGGTAAGGCTCCTTAAAAAATGAGGGGTCAGGGTAACTCACATTCCGCGAATGGGGCGTTAACGAAGGAAGAAGCCGCCCACACGGCCGTTTTGCACGTTGAGCGTGGCAAGAAGGTCGTCACCGTTATCTTCGAAGCTCACCTTCCATACCGATATCTCCAGCCCTTGTTGTCGCAAATTGCCCAAATATTCCACGTCGTATCCCTGTCTTAAGCGAGGGGCAATGGCGCGTGCCACCTGGGTAAACTCCGGTTCACCCAAAGCGGCGAACTCAGGCGTCCCCTCGCTGATGAATTCCTGGTGATTCTCTTCAGCTATAGCGTCCAGCAAGCGATGAATCACGGGGTGGTCGTGTGTTCCTGCCGGCTTTGTGTTTTGCGCCATGACAGGGGATAGCAGCGCGGCCAGCATGAGCAGTCCCGCGGCCAGGCGAGCCAGGCTGAGACGTACATCATATTGGGGTGCGGCGAAGGGGGCGGTATTCATGTAGAAGCTCCGTGGATTTGATGCTTGTGCTGCGGATATGCAGCAACTTGTGGACGCTGCAGCAAATCCCGTACCTTGGAATAATTACCGGTCGGCATCAGGCCAGGATGCCTCTTCTACGCAAATCTGCCACGGTCTGCGCATCGAAGCCCGCCTCGGCCAGCACGCTGTCAGTATGCTCCCCAAGCGTGGGAGCTCGATGACGTATGCCGCCTGGGTTGTCGGACAGGACAGGAAATACCGCGGGCATTTCCACTTCAACACCACTAGCTGCCTGTACCCGGGTAATGGCTCCCCGCTCGCGATAGTGTGGATCTGTAGCGATCTCTCGAATGGAGTAGATGCGCCCTGACGGCACGCGGGCTGCCTTCAGTTGTTCCAGCATGGCGTCGATATCCGGATGGCTGCGCGTCCATTGCTCGATGGCGGCGTCAATCTCTTCTACGCGTGCGACTCGGCCGTCGTTGTGCGCGAGTGACGGGTCGTCGGCCAGGTCCGGGCGGCCGATGCAATGCATCAAGCGCTGAAAGATGGCGTCGCCGTTACCGGCAATGAGTACGTAGCTGCCATCGTGACATCGGTAGGCGTTCGAGGGCGCAATGCCGGGCAATGCTGCTCCAGCAGGTTCGCGCACGGCTCCAAAAACGGAATACTCCGGCAAGAGGCTCTCTGTGAGATTAAAGAGGCTTTCATACAAGGCGGCATCTATCACCTGGCCCTTGCCCCCACGGGCATCGCGCTGGTAGAGCGCCAACAGCACACCCAGGGCACCATGCAGGCCGGCAATGGTGTCACCTAGCGATAAACCAGCCCGTACCGGCGCGCGGCCCGGTTCGCCATTGAGGTAGCGCAGACCCGCAAACGCTTCGCCTACGGCTGCAAAGCCAGGCTCCAGCGCACGAGGGCCATTTTGCCCGTAGCCCGACACACGCAGCATGATCAATTTCGGATTAAGTTCATGCAGCGCCTCCCACGATAGGCCCCACTTCTCCATGGTGCCCGGGCGAAAATTCTCGATCAGCACGTCGGCATCTTTTGCCAGTTTGCGAACGATATCCTGGCCCTCTGCTTGACGTAGATCGACGCAGACAGATTTTTTGCTGCGCGACTGCGCTTCCCACCACACCGAGGTGTCTCCATACAGCAAGCGCCACTTTCGCAAAGGGTCGCCTTGGCCCGGAGGCTCGATCTTGATAACGTCGGCACCAAAATCTGCAAGCGTCTTCGCTGCAAAAGGCCCGGCAATCAGTTGCCCCAGTTCAATGACGCGGATACCGGAAAGAATCTGTGTGGACATGCGTGAAACGGCTCCTCGACTTCGGATACGTACAGAAGTTCTGCAAAGAAGCAAGCATAACCGCGCCGGCTTCAAAAACCCTCACGGCACAATTTCCGTTCTTCGGAAATATTGGTGTCCGTGGCTCCATTAGCAGCGACAATACGAGATTTGCGTAATGTTGGGAGATGTGTGTGTCGAAAATCCTGGCGATCTCGGGTAGTCTGCGAGCCGAATCCTATAACACTGCGCTGCTGCGCACGATGAAAACCATGGCTCCGTCACATTGGGAGGTTGCGCTCGTTGTGCCAAAAGCGTTCCCCGTCTATGACGAGGATCTGCAGAAGCAGGGGTGGCCGTCGCCGGTTACCGAGTTAGCGCAATCGATACGCGAAGCCGACGGCGTCGTCATTTCCACCCCTGAATACAACTATTCGATTCCAGGTGGCCTGAAGAACGTGATTGACTGGCTGTCGCGGCTGCCCGATCCACCCTTCAAAGGCAAGCAGGTCGGAATTATGGGAGTGAGCGCGGGGCGCCTGGGCGCGATTCGCGGGCAGCTGCACCTGCGTCAGTGCTTTCAGTTTCTTGAGTCGCATGTTCTTAGCAGGCCGGAGGTCATCGTCGGCAATGCCGCTCAGGCCTTCGAGAATGGCACACTGAACGATTCGGCGAGTGTCGAAGCAATGCGCGCTTTCATCGCCGCTTTAGACGCCTGCATCGAAGCGATATCAACGCAAGTCCCATGAGTGCTGCTGGGATTCAGAGCGCCGCCGGGGTACTGGATAGGACGGTTCAGCTTCTAAAGTTGCTGGCTACCGCCGGAAAGAAAGGCTTGCCTCTGACGGTCATAGCCGGCGCTACCGGCCTTGCCAATTCCACCGTGCATCGTCTGCTGGCGCAATTGTGTGCCCAGGGTATGGTGGTCCAGCATGAATCCACCCGGCGCTACGCCTTGGGCCCCCTCATCTTCGAGCTGGGGGTGGCGGCTTCTGTCGCCTATGACCCGCGAGAGCACTGTGCGCCTTACCTACGCAAGCTCGCTGAAGAGGTGGGCGATACCGTTTACCTGACACTGCGCAGCGGCGCCGATGCCGTGTGCATAGATCGTCATGAGGGGCCGTCCCCCATACGTGTACTGACCCTTGAGGTAGGGAGCAGGCGGCCACTGGGTTTGGGCGCAGGAGGGTTGGCGATACTGGCTTTCATGCCGGGCGAAGAGCGCGAAGAACTCATTGTGCGCTCCAGCGAACACGCAGCAGTCAGACGGGAGCTCACGGAAGAAGAGTTAAGAAATGCGGTAGAGGAGTGCCGCCGCAATGGCTATGCGGTGATTCGCAACCGGGTGAATCCGGGTGTCTCTGCAGTCGGAGTGCCGCTTTTAAACTCGCTGGATCAACCGTTTGCGGCGGTAAGCATTGCCGCAATTGACAGCCGCCTCAGCCCCGACCGCATCAAAGCGCTGGCGCGTATTCTGCAGCAGCGGGTGCGATTGATACGCCAGGCGTCCATCGGTCCGCGAGCCGTTGCCAACATGGTTTCCATTTAATGGAAAACGGGCGTTGATGGCAGCTGTGTCTCTCTATAGTGCGGTCTGACTGCATATCGCAGAATCTTTCATAAGGAGACACCGACAAATGAAAAACCTCAGAAGGGCCCTCACTACGGGTTTGTTCTTGAGCCTGGTATCCGGCGCTGTCATGGCTGACTACCCGAGTCGGCCAATCACTCTCATCCACGGCTTTGGTGCCGGCGGCAATGCGGATTCCGTCGCGCGTGTGGTGGCCGCGGGCCTGGAAAAGCAACTCGGTCAGACCGTCGTGGTTGAGCCGCGCACAGGCGCCGGCGGCACCATTGCGTCAGCATACGTCGCCAAGGCGAACCCCGATGGGCACACCCTCATCATGTTGACGGGCGGACATACCGCTTCAGCCGCGGTCAGGAAGGAGCTGCAGTACGACCCGGTCAACGACTTTTCCATGATCTCGACGGTATCGCGCTTTCCTTTCGTGATTGCTGTGAAGGCCGACCATCCGGCTAAGGATCTGGGCCAGCTACTCGACAGCGCTCGTCAATCCAAGCAGGGCGTAACGTACTCCTCGGTAGGTTCCGGCTCGACCCAACACCTTACAGGTGAACTGCTGGCAGCGACTTCTTCAGCCGACATGCTGCACATTCCCTATCGTGGCGGTGGCGCACCCGTCATGGCGGTATTGGCGGGTGATGTCGACGTACTGATCGACACAGTCACCGTGGCGGCGCCACAGCTGCAAGCCGGGGCATTGCGTGCACTGGCGGTAACCAGTAAGCAGCCATGGCCATTGCTGCCGGATGCACCGGCTGTGCACGATACTTTGCCGAACTACGAAGTCATGTCTTGGTTGGGCGTAGCGGGTCCGGCCGGCATGTCTGACGAGGTTGTGGAAAAGCTGAACGGAGCCGTCAAAGCGGTGTTGAACGACCCCGAGGTGCAAGCCTCGCTCAACAAAATGGGCAGTGAAGCGTGGTACAGCCGGCCCGATGAAATGCGCACCATGATTGCAGACACTATTGAACAGTGGAAGCAGGTCGTATCGACGGCGGGCATCCCGCTGCAGTAACCGCAGTACATCGTTTCAAATAAAGAGGTAGTAATGAAACTAGCATCCCTGCGCAAGGGCCGTGACGGCGCCTTGATGGTGGTCAGCCGTGACCTGAAAACGGCAGTGAGCGCGGCGGCGGTGGCGCCCACTATGCAAGACGCGCTCGACCGGTGGAGCGAGGTGGAACCCGCCCTGCGTAAGCTGTACGAAAAACTTAATGCCGGTCAGTTGGGTGAAGCCTTTGCGCTGGATATGAACCAGCTTGGGGCGCCGCTGCCCAGGTCATACCAGTTCCTGGATGGTGCGGCCTATGCCAGCCACATCACGCGCAACCGGACGGCCCGCGGCGAAACCGTGCCCGCTGATTTCTACGAGAAGCCGCTGGTTTACCAAGGCATTTCCTATGGGTTCATGGGATGGAACGAAACCGTTCGCCTGCCATCGGAAGACCTGGGTATCGACTTTGAAGCGGAAATCTGCGCTATCACAGACGACGTTCCAATGGGCGTGTCAGCCGAAGCGGCAACATCCCATATCAAGCTCTTTGTGCTCGTGAACGATATCTCATTGCGTGCACTGATTCCCGCTGAACTGAAGCGCACCTTTGGTTTCCTCACGGGTAAGCCGGCATCCAGCATGGGGCCTATTGCGGTCACGCCGGACGAATTGGGCGAACTTTGGGATGGAAAACTGGTATCCGGAACCATGCACTGCTGGGTGCGTGGAGAAAAAGTCGGGGAAATCGAAACCGGCAAGGACACCCCCTTCCATTATGGCCACCTCATTGCACACGTCGCTCAGACGCGTCATTTTGAGCCCGGCACGCTGGTTGGCCTTGGGACAGTGTCGAACGAGGATGAAAAAGCGGGCTGCGCGTGTATCGGCGAAATTCGTTCGCTGGAAGTCCTGCGGGACGGCCAGGCCAAGACGCCCTTCTTCGGCTTCGGTGAGGAAGTACGGATTGAGCACACCGACAGTGCCGGTCATTCAGTGTTTGGTTCGATTCAGCAGACGTTTGAGCGCTACGAAGTCGCGGCGACTGCTGACATTTCGTGAACTTATAACCAGGAGAAACCATCATGCTGTGTAAAGGCCTCCATCACGCTGCCTTTCGTTGCAAGGATGCGCGCGAGACAGTCGATTTCTACACCGAAGTACTCGGCCTGAAATTTATCCATGCCATGGGCGAGGATCATGTTCCGTCCACCGGCGCGTACAGCCCCCACATCCACATTTTCTTGGAAATGGAAGACGGCAGCTGCATCGCATTTTTCGAACTGCCGCATGACAAGGGCGAACCGTCAGGTCGTGACCCGGAAACCCCCGACTGGGTACAGCACTTTGCCTTCAGGGTCAAAGATGAGGAAACCCTTCTGAAAGCCAAAGCCAAGCTGGAAGAGCGCGGCCTGGAAGTCATCGGGCCGGTCAACCACGACGACTTCCTGCTTTCCATTTACTTCTTTGACCCCTCGGGCCACCGGTTGGAGCTGGGTGTGAACATCTCCACTCCCGAGCGCGACGCTATGTTCAAGCGCGAAGCCATGTCCGTACTTGAGCTGTGGGAAAAGACGCACGACTGGTCGCAGCGAGCCACGCTATTTGGTGGCGAAACCGGTTATCAGCGTAATAACTGACCGAGACTGTGCCGATGGCCACACCATCGGCACATGACAGATGCGGTCTACTGATGCTGGCGCTGCCTGATAACCACCCGGTAGAGCGGCGCCGTTGCAAGCAGTACCCCCACCATGCGAATAACATGGAAGGCTGTGACAATCGGCGCCCCCAGCATTAGCACCTTGGCGGTGATGGCCATCTCGGCAATGCCGCCGGGGCTGGTGCCCAGCACCAGGGTAGGCATAGGAATGCCTGACGCGAGAAACAACAAATAGCTGAAGGCAAACGCCAAAACGATATTGATGCTGTTCGAAATGGCCACCACGCTGAGGTAGCGGGGCGCGCGTCGGAAAAAGTCTGACGTGAATTTGTCGCCCAGAAACCAGCCGATGAACAGCTGGCCCAGGTTGGTCATTTCAGTAGGAATGTAGGTAAGCACCAGACCGTTGCTGGTGAGCAGGGCGGTCGCAAGCAAAGGGCCCAGCACCCAAGGGTTGGGCAAGCGCACCCGTTGAAAGAATATGCCCATCGCACTGGTAAGCACGATCAGCACCAGCATTCCCTGTGCATCATAGAAGGTGTCGGTCTGCAGCACGGAAAGATCGTTACCGTGAATGCCAAGCGCGCGGAAGGCAAAGGGAATGATGACCACCACCATCAACATACGCAGACTGTGTGCGGAGGCCACCAGATCCTGGCGCGCGTTGTAGCGCTCTGCCAGCGCGCTCATTTCGCTGGCTCCGCCGATAGCGCTGGCAAACCAGGCGGTCTTGAAGTCGGCGCCACCCCATGCCCGCAATATGTAGGCCCCCAGCGCCCCCAAGCCGAGTGCGAAAACGGTGCCTGCCAATATGTACGGAAGATTTAGCCCAATGACACGCAGCATTTCGGGTGTGAAGTAAAGCCCCAGCGAGGTGCCGATCACCCACTGGCCCCCGTTGCGGAATGTCTTATGCGCTTTTGCTGGGCTGCCGGCCATCTTGGATATAGCGGTTGCAAGTAGAGCACCGATCATCCAGGGCAGGGGTAAGGACAACCAGAGAGCAAGCAGGGCACCGGCAAAGGCGGTGGCCAAACCGATGACGACACGAGTAGCGTGATTCATGAAACAACAGCCCGGAGCGAGAGTAGAGGGGGGAAGGCTCCGGCCGGCTTGCTGAGTGCGCAGTGTGATTGGTTACTGCAACGCAGAAACTCCGGCGCAGGCCGGAGTTTCAGACCCCTGTCGGCCAGGCCGCAGGGTAAATTGACATGCGCCGGGGGAGGGCACCCCGGCGGTTTCATGGCGTAATCAGTTCGCCGGCACCGTCGCCTTCTTCTTTGCTAGTGTACGCAAAAGAGGTGGTACTACGCCAACCAGTATGGCCAGAATCCAAAGCGAGATGGAGATCTTGCTCTCGAAAAGGATACCGATTTCACCGTTGGTGATAGACAACGCGCGGCGCAGGTTCTGCTCCATCATGTCGCCCAGCACGACCCCGAGCACCATTGGGGCCATGGGAACATTGCACTTGCGCAAGAAGTACCCAATCACCCCAATGCCGACCACCATCAAGAGGTCGAAGCGGGTCGCGTTGATCGCATAGACACCGATGAAACTGATGGCCAAAACGCCCGGTACGAGCAGACGCGACGGAATGGCCAGCATCGATGCGAATACTCGCACCATCGGCACGTTCATCAGGAACAGCATGACGTTTGCAACAAACAGCGAGGCGATCAGCCCCCACACGATCTGGGGTTGTGCTTCGAACAGCACGGGACCGGGGGTGATGTTGTAGAGCGTAAGCGCGCCCATCATGACGGCCGTGGTGCCGGAGCCTGGGACGCCCAAGGTCAGCATGGGAATGAAGGACCCCGTCGCCGCACTATTGTTGGCGGCTTCAGGCGCAGCCAGGCCGCGCAGATCGCCTTTACCGAATTTGGCTTCGGGATCTTTACTTTCGGTGAACTTCTTCTCGTTGGCGTAAGCGACGGCCGATGCCACACTGGCGCCGGCGCCGGGAAGAATTCCAATGAAGAAACCCATAAACCCGCTGCGTACGGTAGACCACCAAGTAAATGCAAGCTCCTTCAAGTTGAAGAGCTTACGGTTGCTCTTGGGTACTTCAATATTTGTTCCGCTAAGCAGATTTTCCAACATCTGCAGCATCTCGGCCACAGCGAACAGCCCGATCACAACTACGACGAAGTCAATGCCGTCCGCAAGATTGGGCAGGTCAAAAGTGTAGCGGTACACGCCCGAGTTGGCGTCAACACCGACCGTAGCAATGAAAAGCCCCAGCATTGCAGCAAGGATGCCCTTCACGGGCTCATCACCCAGCAGACTGGTCAGTGCACAGAAGGCGAAGACCATCAGCACGAAGTATTCGGCGGGCCCGAACGCGACGGCGAAGTTGGCAAGCAAGGGGGCAAGCAGAACGATCCCACAAATGGCGATAGTGGAACCGATGAACGACGACCAGGCCGAGAGCGACAGGGCCACACTGGCCAGCCCCTGGCGTGCCAAGGGATAGCCGTCCAGTGTGGTCATGACCGCGGCGGCTTCACCCGGAACGTTGATCAGAATGGACGTGATACGACCGCCGTACTCGGCACCGACATAGACGGCGGCTAAGAGAATAAGCGCGGTTTCAGGGGGCAGCTGCATCGCGAAGGCGATGGGTACCAGCATGGCCACGCCGTTGATGGGCCCAAGGCCCGGCAGCACGCCGACGATGGTGCCGAGAAACGAACCAATGGCGGCCACCAACAGGTTGGTGGCGGTAAATGCAACGCTAAAGCCCAGGCTTAAATATCCAAGAATGTCGTTCACAGCAGGTCTCCCAGAATGCCGGTGGGCAGGACGACATCCAGACCCTTATCGAAGAGTAAAAACAACCCCACGCCCATGACGATGCCGCCGATGAACGCCTGAACCCAAGTTGCTTGAAACAACCGGCCGATCAACGCCACCATGAGGGTGGTTGCGGCAATGAAGCCGATCCATTGGAACAGGAAGGCGTAGCCGGCGAGGTAGGCAACCATGGCCATTATGCGAGTGTTGGCTCCGGCGGGGTTAGGCTCGACTTCGCCACCGCCTTTGATGACCAGGCGCACGCCACAGAGGGCGATGATGAGTGCAAGCAACAGGGGAAATGCTTTGGGACCGACCGGTTCGTATGAAAAGGGCGGCTCCAAGTCGTAACCGAAGGCAGTGATCAGCGCCGCGAAAATTAGCGCAGCAATGCCTAATACGCGGTCATTGAGCGAAATCATGGGGAAGGTTCTCCGTTGGTTTTCCCCCTGACTGGAGAAACACGGCCATGTGACGACATGGCCGTGTGTCGGGGGCGTATGGTTTGCTGCCCGGTAGGAACGATGGGCAGCGGGGGGTTACTTCTTAATCAGCCCGAAACTGTCAGCCAGCTCGGTGTAAAACTCTACGCGTTCCTTGACGTAGGTGTCCAGCTCTTCGCCGGTCTTGTTGAAGGGAAACAGGCCTTGTTGCTTTTGCATTTCGGCGAACTCAGGGGTTTCCATGAGCTTGTCGAAAGCCTGCACCCACCACTGGTAGTCTTCGTCGGAAACCTTGGGGCCGACATAGAAACCACGGATGATCGGCCAGACGATATCAAAGCCTTGTTCTTGTGCGGTGGGGATGTCAGCCATCACACCAGGCAGGCGCTCGTCGTTGAACACTGCCAGGACACGGATAGGTGCACCGCCTTCCAGCATGGTGAAAGCCTCAGCGGCATCGCCCATGTAAGCCTGGATGTGACCGCCACGCAGGGCCGTCAGAGCTTCACCACCCCCTTCAAAGGCGACGAAGCGCATTTTTTTGTAGTCCACGTCGGCAGCCTGAGCGGTGAGCGCCGCTTTCATCCAGTCTTGACTACCCACGGAGCCACCGGCACCCAGCACGATCTTGGTGGGATCGGCCTTAAAGGCTTCCATCAGGGACTTCAGATCCTTGTATGGGGAGTCGTCACGTACGATGGCGACACCGTAGTCACTGCCGATGGCAGCCAGCCAACGCACGTCGTTAACGTTGTAGCGGCCGAACTTGCCTTGCGCCAGATTCAGCAGCGAACCGCCGGAAAACGCAACGATGGCGTTAGGGTCGGCTGGACGCTGCGCGACGATGTGGTTGTAGGCCACTGCGCCAATGCCGCCGGGCATGTAAATGGTGCGCATCGGCTCTTTCAGAATATCGGTATTTGCGAAACCGTTCAGAGCGACGCGACACGTAAGGTCAAAACCGCCGCCGGGCTGGGCCGGGGCAATGCACTCGGGCTTGCTGGGTTCAGCGTGCACAGCGCCCAGGCCGGAAACGGCCAATAGGCCGGCGGCGATGACGCCCAAGGTTTTCTTATAAAGCTTCATGGATTTCCTCCGGAATTATGTCTATCGGTATGTTCCGGGGTGTACCTTATCGAATGAAACCTTTCTCCTTCCTTTCAGATTTATGAAAAAGAGTGTAAATTCAGGGTTATCCCTAGGTCGTGGAATCGGGGCTGTAACGAACCGGAAAACGCACTGATGCGATCAGCCCTTTTCCTTCGTGTGCGGGTTCCAGCTTCATATAGGCGTGGTTGATTTCCGCGATGGTCTGTACGATGGCCAGCCCCAAGCCGGACCCATGTTGAGCCCGTCCGGCAGCGCCACGGCGGAAACGGTGCCCGGCCAGCGCCATGTCTTCCGGCAACATTCCCGGCCCATTATCCTCGACCTGCAGCACGACTTCATCGTCGGTACGTGCCACCGACACCGTGATTCGGGAGTATTCGGGGCAATACTTGATCGCATTGCTGACCATATTGCTCAGTGCTTGATGGATCAGCCAGCCGATGCCATTAACAATAATGGGGGTTCCCGGTAGGTCGAGACCAAAATCCTGACGCTTGGTGCGTGCCGCGGCCAGGAACTCCCCCACGACATCGCGAGCAACCTGGCACAGGTCTACTTCTTCCAAAGACTGCCCGGCCCGCAGCTTGTCTGCCGCATCATGCACCCGACCCAGCGCCATCATTTGATTGGTCAGTTGAATGGTGTTGTTCAGCCGTTGCTGGATGGCGTCCAGCACTTCCTTCATTTCATCGGTCACTGCGAGTGATTTCGCGTACTCGACCTGCATCATGAGGACGGAAAGTGGCGTTCTGAGTTGATGTGAGGTGTCATCCAGGAACTGCTGCTGCGTAGTCGCCTTGCGTGCATAGCGCTCCATATGGATATTGATGGCCTGCACAAGCGGTCTGACTTCCCGGGGCAGGGCGGCTTCCTCTATAGGCTGCAGGTTGCCGGCGGATCGCTGACGGATGCGTTCACTGGTTTCTCTCAATGGACGCAGTGCGAGAATGGCACCTATAGAGATCAACAGGATGAACAGCACTAAGATGGCGGTGTCCTTGCGCAGGGTTTGAATCAGCACACGTTGCATGAAGGCGTCGCGTCCTTCCATGCTTTCGCCTACCTGAATGATGATGCGGCTACCCAACGGCGTGATGAGTCTGGGCGAAGAATTCAGTGCCATAGCGGCGATGCGCAAGGGCTCGCCGAAATATTCAGCGTTATAGAAGACGGGGCGCCCGTCCTCCAGGCGCTCACCTTCCGGCATGGGGAGTAATGCATACCCGATTTCAGATAGCCCATCTTCGGTAGCCACCCGGAAGTACACACGGCTATCGGTGGCGAGCTCCATGAATTCAAGCATGTAGAAGGGCTGCTCCATCGCGAGCCCTCCGCTTTCCGTATTGACATTCAACGCAATGGATTGGAGCGCACCGGCGAGAGCGCGGTCGAACGCGGTGTTGACCTGATCTCTAAGTTCCAGCCCTGAGATCCACAGCGAGAGCCCAGACGTGAGTAGCACCGCGGGTATGAGTATCCAAAGCAGGGTGGAGCGTACGCTGTTCAGAACCATGATTCAGGTGGTCTCAGGGTCCAGAGGTTCCAGGCAGTAGCCTATGCCCCGCAGCGTGGTGATCTGGACATCGGAGGCTTGCAGTTTTTTGCGCAGACGGTGGATGATCACCTCTACTGCTTCGACATTCATGATCTCGTCGTCACGGTCCGTCAGCCTGTCGAGAATGAACTGCTTGTTTACGGGCTCGCCGCTGCGCTGAATCAATATGCGCAGCACCTCGCTTTCGCGCGGGGTTACAGCCAGCGCGGCGCCATTTAAGGTAAATCGTTTGGTGGAAAGGTCATAGGCAAGCGTGCCACAGGCTAAGCGCGGTTTGTCGCGGCCGCGACTGCGACGGATAAGCGCATTTAATCGAGCAACCAGCTCTTCAATGCGAAACGGTTTGGGCAGGAAATCGTCTGCCCCTGATTCCAGCGTATCGACACGATCTGCCAGCGAATCGCGCGCAGTCAGTATTAATATGGGTGTGCGGTTGTCTTCCGAACGTAGGCGGCTGAGTACAGAGTGCCCATCCATACTAGGAATGCCCAAGTCAAGAATGACGGCATCGAACTCTTCCAGCTGAAGCCGACGATAGGCAACTAGGCCGTCATTCGACCATTCAATCGAAAAGCCTTTTTTCTCCAGACTGCGGCTCAGCCAGTGCGCCAGCTCCGGCTCGTCTTCGACCAGCAGAATACGCATGTATGTCTCTCAGGATGCCCGTCTACTATACCGAAACAAATAGCGTAGCATGGGGAAACCCGAAACAGCGTTGAGGTACACGATGCGCAAGAAAGCTCTGGTGTTGTTTGGTGGCGTGATGGCGCTGGCCATATTCATGGCAGGCATGGTGTTAAGCGACATGCTGGCGGGCGACCGCGATCGCTTATTGCATGTAGAGCCATCCCAGTACGCCCCCGTCGTCGTTTTCGAGCAGTATGGTGAACGCTGTATGAACTTTGTGGAAATCGAGGGCGAAGGCAGGCAGACGTGCTTTGAGTTGGATGACCCTGATCGAATGGTCTTCGAGTACACCCGCCTGATGACCGCTGCGCTGTTTGCTAAGCCTGATCCGGCGTCCATACTTGTTATTGGCTTGGGAGGAGGCACGTTATCCACGGCTCTACACAAGCTTTTGCCTGCAGCCACCATAGACACCGTGGAACTGGACCCCGCGGTCGTCAAAGTCGCACAGCGTTATTTCGGGTATCAGATCGGGCCTCGACAGCGGGTCTACGTAGAGGACGGCCGCGCCTTCATCGAGCGAGCCGTGCAGGAAGGTCGCCGCTACGACATCGTCATGCTGGATGCCTTTGATGAAGATTACATCCCGCCGCATCTGATGACCGTGGAGTTCCTTGAGCGGGTGCGTGAACTCCTGAGCGCTGACGGGCTGGTGGTGGCGAACCTATTCATGCAAAGCAGCACCTACGCGAGTGAATCGGCGACCTATGCCACCGTATTCGGCGACTTCTACCAGTTACGGGCAGGTCTGGAGGGTAATCGGGTGATTATTGCCGCCGCCGGCGCATTACCGGCCCCCGTAGTGCTGGAGCGCAATGCTACTTTGCTTGAAGAACGGTTACGCCCGTTTGGTATTGACGCCACACAGACGGTGGAAGCTTTCACCGTCCATCACGAACCGCCCGGCCGTGAACAACCACTGCGCGACCGGTCTCTTAACGGGTGAGTACGAGGTGTACGCCCTGCACCAGATACACGCTGCCGATCACCATGACCAGCACTTGCGTCCAGCGCCGAAACTGTTTGTCATTCAAGCGTTCCAGCACAAATTTACTCAGGCTGGTGCCAACGATCGCCATTACCACCGCCAGCCCCAGTAACAGCGTTGGTACGCTTTCCCCACCACTGATGGCGTGGCCGAAATAAACCAGCTTGGCCAAGTGCGCGCACGCCTGCGAAGCCGCTTTGGTCGCCACGACTGTCCGGCGGTCCATGTCGGTACGGACATAGAAGACATCCAGCAGGGGGCCCGACACCCCGGCAATGAACTGCATTGCCGTGTTCATGAAACCGCAGAGTTCAGCCCCCCAAGGGCTGGTGACTTGCGGAACATAGCGTCGGGGAATGATAAGAATCAGAAAAGGAAGGACTCCCAGTGTGATAAGAACCAGCGCTCTGTCGGGGATGAAGCCGATGAACGCGAACATCAGTCCGGCGAGCAACAGACCCACTAAGAAGCGACCGAAAATGCGCACGTCGACATGCCTGCGCCACAGTAGCGCTCGCCAACCGTTCGCGGTCAGTTGGGCTGCACCGTGCAAGACCATGGCTGCGGAGACCGGCATGAAGGCGACCAGGATACCCATCAGTATCATGCCCCCCGCCATACCGAATATGCCCGAGATGAACGAGGTTGCCACGACCGAGATGGCGGTAACCACAAGAAAACCAGCCTGCAACATGGAAATACCTTATACGAATCTTGGCGCGAAGTTTACCAATATGCGCCTAAATCAGAGTGTTTGTTCAAGGTGGCGTATTTATGGGCGTACGGCTACCATCTGTGCCATCTCTTCCCAGAGTACACCGACACTTTGTTTTTAGTCTGAACGCACCCATGACATCTTCTTCCGCCGTTGCCGTGTTCGTTGCTTGTGATCTTCCCAATAGCGTCCAAAATTTATTCACGCAGCGCTTTCGCGCCCGATGCAATGATCAAGGCCGTACGCTTACAGCGGCGGAACTGCTAGATGGTGTGCAGGGCATGGACGTGCTGGTGTTGACGGCCACTGATCGGCTGGACGCAGAGCTGGTGGAGCGGCTTCCGGACTCGGTGAAAGTCGTGTGTACCTATTCCATTGGGCTGGAGCACATGGATATCGAGGCGCTCAAGGCGCGCGGCATTGCGGTGCTCGCGACGCCGGATGTGTTGAGCGAATCGTGTGCCGACACCGCATTTCTGCTCATGCTTGGCGCGGCCCGTCGGGTCGTGGAAAGCAGCGCCTTGGTACGCAGCGGCGAATGGACGGGTTGGACGCCGCGCCAGTTGCTGGGTGTAGACGTATGGGGCCGTCGTCTGGGCATATTGGGTATGGGGCGCATCGGGCAGGCGATCGCTCGACGGGCCCGCGGTTTTGGCATGACAGTGCACTACCACAACCGTCGCCGTCTTGAGCCTCAATTCGAAGAAGATGCCATTTATCACGCCGGCCTGGGCGAACTGGCTGAACACAGCGACTTTCTGTGCATCGCGTGTCCTTCCAGCCCCGAAACACGCGGCATCGTGAATGGTGAAATTCTTGCACGGCTGCCTGCGCAGGCCGTGGTCTGCAATATTGCGCGAGGCGACATCATCGACGACGAAGCGCTGGTAGCGGCGTTGATTTCCGGCAAGGTGGCAGCGGCGGGGCTGGATGTATTCGCCGGCGAGCCGGATATCCATCCCGCCTATCGCACGTTGCCGAATGTGTTCGGTCTGCCACACATCGGCAGCAGCACGGAAAGCACACGGCTGGCGATGGGCGAGTTGCTGTGCGATGGGATAACCGCCTTTTTCGCGGGCCGACAACCTAATAATCGAATTGCCTGAATTTATTAGTTACTATCCGTAATGCTCGTTAATCGTTGAAGCATATACGGAGGCTTGAGGTGGCTACACGTTTCATCCCGTCCGACCCGCTATTCCCCTTGCAATGGCATTTGCACAATACAGGCACCGTGAAGGGCGCTGTGGCGGGGTTCGATATTAATGTGCTTCCCGTCTGGCCGGATTACACCGGCAAGGGCCGTCTGGTAGGCATCTTCGATGAGGGAATGGACGAAACACACCCTGATCTGGTGGCGAACTATCGTGCCGATCTGGGTTGGGACTTCATCGATGACAGGCCTGGCGGCCAAGCTCGAGCCGACCTTGATAACCACGGCGTAGCGGTGGCGGGGCTCATTGCAGCAAGCGCCCATAATGATATTGGCGGGGTGGGTGTGGCTTGGGACGCCCAATTCACCATGCATTATTTCAAGCTCAGGGACGTTGACGAATCGCTCTATGAAGCCTTTTGGCGTAGTAGCGAAAAAATGGTGGCACAAGGCATCGAGATTGCGAACCACAGTTGGGGCCCAGGTGTGCCTTTTTATGTGGACGGGTCCGACCAGCAGGAAGTGCACGGCATCGGCCGTTATCTGGCAAACACGGGCCGTGAAGGCCTGGGCATGGTGGTCACGTTCTCCGCAGGTAACGAACGCCTCGACGGCATGAACACGAATTACGACGCAAGCACTACCATGCCGTGGGTGATCGTCGTGGGTGCCAGCGATCAGTCAGGCGGCATGGCGGTGTACTCCACGCCCGGGGCCAATGTTCTGATTTCCGCCCCCGGTTCTATGCCGGCCAGCATTGTGTCGACTGACCGACAAGGCACGGATGGTTACAACACCAAGCCTGGAACAGCGGGCGATTACACCAACACAGAAGAATCCTACTTTAACGGCACTTCAGCGGCATCGCCGATTGCGGCCGGGGTGGTCGCTTTGATGCTGGAAGCCAATAGTGGCTTGGGCTATCGAGATGTTCAGGAGATCTTGGCCTATTCAGCCCGCCGAGCGACGTTTCTCGACCGAGACCATCAAAAGGCATATAACGGCGCGCATGATTGGAATGGTGGAGCACTGCTGGTCAGCCATAATTTTGGCTTTGGACATATCGATGCACATGCCGCAGTCCGTCTGGCAGAGAGCTGGCATAAGGTCAGCACACTAGCCAACTTGGTTATCGAAGACGGAGAGGTCGCGCAACGTGAACTGACCGTGGAGGCGGGTGAGCAAGCGACTGTCACAGCCGACTTCTCGGCTGACAATCGGGTCGAGCACATGCTGGTCCACGTCGATTTGGAAGCCGAACAGCTTGGGCAAGTGACGCTGGAACTGATCTCACCGGATGGAACGGCGAGTTGGCTGCTATACGAACCCAAGCCGTATGTCGACGACGACGATGGGGAAGTTTACCCCCTGCCTGTGGACCTGGAATTTACTCACAGTACTGTTCAAAACTGGGGCGAAGACCTGGCCGGTACCTGGACCTTGCGTCTGAGCAACGGGGAGGAGGGTGACACGGTACATCTGAAGAACTGGTCCATCCAGGCTTTTACGGCGGGCCAAGTGGGCAGCGACGGCGTGCAGATCTTTACGGACGAATTTGCACGCTTTGTTGATGAAGAGGCTGAGCGGACGGTGCTGGATGCCGCCAATGGCCGCACATTAAACGCGGCGGCGGTCACTTCGGATGTGGTCTTTGACCTGAGCGGGGGGGTGTCGGCCATAGGTGAGACCGAGATTCACCTTGCTGACCCGGGGGCGTTTTCGCATCTGGTTTCGGGCGACGGCAATGACATTCTGATTGGTAACGAGGCCGACAACATTCTGATGCCAGGGCGCGGCTATAACCATGTGGATGGGGGGGCGGGGTTGGATGTCCTGCGCTTGATTGGTGAGTCTGGGAACTATTCCGTCAATGCCCATGGTGAGATGCTGGCGGTGCATAGTCACGCCCTCTGGAATGGAGGGGTGGATTACGTGCACGGTGTGGAGCTGCTGCACTTTGCCGATCGGGTGATGCTGACCCACGTTCCCGAGCTACATGGCCCGGACTTATTCGACGAAGCCAGCTATCTGCTGCAAAACCCCGATGTGGCGCAGGCGGTTGCTGCAGGCTGGCTGGGCAGTGGTCGGCAGCACTATGAACAGTGGGGCGAGAGCGAAGGGCGCAATCCCAATAGCTTGTTTAGCGAGGCCTGGTATCTGGCCCAGTACGCGGATGTGGCCCAGGCGGTAGAAGAGGGTGCTGTGTCCAGCGGATTTGCGCATTACAGCCAGTGGGGTTGGACAGAAGGGCGAGCGCCTTCGACCTGGATGAATACGGCGGAATATTTGCAAGCCTATCCGGATGTGGAAGCGGCGGGCGTAGAGCCGCTGCAGCATTATCTGATGTACGGTATCCACGAGGGTCGTATGATCAATGCACTGAACGTGGATGCGTGGATTTAAGTCCCAATTTAGGAGAACGAAATGCCTGGACTGCTTCCCGATGTCGATCCCGATGGATTGCTCGAATATTCTGTGGTGTACACCGATCGTGCGCTGAATCACATGTCGGTGCGCTTCCAGAGGGTGATGAATGACATCAGCCGTACGCTTAAGCAGGTCTACAAGGCAAAGTCGGCTATTGTGGTGCCTGGCAGCGGTACTTACGGCATGGAGGCGGTCGCGAGGCAGTTTGCCACCGGCAAGCACTGCCTAGTCATACGTAACGGCTGGTTCAGCTTCCGTTGGAGCCAGATCTTCGATATGGGCTCGATCCCTTCCAAGACGACGGTGCTGACCGCGACTCAAGAGGCACCGGGTCCACAAGCGCCTTTCGCGCCCCCGCCTATCAGTGAAGTGGTGGCGGCCATCGCTGAACATAAGCCGGATTTGGTCTTCGCCGCGCATGTCGAAACGGCTTCAGGCATTATGTTGCCTACCGACTACCTGCGAGCGGTTGCCGACGCGGTCCATGCTCACGGCGGGATGTTCGTACTTGACTGTATTGCCTCGGGTGCAATCTGGGTCGATATGGAAGAAGCCGGCGTGGATATCTTAATCAGTGCGCCTCAGAAAGGCTGGTCGGGGCCCGCCTGTGCCGGTCTCGTAATGTTGGGCGAGCAGGCACGCGAGCGGATCGAACACACTACCAGCACCAGCTTTTCGTGTGATCTGCGCAAATGGCTGCAGATGATGGAAGCGTACGAGCAAGGCGGTTTTGCCTATCACGCCACCATGCCGACTGACTCGCTGCTGACGTTGCGTGATGTCATGGCAGAGGCTGAAGCGCGCGGTTTCGAAAATCTGCGTGCCGCACAGCAGGAACTGGGTACGCGTGTGCGCGCCATGCTACGCGACAAAGGTTTCAAGAGCGTCGCTGCACCGGGCTTCGAAGCGCCCGGGGTCGTGGTGTGCTACACCGATGATGACGGCATTCAATCCACCCGTAAATTCGCCCAGGTGGGCGTTCAGGCGGCTGCCGGGGTCCCCTTGCAATGCGGCGAACCCGATGACTTCAAGACTTTCCGTATCGGCCTCTTCGGGCTGGATAAATGGGCCGACATTGACGCCACGGTGCAAAGGCTGGAAAGGGCCGTAGACCAGGTCCTGGCTACGGCCTGAAGCCCGCAGCGCTTACTCGAAGACCACGTCTAAATCGGGGAGGTCCATCCCCGATAGCGTGGTCGTCCAACGCTGGCCTGCGGCAATGGGGTAGGCGGCCGTCAAGGTACCCGTGGTGACAATATCACCCGCCTTGATGGGAGGCCGCCCTTGTGCCATCAGCGCCTTCACAAGATGAAGAACGGAATTCAAAGGGTTGCCCAGCACCAAAGTGCCCGAACCCTTCTCCTTCAATTCCCCATCGCAGCACAACTCCACCTCTACACGCTCCAACTGAAAACTGGGGTCTGACCCCAGTTTTTCTACGGGACGTTGTTCGGCGATGAGGAGTGCGCCGTGCATGCCGCCGTTGGCGATGGCTCGGGTGGCGGTGGGGGGTTGGCCGTCGGTGGCGGAGACGACGATTTCATAGCCTTGCGCCATCCAGTCGATACAGTCGAGCAGGGTATCGAAGGTGGCGTCCGACGGAGGCGCTTTGTGGAAGTGCACTACGATTTCCGGTTCGATTCTGGGGCCGTGGAAGGGCGCCAGGGAATATCGAAACGGCCGGCCGGTGGCGAAGACTACGGTGTCGTCATACATGGCGCCCCACATGGGTTCCGTCGCGCCGAGCTGTTCCCACATCTTGGTATTGGTATAGCCGACCTTGTAGCCGATAATCGCCGCCCCTTCACGGACGCGCTGCGCTTCGCGTTCGGCGGCTGCTCGGTAGGCGGCGGCGAGTTCGGCAGGGGTGGCTGGTGCAGGAAAAGAGCGTGTCATGTACATACCCGGTAAGTGGTTGGAAGATGGCCAAGCATACCGTGTACTTATTCGACTTTGCCGATATCCTGCACTGCTTGCCGCAGCACGACATCGTCGGCATCCCAGTATTCCTGGAATTCGTCGGCGTCCAAATATTCGATGGGGCTGCCCGTTGCTTCCACTTTGGCTTGTACATCGGGGTCGTTGGCGACTTTGCGGGCTGCCTCACGAAGGCGTTGTACGACCTCGTCCGGGGCGTCTTTCTGTACAAAAATGCCGGACCACTGCACGAATTTCACGTCATATCCCGAGTCTTTCAAACTGGGAACATCCGGCAAGGACTGCAGCGGTTTGTCGCCCCAATGTGCGAGGGGGCGCACTGTGCCGGCTTTAATGTGCTGAAGTATGCTGGACGGGCCGGTAGAGATGGCATCAACCTGGCCACCCAGCAACGCAGCGACAGCCGGCCCGGCGCCCGTATAGGGAATATGCGTCATTTCGATGTCGGCATTTTTTTCCAGCATTGCCATGGGAACATGCATGGAGCCATAAATGCCGGAGCTGCCGTAGTTAAGATCGCCCGGAGCCTTGCGAGCCGCCTCGACGAATTCGTCTACGGTTTTCCAGGGCGCCTTGGCTGGGACAACCAGTACGGTTGGGTCGGCAGTGATGCGTGCAATGGCTTTGAAGTCGGTGGTGTCATAGGCGGCTTTACGACCCAATATCTTGTCGGCCTCGGGCAAAATGGAAATGGAAGACAGCATGAGCATGATGGTGTAGCCGTCCGGTTTTGCGCGCGCGGCTTCACCGGCGCCAATCGCGCCCCCTGCGCCTGCCTTGTTTTCCACCACCACCGGCTGGCCGAGTTCCTTGCTCAATGCATCGGCAATGGGGCGTGCCACAGTGTCCGTCACGCCACCTGGCGGGAAGGGAACAATCATGGTGATGGGGCGTTGCGGGTACTGTGCCCAGGCCGAGCCGGCCGCCAATAGCGCCATGCCCGCTATGAAGCTTTTTAGTGTGGCTGATTTCATGCGTGTCTCCTTTTAGCGTTGAGCCGGTACAGTGCCGGCCCGTTTGTTTCTTACAGACCGAACTTAACCGAACGCGTTTTCCAGCGTGCCGATGCCGTCGATTTCTATACGTACGCGATCGCCTGCTTTGAGATAGCGTGGTGGATTGAAGCCCATACCTACACCGGCGGGTGTACCAGTAGCAATGACATCCCCCGGGTAGAGTGTGATGCCCCGCGAACACGTTTCGATGAGGGTCGGCAAGTCGAAAATGAGATCGCGCGTATGGCCTTCCTGACGCAATTCGTCATTCACCCAGCAACGCACACGGGTATTGCTTGCGTCGAGCGAGTCTGCGGTAACCAGCCAGGGGCCCATCGGGCAGAAGGTGTCGAAGGACTTGCCTAGATCCCACTGTTGATGGCGCATCTGAACGTCGCGTGCCGTGACATCGTTGACGATGGTGTAGCCCCACACGTGATTCATGGCCTCTGCTTGGCTAATGTTCTTGCCGCCTTTGCCGATCACAATGGCCAGTTCTGCTTCGTAATCGACCTGGTCGGTAATACCGACAGGAAGAATGACGTCGTCACCGTGGGCGATTACGGTTTCCGGCACCTTGGTGAAAACGATGGGCCACGCTGCCGGATCGGTATTACTCGCCTTGAAAACGGAGCCTGAAAGCTCTTTAGCATGTGCATGGTAATTGCGCCCAACGCAGAAAATATTACGCTGGGGTCGGGGAATGGGAGCGAGCAGGCGGACGCTGTCTAAAGCGATAGGCGCGCGGCGGGGAACTGCTGCTATTTGGGCGGCGTCGCCGTAGGTCTGAATCAGGCCTAGGACCCCTAGACGGGCAACCTCGGGTGCGACCTCCAGAGTCTCGAGACTCTGATCGTCTTCGCTTACCAGGCCGACCTGATGGCGGTCACCGTGCATGTAAGTGGCAATACGCATACGTATCCTTCATTGATGAAACTTCTGTTGCAGTTGTACCGCTTATATACCACTTTAGGGTACCGGTACTACGCTTTGAAGTATAGGGCTATGCCTGTGCAAAGGCAACGTCTTCGGAAGGGACAGGTGCGCAGCAAAACGTTGTTGTACCAGTTGGTCCAGCATGCTAATCTCTCAGCATGATTTCCGATGTTCTACAACTGGATTTGCGCAGCGAAGGTGCCCAGGAGCTGGCACAGTATCTGCTCACCGAAATTCGCTCTGGTCGGCTGCCGGTAGGCGCTAAACTTCCTGGCGAACGCGAGCTTAGCCGCCGTTTCAACACGTCGCGAGGCTCGGTGCGCCGTGTCCTTAGCGCACTCCGAGAAGCGGGGTGGATTACTC
>JAJUGV010000119.1 GCA_029265795.1 Alcaligenaceae bacterium
AGAAGATGCTGATCCACGAGGCCACCGAGGTCTACACCTATCACAGCTGTGTCGAGTCAGAGACCAACCCGCGCCTGAAAGCAATTTGGGAACGCTTTCTGGACTACGAGCTGGGTCATCTGAATGAAGTGTCGGAGCTCTTCAAGAAGTTCGAGAGGCGCGATCCTCAGGAAGTACTGGGTACCGTGGTACCGGATCCATTGCCTTTCGCATCGCAACGAGACTTTGTGCGCCAGGTACTCGAGGTAGAAGTCCCGCTGCGCACCAACGGCACCGAGTTCGTACCGCAAGACCAGGAAAGCGAACTGTCTGTGCAGCAGCGTTCCGTCTTGAATGCGGATGTGTCACCCACCGATACGGTATCGGCGGGGTATCAATGGTCGCCGGCCACCGAGCTGAATCGCCGTGCCAATGTCCAGGACAAGAGGAGCTGAAATGGAAAACGAAACCAAAGTTGGTCTGAATCAGACTGGAATGCAAATGTCTCCGATACAAGGCGGCAAGCAGGTGGAGTACGCGCAGCAGATGCCGCCCCATCCCGCAGAAGGCAGCGAAGAAAACATCGCTCTTTTGCGCGGTACTTATGTCGTCGAAGCATTACGGGTCGGTTCTGTCCCCATTCCTGCTACGGGTAAGGGGGTGGTTGAAACCGTGGTGGGAAAGCTCAAAGGCGACAGTCCCGAGGTTCTGTTCGATAAGCTGGGCGAGCGTGCGGCGTATGAGCGCAGCGGTGTCCGGCTTTACCAGGCCATGATGTCCAAGGTAAAGGTTTCCGAGCATCCGGATCGTGCCGCATTGCTTGCCGACCTCGAACACATCTGTGAAGAAGAATTTCAGCACTTCAAGATGCTTTCGCAGGCGGTGACCGATCTGGGTGGCGACCCAACCGCCCAGACCCCTTGCGCAGACATCAGCGCGGTTGCCGCCATGGGATTGATTCAGGTGCTGACCGATCCGCGCACCACGCTCGCGCAAGGGCTGCAAGCTTTGCTTACGGCCGAGCTCACGGACTACGCCTGTTGGGAGATGCTGATCGAATTGGTCGAACAGAGCGGTCACGACGATCTGATTGCACCGTTTCAGAAGGCACTGGCTTCAGAGGAAGAGCACGAGGCCAAGATCAAGCAATGGCTGCGTAAGCTGGTGATGGAAGAGGCTCTGTGATTCGCGCGATACCTCAGCCGCACTGGCGGCTGAGGTATCCGGTGCAAGCTGAGCTGGGAATATAAAAACGTGGGGTTGCCGGGCCAATGTCAAGGCCGGCAACCCCATGGTGTCATTCACTTTCTTGTTTCTCGTTGAGTGCTCTGGCCATTTTCAAATGCTCTCGAAGCTTGGGTAGAGTCTTGGTCGCCATGGCCTTGACGTCAGGGTCCTGAGCCTGTTGGCCGGCTTCTTCGAACATTTCGACGGTGGCTTCATGCGACGCGACACCAATGCGATTGACGTACATCGCATCGAAGGCGCCTCCGGACAGCGCTCGCAGGCCAGTGATCTCTGTGGTCTGCATGGCTGATGGTCCGTCCGGGGGTGTCAGGCCCTTGTCCGTTGCAAGCTTGCTGGCCTCCTTCAACATGGCGCTGTGATCTTCGATCATCATTTTTGCGAAATTTTTCACATCCTGGCTTTCGCTTTTTTCAAGCGCAAGCTGGCTACCCTCGATTTCGGCATAGCTGCCCTGGATCGCGTTCTCCAGGAAACTCCGATCGTTCTGATTAAGGGGAGAACGCTGGTTGTCCTGGCCCACCGGTGAAGCGGACTGGCGCGCCTCGGGATTCGCAGCGTGTGGCGCTACCTGCGTAGGGTCGGTGGCCGGCGCCGATTGCCGGGTCTGCGCCTGTGCCGCAAATGTGCATAGCGAAAGACACGTTGCTACTGCGAGAGTGCTCTTGGAAAACTTCATAAAACCTCCTGTGTATTGATCGGACGCTTTCGCGTTCCCCGCCATGCCCGCAAGTGGTGTTCCTGTCGGCGCGGCATTGTGCTTGCTGGCCCATGATGGCGGGGTCGCCTCCTGCGGTCCGAATAACTATCAACGAGGTAAGCACTCATGAAACACAGATATAAACCACTCAATGAGCAGGTTATGGTCATCACGGGCGCGAGCTCGGGCATCGGGCTCGCGACGGCGCGGCGCGCCGCAAAGCGTGGCGTAAAGCTTGTGCTGGCCTCACGCAATGAAGATGTACTCAAGCAAGTGTGTGAGGAAATCGCCGGGCAGGGTGGACAAGCTATCTATGTAGTGGCCGATGTAGGACGCAAAGAGCAAGTGGATGCGATTGCTACCCGGGCCATAGAGCATTACGGAGGTTTTGACACCTGGGTCAATAATGCCGGGGTTGTAATATTTTCGCGTCTTGATGAGCTTCCGGAAGAGGAGCACCGGCGATTGTTCGATACCAACTACTGGGGCGTAGTGCATGGAAGCGAAGCTGCCGTTCAGCATATGCGCGACCGGCCCGGCGGCGGCACCATTATCAACGTTGCATCTATTAACGCCGAGATGCCCGTACCGATTCTGGGTGCGTATTCAGCCAGCAAGGCTGCGGTCAAAGCATACTCGGAAGCACTTCGAATGGAACTCATACACGAAAATGCACCGGTGAAGGTGACCGTGTTGAAACCTTCGGGCATCGCCACGCCAATTTCTGACCACGGACGCAGTCATATGGGGCATCGGGGTAAAGTGATGCCGCCGCTTTATGACGTGGAAATCGTCGCCACTGCGATTCTGGCCGCCGCACAACGTTCGGTTCGCAATCTGACGGTTGGCGAGACGGGAAAGATGTCGGAACTGGGCTGGGCGCTTGCGCCTTCGTTGTTTGACCGGGTCATCGCGTGGGCACTACCGCGGGCGCAAAGCAGCGACAAGCCGCCATTTCCGTCCGACAATCTGTTTGAACCCGGGAACGACGGACAGGTTTATCTTGAAGGCAAGCGGGCGGGCATTCCGATCAGTCCTTACACACAGATACGATCACACCGCGTGCTCGAGGCGGGGCTCGGCCTGGGCGTCGTGGCCGTGGCCGGTGTACTGCTTGCCCGGCGCGCGCTGTCACGTTAGGTGAATTTAGATATACTTTGCGGATCGCCACATACCGATACTTGCATGCGACGCTTAGTCGTCACCCTATTCATTCTTCTTTTTTCCGTTCAAACCAACGCTGAGTACATAGCGGACCTGCGAACGCCCGCCGGGGCGGGTTCGCTCTGCGTCGTCGCAGAATGGGTTGTGTCATGTGCCGACAACATCGAGCGTCGCGTAGCGACCTCAACTGACTCGTCGTCTTCGTCCCCGTCGACATCACACCATGCGCCTCATGCGGATCTGAGCGATTCAATAATCAGCACGGTCCCCGCTACGTATTACAGTGGGGGCGGGCGAGCCTGGCAGGCCGACCGCGGCCCTTCTTTTCCCACGATTTATCATCCGCTCTTCAAGCCGCCACCAATTTGACCACTCGCTATCAGTGTCTTTTAGAGTGTTAGCCGGCCCCGTGTCATTAACGGTATAGCCTGGCACACCGTTTATTCACCTGCTTCAGGTCTAAATTATGGAATGGCTTTTTGACTCCGGCATATGGGTTGGTCTGCTTACGCTGATCGTGCTGGAAATCGTGCTGGGCATCGATAACTTAATTTTTATTGCAATTCTTGCGGACAAGCTGCCGCCTCATCAACGCGACAAGGCCAGGTTGATTGGCTTGTCTCTGGCCTTGATCATGCGTCTGGGCCTGCTTTCCATCGTATCGTGGCTCGTCACACTAACGACACCGCTTTTCTCCGTCGCGTCGTTCACTTTCTCGGGGCGGGACCTCATACTGCTTTTGGGCGGTCTGTTCCTCCTGGTCAAGGCGACCACCGAATTGCATGAAAGACTCGAGGGCAAAACCCACCAGCACACCAAGTCGAAGGCCTACGCGGGCTTCGGCGTCGTCGTTGCTCAGATAGTGGTCCTTGACGCAGTGTTTTCGCTGGATGCGGTGATCACGGCGATCGGCATGGTCGAGCAGCTACCGGTCATGATGACGGCGGTCATCATTTCGATGGCGTTAATGCTGTGGGCGTCCAAACCTCTGACGCGGTTCGTGAACGCGCACCCCACGGTGGTGGTTTTGTGTCTGAGCTTCCTGTTGATGATCGGCTTGAGTCTGACGGCCGAAGGCCTGGGCTTCAAGATCCCCAAAGGGTACTTGTACGCCGCGATCGGGTTCTCGATTCTTATCGAGTTCTTCAACCAGGTGGCACGCAGAAGTCTCCTGAAAAACGAAGCGCGAATTCCGCTTCGGGACCGTACAGCAGACGCAGTCTTGCGCATGCTCGGGGGCAAGACCCATGCTGACTCGGATGATGCCCAAGACGTGGAAGATGCCTCGGCTGTCGAAACCGCCTTCGGGGAAGAGGAGCGCAGCATGGTCAGTGGTGTGCTCACGCTGGGTGAGCGCTCAATTCGCTCGATCATGACGCCCCGTAGCGAGATTTCATGGGTGAACCTGGAAGACGATTCTTCAGACATACTGGCCTATTTGCGCAAGACGCCGCACAGCTTCTTTCCCGTGTGTCGAGGCAATCTGGATGAGGTTGTAGGCGTCGCCAAGGCAAAAGACCTGTTGGCCGAACTGATGGATGGCCGCAAAACCTCCGATAAGCTTTCCTGCCTTCGCAAGCCCATTTATGTCTACGAGACCATGGGTGTGCTCAGCGCAATAGACACGTTGAAGAACTCCCGCGGGCAGCTCGTCATGGTTACCGACGAGTACGGGGTGATCCAGGGCTTGTTGACGCCTCTCGATATTCTGGAAGTGATCGCCGGCGAGTTCCCGGATGAAGACGAACAACCTGCCATCCAGGCTGTCGGGCCCGATCAGTGGCGTGTCGATGGGGCATGCGACCTGCGGTACCTGGCGCAAGAATTGGGTGCCAAAGGCCTGGAGCCCGAGGGTGATGGCTTTACCTCTATCGCAGGCCTGCTTCTGGACCGGCACGGTTCCCTGCCCGAAATTGGTACTGTCATTCAGGTCGAGGATCTGCGCTTCGAGGTCATTGAAATAGTGAACCGAAGGATCGCTACACTGATGGCCACCCGAGTCAGCGTTTCAGAAGAAGATGAGGAATAGGGGTCTGCTTCGGCTCTGAGTATCGCGCCGCGAGCCACGGAAACGCGGCGTGCCCCGGGATTGCTTCCTCTCAGGCAGCTTCACTGTCACGGTGGCTCGGCGTACTCCCGGGGTCGATGTCATCGTCTTCGCCAATATGGGGCAAGGCCGGCAGGCCGAACCTGGCTCTTGCTTTCTGGCAATCCGGGTTCGGGGTGCCGTCTGTTTCCCATGCGGGAAAGTCTCGACAGGGCGAGGGGCGTTGAACGTAAATGGTGCAGTGGACGCCTTCCTTACCGATTTCGCCAGCCAGGGCAACACAGCGTTGCCCGCCATTTTCCGTGCCTTTCATGCAGGCTCGCAGTGGTCCTGCCTGGCTGACCAGTTCTGATGGCACGCCATTGCCGTCTTCGCCTGCAATTTCGCCGCAGTAAAATGAGACCCTAAAGTGCGCGCAGCATGCGCCACAGCTGAGGCAGGGATTGGAGTGGATATTGTCATTGGCAGCTCCCTGGCCAGGTGCAGTCAGAGTTGTGGCTTGCGCAATACGGCTGCGCTTATCGCTCATTTTTGTGGGCTCGAAAAAAATCGGGCCTCGATTTTACACAGGAGTCCGGTCGAATACAGGCGGTCTTCTGTCCGGCCTTAACACGCTTTGGTGAGCGTCTTTGTAAGACGCGGCGGCGTGCCGCTAATACGAAACTTGATTGGAGTTCTAAATGAAAACATGGTTTGCTGCCATGGTGATGGCTTTTGCAGCATCGGCAGCGTATGCAGCAGAGCACGAGATCACCGTGTATCAAGACCCCAACTGTGGCTGCTGTTCGGGTTGGGTCGAGCACATGCGTGACGCCGGATTCAAGGTCGACGCGATCAAGACGACCGACATGGCATCGATCAAACAGAAGCTGGGCATACCGTTGAACCTTGCGTCGTGTCACACCGGCGTGATCGAAGAGACAGGCCAGCTTGTTGAAGGCCATGTGCCGGCAAACGTCGTGCGAAAGCTATTGGCCGACCCCTCTGTAAAAGGAGTGTCAGCTCCCGGAATGCCTCACAATGCGCCCGGCATGGGACCGCTTGATGGAAACCTGGTCACTGTCGACTTCAACGGTAAGCCCTTTTCCCGCGACTGACGCGGCGGCTCTGCGGCTCTGGCTCTAGATCTCGATGGGGATGGTGACCGGGCCGTCGTTAACCAGGCTTATTTGCATGTTGGCTCCGAAGACACCTGTTTCCACAAGGGGGTGCGCCTGGCGAGCCGAAGCCACGAAATAGTCGTACAGCTTTTCGGCGTGTTTCGGCTCGGCAGCAGCGCTAAAACCGGGGCGGTTTCCACTCCAGACATCGGCTGCCAATGTGAACTGGCTGACGATCAGAAGACCCCCGTTCACGTCTTGCACGCTGCGGTTCATTTTTCCGGCGTCGTCGCTGAATATGCGTAGCTTTAACAGCTTGTTGAGCAGACGGTCTGCTTCCGCTTCGGTATCTTCAGGCTGAGCGCAAATAAGGACCAGCAAGCCATGCTCGATGCGGCCGTGGATGAGCCCATCGATTGAGACATGGGCCTTGGAAACGCGTTGAATTAGTGCTTTCATGGTTCGTGTTACTACGCCTGATCCTGGATTAAGCGGTTTGCGCTGCAAGAATACCTTACTCAATACGCAAGAGCGTATCCGGGTCAAGAATGGTGATGTGGCGTTGGCCGCTTTGTCGAATCCATCCGGCTTCTTCGAATTCACCCAACTTGCGGCTGACTGTTTCCGGAGTGGTGCCAAGATATGAGGCAAGATATTTTCGACTCATGGGCAGGCTGAAGCTGAGGGAGGCTTGTTGTTCTGCCTGCGCTGCGAGATATTGCGCCAGGCGGGCGGTAGTCGACGCGGTGGCAATCGCTGTCGTCTGTTTCTCGCTTGCCTCCAGTCGTCGGGATAGTTCTCTTAGTATGTGGAGGCTGATGTCGGGATACTGAAGCAGAAGCTCACGCAAATCGCCCTGATTGATCGTACAGACCTCTGAGGTTTCAATGGCCTCGGCGTACGAGTCGTGGGCCGAGGCCGAGAACAAGGCCAGCTCCCCGGCGAAGTCGCCCGGATTCAGAATGCGTACCAAATGCTCTTTACCCGCATCGGAAAGTCGGTACACCTTGACCTTGCCTCTGTGAATAATGAAGAGCTTGTCGGACGGGTTGCCGGCACCATGAATAAACTGCCCCTGGTCATAGGTGCGCATGGCCGCTTTGGCGGCTATGACTTCAAGTGCATGGGCCGGCAAATGGTTGAAGATCGGCACCCGCGAGACGCATAGCTCGGGTACGTGTTCGCGAACTTCATCCGGCGGCGATGAAAAAGATTTCGAAATCACGGTGATCACTCGCGCACATTACCAACCGCCAGTATATGCGCGTGCACCATGGTTGAGCGCGAGCAGAATTACCCATTTGAAAACATCAGCTCAGAAAAATGACGGCCGTCAATTCTTAAAAGCTTAAATCCGGATAGCATGAAAGTCATAGGCTCCGTTGATGCCACACGTATCGACGCGGGCACACCCTTTACTTCGATCAGGAGTCAATCATGAAATTACCGGTATATCTTGCTATTGCAGCGTTGCTGGCTCTTCCCCTGAGTCCGATAAGTGGCACGGCTATCGCTGAAGAGGCTGCGCATAGCCATGCTCACAGTCATGGCGATGAGGCGCACCGCGCCATGGAATTGAATCAAGAACAGAAATGGGAAACTGACGCGCCGCTTCGCCGTGGGATGAGCGAGCTGCACCAAATCGTTTCAACGGGTCTGGATGCGGCTCATGCAAATACACTCACGTCGGACGACTATAAGAATATTTCCGATCAGATCATGACCCAGTTCACATATATTGTGGAAAACTGCAAGCTTGAGCCCGAAGCAGACGCCCAGCTTCATATTCTGCTTGGAAACATAATCCAGGGCGTGGAAATCATTGAGGGCAAGGTCTCCGGCCAGCAACCGGAAGTCGGGCTGAGAAAGATGGCTCAGGCGCTGAACAGTTACGGTTCTTACTTCGATCATCCGCAGTGGAAGGACTTGGACGTTTCGCACTGAGCGTAGGCCGCGGGCGCAGGGATGTTGCTTACGTTACCTTTGAACGCGAGATCCCTGCGTTCGTTGATCTGATACGGCGCCGGGAACGATATGGACTGGTACCAGCTGCTGGCGCTTTGCAGCATGAGACGGTGTTTTTCTGCAATGGTTGCGCGTTCGCCTGTGGGGACCTTACCCCCATTTGAAGGCTTTTCGGTAATGACCCAATCGATAGTGGGCCACTTGGCGTGATCAGGTTTTACCGCAGCGAGGAGCAAGCCCACTATCAGCAAGGCGGGGGCAATCAGCAAGCGTCGGGTTGTGTTCATGGAAGCTGCCCCTCAATAAGGGGCATAACGAGTGAATGGGCATCCCCCGTTTACGGGGTAGAGCCGCCCTGTGCGGTTGGGATGGTGTGATGCACCGTACTTGATGAGTGCCCTTCCCCCGATTATGGGGAAGAGCCCCCGAATTCTTTGGA
>JAJUGV010000109.1 GCA_029265795.1 Alcaligenaceae bacterium
ATATGAACGCCCGTAACGATGTTGAGCGCAATGGCGGTCAAATTCTGATGCAGCAGCTACGCATACATGGGGTGCGCCGCCTCTTCATGGTGCCCGGCGAAAGCTACCTGCCATGCATCGATGCGCTGAACGAACATGTCGGCGCCATCGAGGCTGTAGTCTGCCGCCAGGAAAGCGGCGCGGCATACATGGCCGAAGCCCACGGCAAGCTGACGGGCGAACCGGGCATCTGCTTCGTCACTCGAGGTCCGGGTGCCACCAACGCATCGATTGGCGTGCATACTGCGTATCAAGATTCCACGCCCATGATTCTCTTCGTAGGCCAGGTAGGTAATGATTTTGCCGACCGCGAAGCCTTTCAGGAAATTGATTATCGGCGGATGTTCGGGCAGATGGCTAAATGGGTGGCACAGATCGACCGTACCGAGCGCATACCTGAATACATTGCGCGGGCTTTTGCCGTAGCGACAAGCGGCCGGCCCGGGCCGGTGGTACTGGCCCTACCCGAAGACACGCTGTGGGGGCGTGCCGTGGTTGAAGACCTGCCCCGCTATCGACGCACCGTGATTCACCCGGGCAATGCAGATTTGCAGGCCATGAAGGCATTGCTGGACGAAGCCGAACGCCCGTTCCTGTTGCTGGGCGGCAGCAGCTGGCAGCCTGACTCCATCCGTGCAATCACTGAATTTGCACAGCGCTTCGAGTTACCCGTGGGCACCGCCTGGCGGCGTCTGGAATGCTTTGACCAGCGACACCCCAATGCGGCGGGCCACGTCGGCTGGGGCATGACACCCGAGTTGCGGCAACGCATTGAGGAAGCCGACCTGATACTTGCGGTCGGTACCCGCATGGGCGAGGCCACCACCTTTGGCTATTCCCTCATTGAGAGCCCGATGCCGCGCCAGAAGCTGGTGCATGTATACCCGGATAGTGCCGAACTGGGCCGGGTTTTCATGCCCACCCAGGCGATTGTGGCCTGCGTGAACGGCTTTGCCCAGGCGCTCAGCTCTTTGCAGCCGGGCCACCGTCAATCACGTGGCGCAGCGGTACAGGCAGCGCACGAAGAATACCAGGCTAGCCTCAAGCCGCTGGACTTTCCTGGAAATCTGAGTCTGGATGCCGCCGCGGCACATCTGGGCGGCACCCTTCCGCCTGATGCCTGCCTGACGGTCGGCGCAGGCAATTACGCGTTATTCCTGCATCGATACCGTTCCTTTGCGGGGCCCGGCACCAGCCTCGCCCCGACAGTGGGCTCGATGGGGTACGGCTTACCGGCGGCGATTGCAGCCAAGCTGGAGGACCGGGATCGGGTCGTTGTCTGTGGCGCCGGTGATGGATGTTTCCAGATGAACATGCAGGAGCTTGGCGTGGCCATGCAGTACAGGCTGGGCATCGTGATACTGGTGTTCAATAACGGCATGTGGGGCACCATCCGGAGCCATCAAGAACGAGAATTTCCCGCACGCCCCATCGCGCTTGATTTCGAGAACCCCGACTACACGCAGATTGTGCGCGCCTATGGCGGCCTGGGCCTGGCCGTTGAACGCACTGAAGACTTTGCTGAAGCACTCGATCAGGCGCTGGCATTTGCAAAATCCAAAAACCTGCCGGCTTTACTGGAAATACGCTACGAGAGCGACGGTATTGCCCCCGGCGAGAAGTTGTCCGATATTCGCGCCCATGCGTTGAAACAGGCGCTTTCCTGATACAAGCCCACGGGCCCCGAATGTTCGCGGGCCCGTGGTGTCAGCTCCAGAATTAAGCGAGGCTGATCCAGGTGGTTTTCAGCGCACTGTATTTATCCAGGGCGTGCAACGATTTATCTCGCCCGAAACCAGACTGCTTTACGCCGCCGAAGGGCACCGTAATATCACCATCGAAATAGCAGTTCACCCATACCAGCCCCGAACGCAGCTTGCGTGACACGCGGTGTGCACGAGACAGATCGGCTGTCCAAAGCCCGGCCCCCAGCCCATAAACCGATGCATTCGCCATGGCCAGTGCCTGCTCTTCGGTATCAAAACGGGTGGCCGCCAGCACCGGCCCAAAAATTTCCTCGCGCACGATGGACAGTTCCTGGGTTGTGCACTCAAAGATTGTCGGCTCGACATAGTAGCCGCCAGTGTCGCTGCGTGCCTGCTTGCCTCCCACGCGCAAAGTAGCGCCCTCGCGTTGCCCGCTTTCGACATACTCCATTACGCGAGTCAGCTGTCGCTCATCGACAATCGCTCCCATCTTTGAGTTGGGGTCCAGGGGGTTGCCCGGCTGCATGGCAGCAGCATGCGCTTCCATCTTCTCCATAAAGGCGTCGTAAACGCCGGATTGCACGTAGAGCCGGGAACCGGCAATGCACACCTCGCCCTGGTTATTGAAGATGCCGATGGCGGCGGCCAGCGCCGCCCGGTCAAGATCGGGGCAGTCATCAAAGATGATATGAGGCGACTTGCCGCCGCACTCGAGCCAAACCTGCTTCAGGTTCGATTCCCCGGAGTACTGCATGAAACGCTTGCCGGTCGCCGTCGAGCCGGTAAAGGCCAGGCAGTCCACATCCGGGTGCAGGCCAAGCGCACGTCCGGCGACAGGCCCGGTGCCCGGCACCACATTCAGTACGCCGGGCGGAATACCGGCTTCAAGTGCCAGTTCACCCAGGCGAATGGCAGACAGGCATGATTGCTCGGCCGGCTTCAGAACCACGCTATTACCCATCGCCAACGCAGGCGCGACCTTCCAGCTAGCCATCATCAGCGGGTAGTTCCACGGTACGACAGCGGCCACCACCCCCAGCGGTTCACGCGTGATGGTTGCGAGGGCGTTGGCATCGGTCGGCGCGATCTCGTCGTATTGCTTGTCAATCGTTTCTGCGTACCAGGCATACGTGCGTGCCGATTCCGGAATGTCGTAATACAGCGCATCGGAAATGGGCTTACCCATATCAAGGGTTTCGATAAGCGCCAGCTCCTCGGCATTCTTCAGTATCAGCTCCGACAGTTTCAGCAGGCGCTTCTTGCGTTCCGCCCGCGGCATTCCCGACCAGCTGCCGGATTCGAAAGCCCGTCGCGCGGCTTGTACCGCCAGGTCGATATCTTGCTCATTGCACGCCGATACCTGTGCCAACAGCTCACCATTGGCCGGGTTGATTGCATCCAGGGGCGCCGCGCCTCCCACATGAGGTTTGCCGTCAATCCAGGCGTGTGTGCTCAGCTTCAGGGCTTTTGCACGCGTCATCCAGTCTTGCAGAGTGAGGGAAGTCATTAATAGGCTCCGTAAATCAAATCAGGCCGTCGGCGTATTGCCACGGGGCAAGGCGAGAAAAACACCCGCCAGGGCAATCAGCACAATGCCGGTGAGCGCCAGCATGTCAGGCGGCTGGTTGAACAGAAAAGTGCTGAACAGCACGGCCATGACCAGTTGGCAGTAGTTCAGCGGCGCCAGGGTGGACGCTGCTACACGCTGAAAGGCGGCCAGTAACAGCAGTTGCCCTGCACCGTTGAGAATCCCCAGGCTGAAAATAAATAGGAAATCAAGCAGGTCCGGCCAGGGGTCCGGTAGAAAGAAAGGGGCCGGCACACCCGTAATAATTACGCAGATGAATGCCGTGGTGCAGTACTGAATATGGCTGGGTACCCGGCCGGCCAGCTTACGGGTCAACAGCTGGAACACAGCGAAGCTGATCGCAGACACCACCATCAGCGCCGTGCCCAGTAGCGGCAGGTCATTACCGGGCCGCACCACCAGAAGCATGCCGCCAAAACCCACCAGCACGGCCAGCCATTTAGCCGGCCCAACCCGCTCCTGCAGCAGCCAAGGCGAAAGCACCACCACAATCAGCGGCGAGGTGAAGTAGATGGCCGTGGCTTCCGCCAGCGGCATCCAGATCAGGGCGGTCATGAAGCAGGTGCCTACGGTGCCCAATGCGATGCCGCGCAAGGTCAATAAGCCCTTGAGCGGCGCGTCGCGCAGCTGCGTCCAACCATCGCCGTACCGGAGAAGCATCACCAGGCCCAAGGTGGCCACCGTGCCATAGCGCATGATATTCAGGAAGGGCGCAGGGTAGGTCTCAAGCAGGTATTTGGACGATGCATCGAAAATGGCAAACGTCACCAAACCCGCAAGAAAGAGTAATACCCCTGCACCGCGCGAAGCGCTGTCGCTGGGCAGAGAAGCCGGCACGGTGGTCATGGGTATCAGCCTTTGGCGATACCCGCTTGGGCCAGCATTGCGCCTAGCAACACGTTCGTACCGGCTTCCAGGTGCTCGGGTTTGGCGTCCTCGATCTCGTTATGGCTGATGCCATCCTTGCAGGGCACAAAAATCATGGAAGTGGGGCACACGCCGGCCATGTAAACGGCGTCGTGTCCGGCGCCCGTTACGATGTCCATGTGGGAATAACCCCGCTCCCGTGCCTGCTGCCTGACGGCGTCTACCATCTCCGGGGCAAACGGCGTCGGGTGGAAGTGCTGCACATCCTTCAATTCCACCTGCACCGGGAAGCCACAAGTACGGCCTTCGGACAGTTGGGTGCAGGCCTGGCGCAAACGGGCATCCATCTCTGCCAGCCGCTCGCCGTTTTCATGCCGCAGATCGACGGTAAAGGAGACCTGTCCAGGAATCACGTTCCTCGAAGAGGGATATACATTGACTACACCAACAGTACCTCGACCTTCGGGTGCAAAGTCCTCCGCGATTTTGACCACTTCCTGCATGAGATGCGTCGCGGCATAGAGCGCATCGCGCCGATGCGGCATCGGCGTGGGACCGGCATGCGCTTCCATGCCCGTCACCGTCACGTCATACCAGCGCAGACCCAAAGACCCGGTCACAACGCCGATAACGTTGTCTTCCGCCTCTAGGATGGGCCCCTGCTCGATGTGCGCCTCAAAGTACTTGCCAATGGTGTGTGAAGGAACGGGCGCCTCGCCGGCATAGCCGATATTCACGAGCTCATCACGCACCACTTTGCCGTCGACGTCTTTGGCCGAGAGTGCCGTCTCTAGAGGGAACACCTTGCAGAAGGCGCCCGAACCCATCATCACAGGCACGAAGCGGGCTCCCTCTTCGTTAGTCCAGATAATCAGCTCAAGTGGGGCGTCCGTTTCAATCCCCTGCTCATTGAGGGTGCGCATCACTTCCAGGCCCGCCAGCACACCAAAGCAGCCATCGAATTTGCCGCCCGTCGGCTGCGTGTCGATATGGCTGCCCGTGGCGACCGGTGGCAGCGAAGGCTGACGACCCCGTCGCCGTCCGAAGATGTTGCCGATCTGATCGACGGTGATTTCCAGGCCGGCCTCTTTCATCCAACCCACCACCAGGTCGCGTCCCTTGCCATCCAATTCGGTGAGCGCAAGCCGACAGTTCCCTCCCTTGGGGGTGGCGCCGATCTTTGCCAGCTCCATCAGCGATTGCCACAGACGCTCGCCATTGACGGCGATTCCGGAAATTTCAGTCATGTCGACTCCTTTGTGTACAAGCTCGGCGCGTTACGCCGGCCTAGGATTGTGAAGCTTTCAGACCGCGCAGCAGTTCGCCCAGAGCCTCGCCTATCGCCTCCACCATGTAGCCCCCTTCCTGTACGACTACTGTCGGCAAGCCCTGCGCGCTGATGCGTTCGCCAATATGCCGATACGCATCCATATCGAGATCCAGAACGCTGATCGGGTCATCCCGGTAGCCATCAAAACCCAGCGCGACTACGATGGCCTGCGGACGGAAATCCCGTAGCGTCACCAGCACGTCGTCAAGTGCGCTGACGAAGCCTGTCGTCGTAGTGCCGTGGGGCAGCGGCACGTTAATGTTGTAGCCGTTGCCGCTGCCATGGCCTCGCTCGTGCGCATAGCCGGTATAAAAAGGGAAATATTCGCCTGGGTCCGCATGCAACGATACGGTCATCACATCAGAACGCTGGTAGAAGATGTTCTGTGTACCGTCGCCGTGGTGAGCGTCGAGATCCAGCACCACTACAGACGAGAAGGTTTCGCGCAGCCGTTGAGCGGCGATCGCGCTGTTGTTCAGGTAACAGAAGCCCCCGGCGCGATCGTAGTGAGCATGGTGACCTGAAGGCCTGCAAAGGGCATAGGCAATATCCTTGTTCGCACTGACCCAGTCAGCGGCGGCCACCGCGCAGTGAGTGGAACGCAATGCCGCCTGCCAGGTATGCGGGCCGATGGGGCACGACAGGTCACTGAGGTAGTAACCGGCCTGGGCGATGATGGAATTGGAGGGGCATGGGCCGCGCCCCAACGATTCGGCGCGCATCGCCTGGTAGGGCGACTGGTTCGGCAGCACTTCCGGCCCCGGCTCTATACCGCGCTGGCGCAAAGCCTGCCATCGGGAATAGGCGTTCTTCAGAAATTCCAGATACTCCAGGCTGTGCACGGCCAGCACCGCATGACCGTAGTCCGGCGGTGTTTCAAGAGCGATACCGGCGCGCGCCAGCGCGGCGCTCAGCGATTCCGCTCTGGCGGGTACATCAGTGGGTTTGCAGATTCGGCCGGCCCTCATGAACTGGAGGGGCTGATGCAACAACTGCTCTTCTGAGAAAAATGCTTTCATGGGGGGCCGTCACTTGATTTCAACTTCAACGAACACAAACTCAGTATCAGAGGGATTGATCACGTTGTGTTCAACGCCCACAGGACGGAAGTACGAGACGCCGGCAGTCAGCTGGCTGGTGACCTCGCCATCCGGTGTGTCCAGCAACAGAGGACCGGTTGTCTGTGGAACCACCACATAATTCATTTCATGACGATGCCACCCGGTTTCAGCCCCGGGTGGAAACCGCCATTCGGTTACCCGCACCGTGTCGTTATCGATTTGTACGGTAGGAATTGCTGCTGGACGGGTTGTGAGCCCCTTCCCCTGTATGCTGCTGCACATCGTTGTTCCCTCCTTCCAAGGCCACGCCGCGCTGCGGGCGGCGATTAAGCAGTTTCTACTTCTGCAGGATTCCAGTCTTTGCCCGGAATCGCTGCAATGAGTTGCTGGGTATAAGGGTTCTCAGGCCTTTCAAAGATCTGCGAGGGCTTGCCATACTCAACCACCTTGCCCTTATGCATGACAACCACTGAATTGCATACCTGTGCCGCGACGCGCAGATCGTGGGTGATGAAAATCATCGCAATCTGCAGTTTTTGCTGCAGCTCGCGCAACAGCTCCAGCACCTGTGCCTGCACAGAAACGTCCAGCGCCGATACCGACTCGTCCGCCACAAGCAGTTTGGGGTCCAGCGCCAGGGCGCGTGCGATACCAATGCGCTGACGCTGGCCGCCGGAGAACTCGTTGGGATATCGATTGAATGAGGACGCATCCAGACCCACCAGCTCAAGGAGTTCGCGCGCCCTGGCCTCGGCGTCCGCCCTGGACTTCCCATTTGCCACGGGCCCGTCAGTAAGAATCTTGCCGATGGTGTGGCGCGGATTCAGAGACGCGTAAGGGTCCTGGAAGATCATTTGAATGTTGTGACGCATGGGCCGGAAGCGGCTTTCGGGCAAGGGCACGATGTCCTTGCCCTGGAACAGCATCTGGCCGCTATCCACCTTGATGAGCTTGAGCAGACACTTGCCGATGGTGGACTTGCCGGAGCCCGATTCACCCACAATACCCAGTGTCTCACCATGCCTGACCGTGAAGCTGACATCATTCACCGCATGCACGACACGCTTGGTACCCAGCATGCCGCCGCCGACAACATAGGTTTTGTGAAGATTGCGCACCTCCATGACAGGCGCCGGTTCCTCGGCCCTGGGGGTCTCGTCCATGCGGCGGTTAGGAACCGACGCAATGAGGCGCTTGGTATAGGGATGCTGCGGCCGGTTCAGAACCTGGTCGGCGGTCCCTTGCTCAACCAGAATGCCTTTTTCCATTACCGCAACGCGGTGCGCGATCTCCGCCACTACGCCAAAGTCGTGAGTGATGAACATCACACCCATGCCCTTTTCCTTCTGAATGCGGGCAATAAGCGACAGAATCTGCGCCTGCGTGGTCATATCCAGCGCAGTGGTCGGCTCATCGGCAATGAGCAGATCCGGCTCCAGAGCCAGAGCCATGGCGATCATGACCCGTTGACGCTGCCCACCAGAAAGTCGGAATGGGTAAAGGTCGTAAAGAATTTCCGGGTCGGGAAGGCCCACAAAATTCAAGAGTTCCAGCACGCGTTGTTTACGCTGTTCGCCGGGGTACTTGTCGTGTACCTGCATGACCTCGCCGATCTGCTTGCCGATGGTCATCAGCGGGTTCAGGGCCGAGAGCGGTTCCTGGAAGATCATGCCGATCTGCTGCCCACGTATGGAGCGCAGCCAGTGTTCCGGCTGAGTCAGCAGATTGGTGCCTTTCAGCAATATGCTGCCCTGAGTCGGCTGCAGATAATCCGGCAGCAGCCCCATGATGGCGTTGGCACTCATTGACTTGCCGGAGCCCGATTCACCCACGATACAGAGAATCTCGCCGGGGTGAATGTCATACGACACATTTTCTACTGCGTAGGGGCGGTCGCCCCCTGCCGGCAGTGGAATCGTCAGATTCTGAACGGACAATAGCGGTGTTTTCTGATCCATTTCGCGCTCCTTCACTCACCGCGCTTGCGCAATTGCGGGTTCAGCGCGTCACTCAGACCTTCGCCGATCAGGTTGATGGCCAGAACGGTGAGCAGAATTGCCACCCCCGGCCAAACACTCATCCACCAGGCCTCACGGATCATGGTGCGCGAAGCACCGATCATGAAGCCCCAGCTCATCATGTTGCGATCGCCCAGACCCAGGAACGACAGGGCCGACTCAGTCAGAATGGCGGTTGCCACCATGAAAGAGGCCGAAACGATAACCGGCGACATGGCGTTGGGCAGAATCTGCGACCACACGATTCGCGACGGCTTCTGGCCGATCACGATAGCCGCCAGCACGAACTCGCGCTGTTTGAGGGTCATGAATTCCGAACGCACCAGACGCGCGGCGGGTGGCCAGGACACAGCTGTAATGGCACCCATGATGGAATAGATGGACGGGCTCATGACGGCAACGATCACCACCGCCAGGGCGAGCTGCGGAATGGTCTGGAAGAACTCGGTGAAACGCATCAGAAAATCATCGATGCGGCCACCATAAAAGCCCGCCAGCGAGCCCACCAGTATCCCGAACGCCAGGGCGATGGCGGTGGACAGCAGGCCCACAATGAGTGAGACCCGCGCACCCCACACCAGACCGGCTGTGATATCGCGGCCCAGCATATCGGTGCCGAAGGGGTAGTCGGCGTTGGTAAAGGGTGGAATAAGCGGTGTGTCCACCATCATCCACGGCGAGTAGTCATACATGTATGGCGCGGCGATTGCCAGACAGGCCACCACCACGATGATGCACAGCCCGAACACGGCGCCATAGTTGCGCGCATAGCGCTTAGCAAACTTCTTCATCATGCGGCTCCTGGGTCACCGCCTGCAGAAATGCGCGGATCCACAATTCGATATGTAATGTCGGTCAGAAGGTTGAACACAACGACCATGGTCGATGTGACCAGGAAGATTCCCAGCAAGAGCTGGTAGTCGCGCTGCAACAGCGCGTCGAACATCAGGCGGCCGATACCCGGCCATGCGAACAC
>JAJUGV010000023.1 GCA_029265795.1 Alcaligenaceae bacterium
CGCCTGCGCTACTGCACACCCGATGCCAGTTTCCTGATGCCCGGCCTAAAGTTCGGGCTGGTGTTGGGGACCCGGCGGTTCGCAAGCATCGTTGGGGCGTCCAAGGCAGCCGCTATCCTGAGCGCCGCCCGCAGCTTTGATGCACCACAGGCATTGGACATGGGCTTTGTGCAGCAAGTCATCGAGGCAGACCAATTCAGCGACGTGCTGGCAGAAACAGGTGCATCGGCCACATTGCTGGATGCGAGCACTCGCAGCCAGCTATACAGCGTTTTGGGGCCGCACACGGCCGACGCCGATCTGGCAGACCTGGTGCGCTCCGCGACAAGGCCCGGCCTGAAGGAGCGTATCAGGAATTACCTGGCGTAATTCCGAAATACTCGCCCCGATATCCCATGTGGGCAGAAATCTCTCGGGCTGCGGCTTTGAGCGGCTGGGCATATTCCACCAGCTTCTTGTGGTCCAGCCGCTCAAGCGGGCCCGATATACCCAGCGCAGCTACGACATTGTCCAGACCATTAAGAATAGGGGCTGCCACACCGCCTATGCCCTTACGCCACTCGCCTCGGTTGATGGCGTAGCCAATGCGCGCTACATCGGCGAGTTCCTGCTTCAGTGCAGACCGTGACACGTGCGTAGCGTCGGTATGCTGATGAATGGCGTCCGCATAATGCTCAATGTAATCCGGGGCCTGAAACGCCAACAGCGCCTTGCCGGTGGCGACCGCGTAGGCGGGCGCCCGGCCGCCGATTGTGGAATAGGCCACAAGCGGCTGCGGGCTATCAATCTTGTCCACATAGACGACATCCATGCCATCGAGCACTGAAAGGTGGACGGTCTCACCCGTGCTGCGGGCGAGCTCGCGCATGAAGGGTGGAGCCAGCCGCCGAACATCCATGCGCGAGAGTTGCCGCGTACCCAGCTCGAACATCTTTAAAGTGCACTGATAGGAGCCCGTGGCGGGGTCGCGACGCACGTAGCCGGCGTGTGCCAACGTCTGCAACGTGCGGTGCGTGTTGCTGCGGGTCAGCCCTACTTCTTGCGCGATTTGCTCAAGCGTATAGTGGGCGCCGTCGAGCTGGCAGAGCGTCTCGAGCACATGCAGCCCTTTGAGTAAAGTCTTATCCATGAATTGCCATCCTTTCCAAAAGTATGTACCGTCGGACGGCAAAAATCAAATGTTGGTACGCGCATCCTAAATATTGGGCTCACCCGATTCTTCATCACGCCAGGCTGAAGACGTCAATCGTGTGCTACGCAACAGGCCATGCTCTTCGAGCACTGGGTATGCATTGGCCACCAGCAGAGAGTTGATTTGCTTAAGGTCACGCAAGGTATCGAGATGCAGCGAACTGGTCTCGATACTGCGCCCTTTGCCTTGGCTGAGGCGCTCAAAATGCTGATGGTTCATTGTGCGTTCCATTTCGCGCATCCTGTCTTTCTCGCGAACCAATTGCAGCGCGGTATCGCAATCGCGCGAAATCAACAGACTGAAGGCAAGCCGGGCGTTGGCCAGGACGGCGCTATGGTAGGTCGTTAAATCTTTCCAGCCTGCCTGAGTGAATTCCAATCTACGCGACTTTTTTCTGCGCACATGTATCAGCAGATTGGTAACGATAATGTCGCCCACCTGTTCCAGCTTCACACAGGCTCCGATCAACTCCTGGCAGCGCAAAGCTTCGGTTTCCGTCATGGAATGTGTACTTAGCTTGGCGAGATAAAGCTTGATGGCCGCGTGTTTGGTATCGATGCGGTCATCCAGTCGTGCCAACGCCTTGATCCGGTCGTCGTCCGGGTGTTCGTAAAGCTCAATGATCTCCTGCAGCATGACGTCGACGGTATCGCAGATCCCCATGACTTCGCGCGTGGCATTCGCCAGCGCTTGTTGCGGGTGAGCCAGGGCAGTTTCGTCGAGTGCCGAGACTTCGGTACGTTCCAACGGGTCGGCCGCCTCTTGTCCGGGACTCATTGCGGCCACGACCTTGCCGGACGCTTCGAAAACCCAGCGTGATAAAGGAATGCCGGCCAGGAGGACAATGAAATTGAAAAGAATATGGGCATTCACAATCTGAGCGGATTCGGTCGTGCCCAAAAGATTGGTGGATGGCTGCAGCCACAGGAACAGCACTAGCATCAACAGCGAGCCCGCACCGCGCATCATCAAATTACCCATGGGCACGACGCGAACGGCCTCACTGGCGTGACGTGTCAAGAGCGGCGCAATGATGGAGCTGCCCAAGTTGATACCGAGAACCAGAACGATGCCGAGCTCAGGCGGCATGAAGCCTCGATCCGCCAGCGTTGCAATCAGCAGCACGGCAGCAATGCTTGAATGAAAAAGCCATGTCACTACCGCCGCCAACAAATAGGCTGTCAGCGGATCGCCGGAAAAGTATTCCAGTACCGCCGGTAGGACAGGGCTGGTACGCAAGGGTTCCGACGCTTCGCCTATGAGCTTGAGCGAAAGTATCAACAGCCCGACACCCACAATAATGCGGCCGAGCTGACGCCATTTTCGCTGCTGCGTGGCCATGAACATGGTAATGCCCACGACGAAGCAGATGGGGATAAGAACCGTAAGGTTGAAACTGAGCAGTTTGACGACTAGCGCAGAGCCCAGTTCGGCGCCCCGGATGGCAAGTTGCCCGGTGACGCCCGAAATCACGCCCGAGCCGGCAAGCGAGCTAACCAGCAGGGCAACCGCTGTGGAGCTTTGCAATGCCACGGCGAGCGACGTGCCGGCCAGCACTGCGCCGGCCACGCTGCTTAAGCGTGACCGCAGGTACAGTCGCAGCTCGCTGCCATACGCCCGCTCCACCCCCGTACGAACCATGCGTGTGGCAAACAGCAGCAGCGCAACAGCACCCGCCAAATGCAGCAAGACCATTACGCCGTTCATATTCGTCCAACTGTGGATTTCAGTATGGCCGGCGAGTCGACCGCCGGCCATACTGTGTAGTTATGCTCCGAAAGCCGGGTTCAGTCCACCTTGATATTCGCCTTTTTCACCACCGGTTCCCATTTAGCAATTTCTGCCTGCATAAAGTCGTTAAATTCAGCAGCCGAGCGGTTCTGCACAAATGCGCCCATGTCTTCCAGCCGTTTCTTGACTTCGGGCGTCTGCAACACGGCATTGACTTCCTGATTCAGCTTCTCAACGATGGCGTCCGGCGTATCCTTGGGTGCTAGCAATCCGAACCATGCCACCGCCTCGAATTCCGGGTAACCCGACTCTGCCATGGTGGGAATATGCGGTTGCGCTGGAGCCCGCTGCAAGGTCGTCACTGCCAACGCCTTCAACTTTTTCTGTTCCAGGTGTGGCGAAACCGGCACGATGTTGTCAAACATGATGTCGACCCGCCCCGCCATGATATCAACATGCGCGGCCGAACTTCCCTGATAGGGAACATGCAGAACATCTAGGTCGTCAAGCGTTTTAAACAACTCACCACTTAAATGATGAGAAGTTCCCACTCCAGACGACGCAAACGTGTACTTCCCAGGCTCTTTCTTCATCATTTCCACCAGCTCCTTTACGGAATCGGCGGGCAAGTCGGGGCGCGTGATGAGCACAAGCGGCGTCACCGTCATTAAGGCGACGGTTTTGAAATCGGTGCCGGGGTCAAACGGAAGTTGGCGGACATGTTTACTGATGGGTAAGGCGGCTGTGGCGACTGTCAGCGTATAGCCATCCGGTTTCGCTTTAGCGCCGCCATCGGTGCCAATGTTGCCACCAGCGCCTGGGCGGTTCTCGATGATAACGGGCTGACTCAAACGTTGCCCCAGCTGCTCGCCTACGACCCGCGAAATTGTGTCGGAAGCCTGTCCCGCGGGAAAGGGTACGATGAGCCGGATTGGCTGTGATGGATACGCTTGAGCCCAGGCCGTAGACGTGGCCGCGGCGGCAATTGCAAAAGCCATTAGGGTTTTCTTCATGCTTGTCTCCTCTTTATTAATAACTAGCTGCCCAACACTAACTTTCCAACCACAACAAAACGGGTTGGTGGTCCGACGCCCGGGTGTTTTCATCCACCCTCATCCATGTCAAGTGCCGCGCTAGGGTGGCAGATACAAAGAAAAAATCTCTGCAGTGCGGACCCTGTGGCCATTGATCGGGGTCGTCCCATCCACAGGTACTGCCATGTGCTTGATGGGGATAGAGGTATCGCCACGCATCCGTTAAACCAGGACCCTCGGCAGTGTCATTTACGAGCTCTGCGTATTCGGGGGAATCCACCAGCACATTTAAGTCGCCACAAAGCAGAAAATCAGCCGGCCGCGGTGGCGCTGCATAGGGCGTCTTCCCGGCATTCGGGAGAGAGGGAGCATTTTGTGGCCGCCTGCCTTCGTGCTGAAGTGCTTTGAGCTGACCCACCTGATTCATGCGACATTCCTGCGAGTTGAATTCGAGATGAGTCGTGCAAACACGTAAGCGCCTCGTAGGCGCTTCGATAAGCACCTCAAGTGCGTGTCGCTGCATGCCCTTGCCGCTAATCCCCCGCTGCGTCAGTAAATGATTAAATACCTGCCCGATGGGATAGCGGCTGAGTATCATGCAACCGAACTGCCAACGGGGCAGCCTGGCATCGCCGATTGGGGGGATATCGACTGCAGGCCGAAACACCGAATGGTATTCGGGAAACAGCCCCGCCAACTCGTCGACCTGATCCACTTCGACGCCCTGAGTCAAATCTGGAAACCCGCGTGTGACTTCCTGCAGACAAATAATGTCAGCATGGGATCCATCAGGAAAATGGTTGCTCCGAATCACCGCCGCGATCCGTTGCAGGCTGCTGATATTGTCCGACCCGAGGCCGGCCTGGATATTCCAGCTCAGTATTCGCATATCAGTCAGATGTCTGAAAAGAATTCGACGGTTTCCTGTATCAACATTTCGGGTTCTTCTTCAGCGATATAGTGGCCACAAGGCAGCGCCCACCCATCAACTCTATCTGCGAACTGCCGCCAATGCTCAAGTGGGTTGAAGCACTTGTTCAGCCCACCGTACTCGCCCCACAACACACGAACGGGGGTACGCAGCTTGTGGCCCCGCTCACGGTCGGCCCTGTCGTGCTCAAGGTCTATGGTCGCCGCTGCGCGGTAGTCTTCACACATGGCATGGACAACTTCAGGATTGCGCGCCGCCCGCAGGTATTCTTCCCACGCCTCGGGGGCAAACGCCTGCATTCCTGCATGGCGCCCTCCCATGAAACTTCGCAGCATAAATTCGGGGTCGTTGCTGATAAGCGTTTCGGGTAACGGCGACTTCTGAATCAGGAAGAACCAGTGCCAGTACACGGTGGCAAATGTCAGGTCTGTGTTTTCGTACATGCTAAGCGTCGGCGCGATATCCAGAAGCATGAGCTTTTCGACCGAGTCTGGATGATCGAGAGCAAGGCGATGCGCGACACGCGCCCCGCGATCGTGCGCGAGAATGCTGAAACGTGTATGGCCCAACTGCTGCATCAACTGCAGTTGATCGTTCGCCATGGCGCGTTTGTTGTACGGGTTGAGTGCGCTACTGGCCTTGGGCTTGGAAGCCTCGCCATACCCGCGGAGGTCGCTGGCCACCACTGTGAAGTGCTGGGCCAGTGCGGGAGCCACCTTATGCCACATGGCATGGGTTTGCGGAAACCCGTGCAGTAGTAAAAGCGCCGGACCCTGCCCGCCTACGACGTAGGGAATTGTTATTTCGCCGTTATCGGACAGCACGGTGACGCGGTTGCGTTCAAAGCCGGGAAACAGTTTTTCTGCCACACCCACCCTCCTGATGTATACTTGTATGCAAGTATACAAGTTCTTTTAACGCTTGGAGGCAAAATGGCAAAGTTCTCATACGATGTTGCGGTTATAGGGGGAGGGGTTACCGGTGTAGCGGCGGGTATTGCGGCGGCACGCGCCGGCGCGAAAGTCATTCTGCTGGAACCCCGCCCTTTCGTGGGCGGCAATGCAACTACCGGTCTGTGCCTGCATAATTTCGTATCCCGGTATGGGAAGCAGGTCGTCTTTGGTTTGGCGCAGGAAATTGTTGACGAACTCATCGCTATGGGTGGTGCCGTCGGTCATATTCCTTACGAGGGCTTCACCAGCGCCGTCACCCCCGTAGACGGTAATTACTTCCGAATCAAAGTCACTGAAATGCTTGCCAAGGCCGGTGTCCGTGTACTGTACGGGGCAACGGTCGTGGATGTCACACGCAATGGCCGCCGTATCGAAAGCCTGACCTTTGCGGCAAAGGGCGGGCTTCATACGTTAACGGCACCGAACGTCATTGACGCGACAGGAGACGGTGACATCGCGGCCATGGCCGGTGTTCCGTTCCGCAAAGGCGACGGCCCTAAAGAGCGCATGCAGCCGATCTCCATGATCATGCACTTCCACAATGTAGACACACGGCGCATTGCTGCGGAATTGGGTGAGGTGAACCCGGCTTACGCCACCCGACCGGAAGGTGGTGAACCGATTCCGGTGTACTTCAACGGCTCGTTCTCCAAATGGAATGACGTCATCATGGAACAAGGCCTGTTCCCGAACAAGGATCGGCATGTGTTCTTCAACACAGTCTGGCCCGACCAGATCAACGTCAATACCTCTGCCGTGCTGAATATGGACGGCACTGATCCGGTTCAACTGTCGCAGGCCACGGTGGAGCTGACCGAGCAGTGCAGCCGCATTGGCCGCTTCCTGAAGGAGCACGTGCCCGGCTTCGAGAACAGCTATTGCGTGCCTGCCGCCATTCCAGGTGTCAGGGAGTCGCGCAATATTCAAGGGCGTTACCAGATCACCGACGAAGACGTCCTGGAGGGCCGAAAGTTCCCTGATACAATCGGCCAGGTTTGCTTCCCCATTGACATTCATGCTCCGGAAAGCAGCCAGGCGATCTTCCACCAGATCGGTGGCGACGGCACGTTTGATATTCCGTACCGCAGCATGTTGCCCGCAGAGCTAGATAACCTGGTCGTGGCGGGTCGCTGTGTTTCAGCGACTCACCAAGCCCACGGTGCGACGCGCAATATGGCGCCGTGCCTGGTTATGGGTGAAGCCGCAGGTGTTGCAGCTGCCATGTCAACGGCGCAGAAACTCGACGCCGGAGACCTGGACGTCTCCAGCCTGCAAGCCAAGTTGCTTGAAAACGGCGTGTACCTCGGCGAGGCGCATACCAGCACAGTCTAAATCGGCCCATGTCCTTATCACCCTCTTCCTTCAATCCGTTATGGCTGACCGTCGTCGACACCCTACGGCGGCGCATCGTCGAAGGCGAATTGCTGCCAGGTCAGGTACTGTCGGAAAACATGCTGGCTGCGGAATTCGAAGTCAGCAGAACGCCGGTGCGAGAAGCCCTGCGGATCTTGATGGAAGAGGGGCTCGTCGAAATGCTGGCGGGTCGCAAGGTGCGAGTTGTTGTGCCGCAACCCGACGACATCCACGAGGTATATGACCTGCGGTGCATTATGGAGTCAGAAGCCATTCGGCGCCTCATAGCGGCGCCGGAAAAGGCTGCAGCCGTGTGCGAAAAGCTGGAAATCTACTGCCGGAACGGCGACGAGGCTCTGCGCAAGAAAGATAAGAAAGGGCTGGCGCGCGCCAACGAACAGTTTCATGAAGAGATCGTCAAGGCGGTGGGCAACCGGCGCCTGGATGCGCAGTTCAAAACTATCTACAACCTCATTTCCCTTTACCGGCACCAGACACTGCAAAGCGATGACTGGGCCGCCCAAGGGCATGACGAGCATGCCCAGCTCGTAAAACTGATTCGGCAGGGGGACACCAACGCTTCTCTGAAGCTTTTACATCAGCATCTCGACCGAGCTGAGCGGGTATTAGTCGAACAGCTACAAAGCACCGAGGAAACCGTCGCCTAGAACGCTACGACGGTACCGCCACGCCCGCCAGCGCCCTGCCCAACCGCCGCGCGCCTTCCTGAATCTGCTCCACCGTCGGCGTCGCATAGGAAAGCCGCATGGCCTGATCTCTCCCGCCCAAGGGGTAAAAGGCGGCGCCGGGTACATAGAGCACGCCGTTTTCCACGGCGGATTGGAACAGGCGCGACATGTCCATCTTCTGCTCAAACTCCACCCACAGGAACATGCCGCCGCGCGGCTCCACGAACTTCAGGGTGTCCGGCGCCTCGTCGCGCAAGGCCTGCACCATGGCGGACATGCGGCGCTGATATTCGGCACAGGTGCGCCCCAGATTGGCCGGGTAGCGGCCACTATTTAAATAATGCGCGGCCATCAACTGGGCGACCGGGGCGGTGCACAGGTCGCTTGTCTGCTTGGCGATCGCGCAGCGGCGGCGAACGTCTGGAGGCGCCAGCAGCCAGCCGACGCGCAGGGCGGGCGCCACGGTCTTGGACAGGCTGGACAAATACAGCACCGGGTTATCTTCTCCCGCCCTGTTCTGCCCGGTTGCGTAGAGCGGGGGAACGCCGGCATCGTCAAATGACAGCTCGCCATAGGGGTCGTCTTCGACGATGAAGAAGCCATAGCGTAGCGCCAGGTCGACCAGCGCTTCGCGCCTGGACTGGGGCAGCAGGGTGCCGCAAGGGTTAGAGAAGGACGGCACCGTATACAGTAGCTTGGGCCGGTCGGCGGGCGCGGCTTCTTCCAGTTGCTGCGCGAGACGCTCAACGTCCAGGCCGTCAGCATCGACCGGGGACTCATGAATGGCGGCGCCCGCCAGGCGCAACGCCTGAATGGCGGCCGGATAGGCCGGAGTTTCCAGGTAGACGGGGGTGCCCGGTTCCACAAAGATACGCACCAGCAAGTCGAACGCTTGTTGCGACCCTGTAGTCACCAGCACTTGGTCGGGCTCGCACGAAATACCGCGCACGACGGACAGCTGGGCCAGAGCCTCGCGCAGCGCAGGCATGCCTTCAGTTGCCCCATATTGCAGGGCGGCTGCCGGGTCATCGAACACCCGGCGGCCGGCGTCCATCAGCCCTTCGACATCAAACAGCGAGGGCGAGGGGTAGCCCCCTGCAAACGAGATCAGCCCCGGCTTGCTCAAGTAAGGAAATAACTCTCGTATGGGCGAACCGGATGGATTCGCAAAGGCACTGGTAAATTCAACGGCAACCATGTCTCCCACCCTCCTGTTGATTTATTCGAGCTCTCTGACTTCTCCTTCCGGGGGCTCGATTTCAAATACTTTCAATGTCATGGAAATCAGTGTGTAGTAGCCGGCCACACCGACAAGATCCACCACCATGCCTTCGCCCAGCACCTGAACTGCTTCCTGGTAGAGATCGTCCGGCACGTGACGCGTGTCGACCAAGGATTTGACGAAGGCATGAACGACGCGCTCGTCATCCTTCTCGAAAGGGATTTCGCCACCCTTGCGCAGTGCCTCCACCACTTGTGGCGACACTCCGGCCTGCAGCGCGATGGGTTTGTGGGCCCACCATTCGAACTCTGCTTTCCAGGCCACCGCCATCGTCAAAATAGCGAGTTCTGAAAGACGCGGCGGCAGGCTGGAGTCGTAACGGCAGTACTGGCCGAGCGCCTGAGCATGCTCCGCCAGACCGGGGCGATGCAGCCACACGGCCAGCGGACCTCGGACACGACCGCGCGGGCCGCCGGCAATGGCGTCGTACACGCGTTGCTGGTGTTCGGAAAACGTTGATTTATCGGGCATAGACAGGCGTGACATATTTCTTTCCCTCTTATCCACAGCGGGCGACCATGCCGCCGTCTACCACCAGTTCGGTGCCGGTAATGAAGCGGGCCTCATCTGAGGCGAGAAACAGAGCGGCGTTGGCCGTGTCCCTGCCATCACCCATGAACGGAAGGGGTATGCGCGCTTGCCGTTGTTGCAGCAGGGTTTCCACGTCGCCGCCGGTACGCTGACCCGCCAGCCGGCTTTCAACCATGGGTGTATGCAGCTGGCCGGGAACCACGGTGTTGCAGCGGATGCCATGAGCGGCATATTCCACCGCCACCACCCGCGAAAGCTGGATGACGCCCGCCTTGGCGCTGGCATAGCCCACTTGCGCTGAGCCCGTCCAGCGCAGCCCGGACGTAGAGGAAATATTCACGATGGCACCGGATTGCTGTGCAACCATATGAGGCAGCACGTGCTTGCAGGCCAGATATACGCTCTTAAGATTGAAGTCGAGCTGGCTGTCCCAGTCTTCCTCGCTGAGATCGACCGGGCCGCCCTTGCGGCTGCCGCCCACGTTATTCACCAGAATGTCGATGCGCCCGTATGCGTCGATGCAGGCCTGAACCATCGCCTTGATATCGGCGTGACGAGTGACGTCGGCCTGAAAGCTGCGGATTTCGCCGCCTTCGTTCTGCACCAGATCCACCGTGACCTGCAGTGCCTCCGGGTTCAGATCCACCGCAAATACCTTTGCCCCTTCCTGCGCAAAGCGCCAGGCCGTCGCCCGGCCATTGCCCCACCCCGGCCCCACACTACCCGCACCGGCTACCAGCGCCACCTTCCCTTGCAGACGTCCTGCCATTGTTGCCTCTCGCTCCATCAGTTGTTATTACTTACGACCCGCCATCATAATGGCAGCCCTTGCCAAAATGCCGCAATTCGCTTGCGACCGCGCCACAATGCCCGCGTTCAAGGAATCGCTGCATACCATTGTATTTCTATTGAAATCAACTACTTGCCACGCGACGATACCCGTGTAAACACCTATACCGTTTGGGCATAGGTCTGTACAAAAACGCAATCGTCGCCTGGCCCTGCCCTCTACTATCGACGACTAACCGGAGGTGTACACCTCGGCACACACGCGGTGGTGGCGGGTGACCTCGCAGTGCAGATGGCACCACTGCGGCAATGAATCATTTTGAGAATACGTACAAAGAAGGACTGGAGCATGACAACGAAAACTCCTTTACTGTTTTCGCCCTTGCGAATTCGGGGCACGACGGTGCGCAACCGCATCGCCATCTCACCCATGGCCATGTATTGCGCGGAGAATGGTTTCCCCACCGCTTTTCACGGGCACCACTATTCGAAGTTCGCCATCGGCGGCGCCGGTATTGTGTTTGTGGAGCAATCGTCCGTCACCCGCGTGGGGCGGATCACCAACGGCTGCCTGGGAATCTGGTCCGATGAACATGCCGAGGCGCTGAAACCCATCACGAGCTTCATCAAAGACCAGGGTGCCGTGCCGGCCCTGCAGATTGCGCATGGCGGCCGTAAGGCAAGCACTCAGCGCGCATGGGAAGGCAATGGTCCGCTGACGCCCGAAAACCTGAAGAACGGCGATGAGACCTGGACGCCTGTCGGGCCGTCGGATTTGGCGTTCGCCGAAGGCTGGCTGCAGCCGCGCGCTCTGACCGTTCCTGAGATCCATGAGCACACCGAGGCATTTGCCCAAGCCGCAGCCAGAGCCGTGCGGGCGGGTTTCGAGATCATCGAGATCCACATGGCGCACGGGTATTTGTTGCAGAGTTTCCTGTCGCCCCTGGCGAATAAGCGCACCGACGAATATGGCGGCAGCCTGGAAAATCGTATGCGTTTTCCGCTGGCCGTCGCCAAAGCGGTACGGGCTGCCATCCCGGATGACATGCCGCTGTTCGTGCGTATTTCCGCCGTGGACTGGATTGAAGGCGGCTGGGAAATCGAAGACAGCGTGGCGCTTTCTCACGAGTTGAAGGCGCTTGGCGTCGATGTCATTGATTGTTCTTCCGGCGGAAACCTGGTGGCAGGCGCCACCAACGCTAACCTGAAACGCTCCCCCGGTTACCAAGCCGAGTTCGCCCGCCGCATCAAGGCCGAAACCGGCATTCAGACCCAGGCAGTGGGCCTGATCCGCACGGCTCAACTGGCCAACGAACTGCTGGAAACCGAGCATGCCGACCTGATCGCCATCGGCCGTCAGGCCCTGTTCAACCCCAACTGGCCGCACCACGCTGCGGAAGAGCTGGGCATGAACGAGGCGTTTGAAGACTGGCCGGCGCAATACGCCTGGTGGCTGAAAAAATGGAAGTCCGGCCTTGCCGCAAGAGGGGAGGCACTGAATACATGGTGACACTGAATCTGGGAGCCGCCGTCATCCACTCCCTGGCAGAGATCGAGTACTGCACGGTCGGCGTACCCTTTCTGTACAACGATCTGACCACCGAAGACATGCGCCGCAATCTGGACTGGCTGGACGCCGAAATGGTGGATATCGACAACGAGAAGCTCGGCTTCTCGTTTCGTGCCTACCTGGTGAAAATCGCTGGTCAGAATGTGCTGGTGGACGCCTGTAACGGCAATCACAAAAATCGGCCCACTGCACTGTGGCAACACCAGCTGGATCGCACGGATTTCATGGATGCGCTTAAGGCCGCCGGCGTCACCCCCAGCGATATCGACGTCGTGGTGTGCACGCACCTGCATTGCGACCACGTGGGTTGGCTGACCCGGTTATCCGACAGCGAATGGGTGCCGACCTTCCCCAATGCACGGCATGTGTTCTCCGGCAAGGAGTTCCAATTTTTTCAGCAGAAAATGGAAACCGAGGGCTCGGCGGCCGCGAATCATGGTTCATTTGAAGACAGTGTGCTGCCGGTCACGCGCAGCTGCAGATTCGATCTGGTGGAAAGCGACGCCGTTCTGATCGATGAGCCGGCCGGTAGCGTGAGGCTGATGCCTTCCCCCGGCCATTCCATCGACCATGTCAGCGTGGCCATTTCCTCGCAAGGGCAGGAAGCCATCGTCTGCGGCGACGCCGTGCATCACCCCATTCAACTGGACATGCCGTTGATGCCCATGCGAGCCGACTACGACCCGAAGTTGGCGGCACAGAGCCGCTTGAGTTTGCTGAACCACTGTGCCGATACCGGCGCCTGGCTGCTTGCCGGCCATTTTTGCAAATACCCCTTTGCGTTGATTGAACGGCACCAGGACGTATTCCGAATCAAGAACCGGCTGTCGATCGGAGACAAGCATGGGCTGGATTAAACAAATTGTGGAAGGCTGCTCGCGACTACTGATGGGCATGACCATTATCTGCCTGTTGCTGATGATGGTGAATATCGTTGCAGATGTCGTGCTACGCACCTTATTCGACATTCCCGTTCCCGCCACTGCCGAGTTCACGGCCTTCTACTACATGGTGGGTGCGGTATTTCTGCCCCTGCCCCTGGTGGAGATCAGAAACGAAAGCATCAAGGTCGACCTCTTCTTCAATATGTCGCCCGAGACGGTGAAGGGGCTGATGACTTCGTTTTCCTATATCGCTCAGATCATCTTCTTTTCGATCATGTTTTGGCAAACCGGCCAAGACGCCATTGAAGCCTTCGAAAAGAGCGATTTTGTCGACAGCCAGATCAAGATCTATGTCTGGCCCGGGCGCTTCTTCCTGCCGATGGGATTCGGGCTGGCTGCACTGGTTTCCATCCTGAAGCTGTTAGCGCATTTTTCGGGTAAACAACGTGCCGCTACGCAAGGCCTGACTGGTCACTGACAGGGTAGATATTCATGGAATTTTCGTTTGACAGACTGGATATCGGCCTGGCCGGTGTAGTGGTGGCGCTGTTACTGCTTGCCCTGCGCGTTCAGGTGGGCGTAGCCCTGGGCATCGTGGCGTTTGTCGGCATCTCCCTCATTACGTCCGTTGCGGCTGCCTGGGGCATACTGACCGCCCTGCCCTATGACTTTGTTGCGCAGTGGAGCCTGAGCGCCATTCCCATGTTCCTACTGATGGGATATCTGGCCGCCAATGCCGGCCTGACGCAGGGGATTTTCAAAAGCGCGAACATACTGATGGGCCGTGTACCCGGCGGATTAGCCTCGGCCACCGTGGTGTCCTCGGCGCTGTTCGCTTCGGCTTCGGGTTCGAGTGTGGCGACCGCAGCGGCCTTTGCCAAGATTGCCGTACCGGAGATGCTGAAGGCGCGCTACAACCCGGGCCTGGCCACCGGTTCGGTCGCAGCAGCAGGAACTCTCGGAGCTCTGATTCCCCCCAGTGTGCTGATGATTCTCTTCGGTATTTTCACGGATACATCGATTGGTGCGCTGTTCATTGCGGGCGTGATACCGGGGATTCTTTCCGCACTGGCCTACATTCTGATGATCACCGTGCGAGCGAAACTCAACCCGGCCATCGCTCCGTTAAGCACGGCGACCTATAGCGCTGAAGAAAAACGCGAAGCCTTTCGGGATATCTGGCCGCTGCCCGTTCTGATTCTTAGCGTGTTGGCGGGCATTTTCGCGGGGGTGTTTACACCGACCGAAGCGGGAGCTGTGGGGGCGGCTCTGGCAGCAGTTATCGCTGCATTTCGTCGCTCGCTTACCTGGCCGAGCGTCATCAAGGCCTTGGTTGAGACGGCGGTGGGCACATGCACCATTTTCATTGTGGCCATCGGGGCCAGCATGTTTGCCGCCTTCATGTCTCTAAGCACGCTGCCCAGCGTACTTGGCTCGTTCCTGATGAATGCTGTCGATGGGCCGATTGCCGTCATTCTGATGATCTCGGTGTTCATCATCATCCTGGGCATGTTCATCGATGCCATTTCCATTCTGCTGCTGACGATTCCCATTATTTCGCCCGTGCTGATCGGCCTGGATGTGAACCTGATCTGGTTCGGAATCATCATGATCAAACTGTTGGAAATCGGCCTGATTACGCCCCCGGTTGGACTGAACGTCTATGTCATCAAGAGCTCGCTGGGGGATCTCGTCGACCTGAACGAGATCTTCAAAGGAGTCAGTTGGTTCATTCTGATGGACGTACTGATGTTGCTGGTATTGATCGCGTTCCCAATTCTTTCACTGTGGCTGCCGGAGTTCATGCAGTAGGCAATGTGGTGCGCATCAAAATTTTTAAATGAGTGAGGAGAGGAAGAAATGAAGAAGTTCTCAGTGGTAATGGCCCTGCTGACGATGTCCGGCATGGCTTCTGCGGCGACGTTCACCGCATCGACCCCATACGGCGAAACGCACGGTATCACCAAATTCAAGCTGCACGCGTATGCCAAACGGGTGGCCGAACAAACCGGCAATGGCGTGAAATTCGACGTGCATTCCGGCGGCGTGCTGCTGCCGGCCCGTACTGCATTGTCGGGCATTACGAACGGCGTGGCGCAGTATGGCCACGTGACCGGCGCCTATGTACCGGCCGATCTGCGCTACGACAACGTGTTGAACGACCTGGCCTTTGTCGCCGACGACCCGCTTGCCGCCGCCATCGCCGTGACGGAAGTCAAACTCACCAATGAGCTGCTGCAAAAGGAATACAAGGACAACAAGGTCGTCTTCGGTTCCAGCTACTCGATGACGAATTACTACGTCATCTGTCGCAACGAAGTCACTACGCCGGACGCCCTGAAATCCAAGCGTATCCGCACCGGCAGTACGGCTCAGATCCAATGGACGCAAACCATGGACGCCGTACCGGTCAGCGTGCCGGCCACCGAAATCTATACCGGTCTGCAGCGCGGCAATATCGACTGCGCGCTGGGCGACGCCAGCTTCCTGACCACCAGCTTCAAGCTGCAGGAAGTGGCCAAGCACGTCACACTTGTGTCAGTGGGAACGCATACCTCCGGCGGCGAATTCTTCCAGCAAAAATTTTGGAAAGAGCGCAGCCCGGAAGAACGCAAGACGCTGATGTCCGAACTGGCCTATGCCATTGCCGAGCTGCAAGTGGAGTGGGACAAGGAAGCGAAAGACGCCCTGGAAGAAGCCAAAGCTAACGGTGTCACACTGCACCAGCCAAGCAGCGCCCTTCAGGATGCTGTCAGCAAGTTTCAGGATGAGTTTGTCGCCAGTCTGCCTAAACAATCGATGGAAAGCCGTAAGGTCCAAGACCCTACGGCCATCATCGAGCAATACCTGGAAGCCGAGCAAAAGTGGAAGGATCTGCTAAAGAACGTAGATCGTACCGATAAGGCGGCCCTGGCTGCACTGATTCGAGAACAGCTTTACGACCGCCTGGATTACGAGACCTACGGGCTGTAATGCATCAGGAATGAAAGGTCACGCTCTGGGATATCGGAGCGCGGTCGGTCTTGATACGGTTTGCGGGGGCCTGTTCATCCGGGAAGCCGAAAGAAATGCCGAACAGCATTTTGTATTCGTCCGGAATGTTCAGGAACTCGCGAATCGCTCCACTGAACAAGCCCAATAGCGTCTGCGGTACGCCGCCCAACCCGCGGGCGGCAAGCGACAGCAGAAACGTCTGCCCGTACATGCCGATGTCGCCCGCCACGCGTACGTTGTCGCCGAACGACGGCATGAACAACAGCGCGGCATGAGGGGCGTTAAAGAATGAGTGGTTGTAGCCAAGCACGCGCCGGCGGCCTTCTTCGTCATCGCGCGCGATACCGAGGCCTTCGTAATACAGTTTGCCCTGCGCCTTCTGACGTTCCGAATAAGGGCCGTAGTAGTCCTCAAGCGAGAACGTGAAATCGGGCGAATACTCCTGCGCGTTTTCTTTCTCGTGCAATATGCGCGACAGCTCCGCCAGCTTGTCACCCGAAACAATATGCAACTTCCTTAAAGAGTGGGTGCCCGCCTTACTCCGCGGCCGACTCTGGACCGTAGCGTGCTAACTGGTTCAGGCTGTCGCGCAACTGCGCCAAGCTTTCCTGGCTGAGCTGACAAGCGGCGGCGACCTGAGCAGCGACGTTCCAGACTTCGTGGCGCAAAGTCTCTGCATGCTCCGTGAGATCAATCAGGACACGGCGCTCATCGGCTGGGTCGCGCGCACGGGTCACCATGCCCGCGGCTTCCATGCGTTTCAAAAGCGGGGTGATGGTGCCGGTATCCATGCCCAACTTGCCACCCAGATCGCCGACCGTGCGCGGGGTTCCCGCAAACAGCTCCAACATCACCAGATACTGGGGAAACGTCAGACCCAGCGGTGCCAGAAGCGGCTTGTGCAAGCGCGCCACCCTGCCCGCCGCACTGTAGAGTGCGAAGGAGAGCTGTCTTTCGACTTCATGGCCGCTGGAGAGAAGGTTGGGGTTCATAAGCTAGCGAGCTATTATATTGTGCGCTATATAATAGCACGCGATTATTAAGCTGCAGCGCGTATATGCGCCGCACTCAGGAAGCACGCAGGCTGAACTAGGGGGCGCTCAACACTGGATGAAGAGTTCGGGCAATCCTTCATGCCCGACACCCGCAGCCAGCCCCAACGCGAGTAATATGCGGGCTTTCTGTGGGCTAAAATCGCCGCCCGGAATAAAGCCGGTTTCCCGCAGATAGCGGCGGGCCGCCACACGCCCGCTAGCTGACCGGCTGCATTGCACCACCGGGATGCCCTGCCTCACCGCCGCCAGCAATGCCGCTTGTTCCGCCTTGGCGGGGATGCCGGGAGCGAGTCCGGCCGATACAAGGCCGCGAGCCCCTTTATCCAGTGCCGCATCGATAAAGGTTTCATCCGCTCCCGCATAGGAATACAGGACATCCACTCTGGGCACGGCAGTATCGTCGGCCAACTCGCAGAACACGCTATGCGGAATCTGCGGCCTGTCCACCCGGCGGTAGTAATGCACCCCGTCAGGATCCACAACGCCTAACACTCCGAAATCCGCCGAGCGAAAGGTCTGCAGGCGCAGTGTCGCGGTCTTTACCACATCTCGCGCCGCATGGATCTCGTCGTTGAGCACGACCAGCACTCCGCGGCCCCGGGATGCAGGATCGGCCGCCACGCGCATCGCCCCGACGAGGTTCATCGCGGCATCCGAACCCACAGCGCTGATGGGTCGTTGCGCACCCACCAGCACGATCACCGGCGAAACATTCAGCGTCAGATCAAGAAAGAAGGCGGTCTCTTCCAGGGTCGCCGTACCATGCACGATAACGATGCCGGCGAGATCGGGCTGGTCATCTGCCAGCTCGCGAATTCGCGTGCGCAGCGCGAACCAGTCGGCCGGCGTAAGTGCCGTGCTGCCGACCGAACGAAATGGCACGGTCTCTACGTTGGCAATTTGCTTGACTTCGGGCACACGTCCGAGGATTTCCTCGGGCGAAATCTTGGTGCCGTACTCGGGATAATCCATCAGATCCAACGATGAGGTGCCCAGGGAGGACATGGTCCCCCCCGTGCCGATCAACACGACCCGGGGCTTGGAGCTCGTTACTTGCATGACGGTGTCTGCTTTTTTCTAGAGAAAGGGTTATTGCGCGACACGAATGCCGTGCCGCTCGGCTGTACTACGGGCTTGAGCGAGCTCACGCTGCAGGCGATCGCTGTAGGCCTGGGACGAGCGTTCTTCGGGCGTGGCGATGACCAGTCCCATACCTTCCATCTTGCTGCGGATTTCCGGCTCGTCCAGCGCTGCGCTCAGAGCATCGCCCAGCTTCTGCATCACGTCTTCCGGCGTTCCGGCAGGTACCAGCCAGCCATTCGAGCTATACGCGACGAACCCGTCCAGCCCGGCTTCCTTCAATGTGGGAACATCCGGCAACAAGGGGGAGCGCTCGTGAGCTGCCACCGCAATCACTCGCACCTGCCCCTCACGATGGGCCGACAAAACGTTAGGAAGTTCGTTCAGGGCCGCATCGATCGTGCCACCCATCAAATCAGGCATGATCGCGCTACCGCCACGATACGGTACATGGGTGTAGGGGATGCCCGCCTGTTCCGCAAACTCCACGATAGCCAGATGCTGGGCACCGCCGGCACCGGAGCTGCCGATATTAATGGGGGTGCCGCTGGAGCGAGCGTATTCCTTCAGCGAAGCGAGATCCTTGACGGGCAACTTGCCGTGCACCGTGAGCGCTAAAGGAACTTGCGAAATAAAAGCTACCGGCGCGAAGCTCTTGACCGGGTCGTATGGCAGTGATGGGTTTACGGCTGGGTTCACCGCCAGCATCCCGTTGGAGCCGGAAAGTACGACATAGCCGTCTGGACGCGATTGCGCCACTGCCTGAGCGCCAATACTGCCCCCGGCGCCGGAGCGGTTTTCCACGATGAAGGGCTGCCCCAATTTTTCGGCAAGATATGTCGACAGCATGCGCGCCGCCGCATCGATATTTCCTCCGGGAGCAAATGGCACAATGATGCGTACCGGCTGTTCGGGGTATTGCGCCACGGCGGGTGCTGTCGCGACAACGCACAACGCCGCCGCCACTGCTCCCATGAATTTATTCAGCTTGCCAATATTCTTAATCATCTCTGTCTCCTTCCGACATTCGGTACCCGTTATTGCTTCGTTCACCCCAACAGAGGCATCCGGGCGAATTGAGTGGCAAAGTCCACAGTGAAATTACATAAGCGCTCGAAGGCGACTTTGCCGCGTTGGGCGCTCGTATTCGAAAGATCGGCCCAGGCGCCGCTGGCATTCACCTCTTCGGCATAAGGAAATAACCCCACCTTGCTTCCCTGAAAGCGGAAGCGAGTTGAATTCAGCGCTTTCAGACCATGGAATTCCGCCAACTCACCGGGAGCGGCCTGGTCAAGGCGCACATCACTCGGGTAGAGATGGCACATCAGTGATGCCAGTGGCTCACCACCATGCCCGATAGCCGCCGGCGTATCTCCCGCGAATTCTTCGCGAGCCAGGTCTCGGGCCACTTCCAGCGGATCAATGACAGCAACACCAATACGGCCTTCACGCCTGAGCGCACGTGCCAATATCTCGATGGGTTGGTGATTATGCCGGTGACAATTGAAAAGCAGCGCATGACGGAAACCGTTGCGCGCCGCTTCTTCAAGCACTTCTCGCAAAAGACTGGAGAATAGGCTTTCCGACAAACCGAAGGTGCCTGGCATGCCCTCATGCAACTCCGACACTCCATAAGGCAGCGTGGGCATGCGCAGACCCGCGCCGCGCCGTGCAACTTCCTCGGCCAGGCGCTCAGATACTAGGTAGTCACAGCCCAGCAGCTGATGGGGGCCATTACTTTCTACCGTGCCAAGAGGCAACAACAGCACTGCGCCCCGACGTGCAGCGTCCGACACTTCGTGGGTCGTCAGGTGGGGCAGGAACGTCTTGCTTGCAGATTCAGAATCAATCAAGGAACACCTCCGAGAATCACACGGTGCTGACGAAATAAGGATTGCCCCGTGAGCGTGAAAAACATACTCTCATGTTTAATACCGGAAAACAAACGAATTAAATTGGATAGATACTTTCCTTTTTTTCATTCATTATGCTGACATTCAAACAACTGGAAGCGCTTCAGCAATGGGTCGCAACGGGAAGTATTGCCGGCGCGGCGGAAAAGCTTTTTACGACTGAATCAGCCCTTTCCAAGAGGTTGCAGGAACTGGAACGCACTCTTGGTGTCGCCGTGTTCGACCGCAGCGGTCGTGCGCTTTCACTCACGGGTACGGGCGAAGTTGTACTCGCCATGACGCAACAATTGCTGGCTCAGCGCGACGCGCTGATGGATATCTCTCGCACACCGCGTTTCGAAGGCCGCCGCTTTCGCCTCGGCATGACGGAATTCATTGCGTCCGGATGGTTGACGCAATTACTTGAGGGGGTACGACAACGCTACGATCGGGTCGATTTAGAACCACGTATCGGCCTGTCCTTCGATCTGGTGCGGGATCTATCCGCTAATGAACTTGACGTTGTCATCGTGCCCAAATCCGCTGTCTCGCCGGAATTGGTTACTCGACCGCTATTCGTCAGCTCTAATGTGTGGGTGGGCGCCCCTGCTCTGGTCCAAGGCGTGAATGTGCTGGACCCCGAGCAGTTACGAAACTATTCGCTGATTCTTCAGCCGCGCAACTCGGCGCTGGATACCAGCGTGCGACGCTGGTTTGAAGATAACCACACCGCCTTGCCGCGCATCATTTCGTGCAATAGCCTGGCGGGTGTAAAGAGCCTGGCCATTGCGGGCTTTGGGGTCGTTCCCCTGCCCCTTGCCTACTGCCGCGCCGAGATAGAAGCGGGCCGGCTAAAACCGCTAGAGGTGCGGCCGGCCTTGACCGAGCGGGTCTACTGCGCGGTGCGTAAACCGGGCCCGGAGCAGGGTCTTGCCGCATTGATGAGCGCAGTAGTGGAGGACATACTGACCGGATCCCAGTAGCTGCACTTTTCGCCTTTATCAATAAACGGATTCCTATTTTTCATTTGTCTTCTGCGGGCCGCTAAGCCATAGTCGAGACAGACGATTCAATTCAAGAATTGCCCAGGAGGAATCCGCCAATGCGGCAGTTTGCACCCAAGCCCTCTGCGTCCAGCGCGCAAAGACCTTTATTGCTTTCGCCCATCACGCTGCGGGGGCTGACCATACGCAACCGGGTCGTGGTGTCACCGATGTGCCAGTATTCTTCGGTCGAGGGCGGGCCCACCGACTGGCATTTGGTGCATCTGGGCAAATTCGCGCTGGGCGGCGCGGGAATAGTATTTACCGAAGAGACTGCGGTGGAAGAGCGCGGCCGCAAGACTTATGGTTGCGCAGGCATCTATGCCGATAGGCACGTGCCGGCCTATCGGCGAATCACCGATTTCATTCGCGAAGCCGGCGCGGTGCCCGCCATTCAGCTGGGACATGCCGGCCGCAAAGCCTCCTGCGGGCCACCTTGGACGAACTTTAAGCCGTTGACACCCGAAGACAGCGCAGCGGGCATGCCTCCCTGGCGTGGCGTTTCCGCCAGCGAATTGCCGGCCAAGCCGGGGGCGCTGACACCCATCGCCATGGATGAAGCCGAGCTGGAGGTGGTGATTCAGTCATGGCGCACGGCTGCACAACGCAGCCTGGTTGCCGGATTCGACATCTGTGAAATCCACGGGGCACACGGCTATTTAATTCATCAGTTCTTGTCGCCGCTGGCGAACCTGCGAACCGACCGTTGGGGCGGGTCACTAGAGAACCGCATGCGTCTGGCTTTACGCATAGCGGAAGAAATTCGCGAGGTCTGGCCGGCTGATAAGCCGGTGTTCTTCCGGGTATCGGCCATCGACGGCGACGGGGGTGCCTGGAATATGGACGATACCGTGCAGCTGGCCGCGGCGCTGCAAGAGCGCGGCATCGACGTCGTGACCTGCTCGTCGGGCGGCATCAACGGCCCGCTGAACATGGCCATCGTTCCGCGGGTGCCGGGCTATCAGGTGCCCTACGCTGAGCGCGTCAAGCGCGAGGCCAAGCTCGCCACCTGCGCTGTGGGCCTGATTACCGAGCCTGCCCACGCGGAGGCCATCTTGCAAAATGGCCAGGCTGATTTGATTGCACTTGCCCGAGAGCTGATGGTGGACCCGAACTGGCCCATCCGCGCAGGGCGCGAGCTGGGCATGGAAGATTATCTGAACTTCCTGCCCCCTGATTACGCCTGGTGGTTGCGGCGCCGCGAAGAGATTCGAAAGATCTCCAGCACGCCTACGGCCGAGGTGTAGGCCGCGCCGCTTACGAGATTACGAGAGCCGGCCGACCGCTTCAGTAATGCGCGCTACACCCAGCTCCAGCAAGTCGGTGCTAGCCGCAAATGAAATCCGGAAGTACGGCGATGTCCCGTAGGCTGCGCCCTGCAGGACGGCAAGATTCACTTCGTCCAGCAGGTACAGCACGAAATCTTCGTCCGTCTTCAGGACCTTGCCCGCCGGCGTCGTTTTGCCCAGCAATTGCTCACAAGACGGGAAGACATAGAACGCGCCTTCCGGCACGTGACACTGGATGCCGGGAATCTGATTCAGGGCGGCCACCAGCGAGTCCCGGCGTGATTGAAAAATAGCGCAGCGTTCGGCGATGAAGTGCTGTGGGCCGTTGAGCGCCTCCACGGCGGCGGCCTGGCTGATGGATGAGGGATTCGAGGTGGATTGCGACTGCAGCTTGGTCATCGCCTTGATCAGCCCCGCCGGTGCTGCGCCGTAGCCGATGCGCCAGCCCGTCATGGCGTAGGCCTTAGAGACGCCGTTCACCGTCAGCGTACGATCTTTGAGGCTGGGTGCGACCTGGGCCATGGTGTAGAAACGGCGGTCATCGTATATAAGGTGCTCGTACATATCGTCAGTCAGCACCCAGACATGGGGATGACGCTCCAACACCTGGGCAAGCTCCAACAGCTCTTCACGCGTGTACACCGCACCACTAGGGTTGTTGGGGGCGTTAAGCACCAGCCACCGCGTATTGGGCGTAATAGCGCGCTCCAGATCAGAAGGCTGTAGCTTGAAGCCGTGCTCAACGGAACAGGGCACGATCACGGGGGTTCCGCCCGCCAGCAGTACGATGTCGGGGTACGACACCCAGTAGGGTGCGGGTACGATGACTTCGGTTCCCGCTTCCACGCTGCTCATCAGCGCGTTGTAAATGACCTGCTTACCGCCGGTCCCCACGATGATTTCGCTGGTGTCGAATTCGAGCTCATTCTCGCGCTTGAACTTGGCCTGTATGGCTTGCTTCAGGGCCGGTGTGCCGCCGACATCGGTGTATTTCGTCTGCGACCCCGCCATGGCTTTTACCGCTGCCTGAACAATATTTTCCGGCGTGTCGAAGTCGGGTTCCCCCGATGTCAGGCCGACAATATCGCGCCCCATTGCCCGCAGCTCCCGCGCCCGCTGACCGGCCATGGAACTGGGCGAAGGTTTAATCCGTTTGATGCGTTCAGCGAGAAAATCCATGTCGTCTCCCCCTTTTTTGTCTGTCAGGCACCGTCGCGCCTTGTGCGTGAATTCATTCTAGGGGTCGCCCGATCTCCAGTTCAAATGATTATTTCCGCTCGATTATTTGGTTTTAGCAATCAATCTAACTAATTTGATATTCCGAACAATCTATCGATATTTATTGTTTGTTCGGAAAAACATCGGTCCCTAGAATGGTTTGCGTAGAACAACCACTCGGGGAGATGCAGCGTGAAGAGCTGGGCAATCGGTATAGACATCGGTGGGACGTTCACCGACGTTGTCGCCGCCAATCATGAAACGGGCAGTATGCACAGCACCAAGGTGCTGACGACCCACCAGGATCCCACCCTGGGCGTGATCGGCGGGGCGAAGAAGATCCTTGAAGAGTTCTCCATCGATCCCTCATCCGTAGGCAAGGTGGTGCACGCCACCACGCTCTTCACCAATGCACTGATCGAACGTCGCGGCTGCTCGACCGGGCTGCTGGTAAACGAAGGGTTCAAAGATGTTCTGGAAATCGGGCACGAACGCAAATACGACCTGTATGACCTGAACATCGAGAAGGCCGCCGCCCTGGTGGAGCGCCGCCTGCGCGGAGAAATCAGCGCCCGCATGCTGGCCGACGGCACGGTGAAGCAGGCCGTCGACGCCGAAGAAGTCATCGAACAGACGCGGCGCCTGGTGGATGCAGGCATTGAGTCCTTGGCAATCTGCCTGCTGCATTCTTATGTGAACCCGGCGCACGAGCAAGAAATCCGCGATATCGTTACCCGGGCGTTCCCGCAACTTTCCATCACGCTATCCAGTGAAATCGCCCCGGTGGTGCGGGAATACGAACGCATCTCCACGACGGTAGCCAACGCCTACATCAAGCCGCTGGCATCACGCTATCTGCATGAGCTGCAGCGCCGGATGCAGGAGCTGGGCATCGGTGTTGATGTGCTGATGATGTTGTCCAACGGGGGCCTCACCCATATTCATGAAGCGGCGGAGCACCCGATTGAGCTGCTGGAGTCGGGCCCCGCCGCCGGCGCCATCGCGGCCGCACATCTGAGCATGCGCGACGGCGAAGACAGTCTGCTGGCCTTCGATATGGGCGGCACCACGGCCAAGCTCTGCCTAGTGGAGAACGGTCAGCCGTCTATCGCGCACCATTTTGAGGCCGCCCGGCAGAAACGCTTCGCCGAAGGCAGCGGCCTGCCCCTGCATCTAACCACCATTGATCTCATCGAAATCGGAGCCGGCGGGGGCAGCATCGCGCACATTGACCCGCTTGGTTTGCTGAAGGTCGGCCCCCAGAGCGCCGGCTCCGAGCCCGGCCCGGCCTGTTATGACCGGGGCGGCGACGATGCCACCGTGACGGACGCCAACCTGGTTCTGGGTTATCTCAACCCGGATTACTTCGCCGGCGGCACATTGGAAATTGACACCTCGCTGTCGGTCGATGCGTTGGGCGATGTCGGCAAGGAAGTCGATCGGCCGATACAGAGCGTTGCCTGGGGCATACACGACATTGTGGCCGAAAATATGGCGGGCGCTGCCCGGGTTCACGTTGCCGAGAGGGGCCGTGACCCGCACGATTTTGTGCTTTTGTGCACGGGCGGTGGCGGCCCCTTGCATTCCTATTATGTCGCGCAGAAGATCGGCATTCGCAAGATCATCTGCCCGCCTTCGGCCGGGGTGGCTTCCGCCTACGGTCTGCTGGTCGCCCCTGCACGCGCCGACCGCTCTCGCACGGTGAAAATCCGGCCCGCCACAGACGGTCTGGCTGCCATCGAATCGGTTTTCCGCGAGCTGGAAGGGGCGGCCGCCAAACCGCTGCACGCCCTGGATGCCGCCTTTGGCCCCATTGCGCTGCATCGCTACGCCGATGGGCGCTTCGTGGGGCAAGGCTTTAATCTCACCGTCCGGCTGCCCGATGGCCCCTACGACAATGAAAAAGAAGACGAAGCCGTCATTCGTGCCCGCCTGATCGAGGCCTTCGAGTCGGGCTATCGGCAGAAGTTCGGCCGCACCCCGCCCGACATTCCAATTGAATTAATCAACCTGCGTGTGACGGCGGAAGCCCCGCCGCGGCAGCCTTTGCGTCACGACACCTTGAGCAGCAGCACCCATCCCGCGCCCAAGGCCCACCGGCGGGTGTATTTCGTGGAAGCCGGCAAGGAGATCGAGACGCCCATCTACGAACGCGCCGACATTCCCACCGGCTTTAAGGCTCCCGGTCCCATGCTGATTGAAGACGCCAGCTCTACGCTGGTGGTGGGGCCCAAGGGAAGCGTCGAGCAGCTGGCAAGCGGCAATCTGATTATCACGATTGAGGAATAAGCACATGGACACGGCCGTAAGTAGAAACGACGTGGAGCTCGCACAAGACCCCATCTTCCTGGAGGTCTTCTGGACGCGGGTGCGCTCCGTCGCCAACGAAGCGGCGAAGCTGATCGTCAGAACTTCGTTTTCCACGCTATCCACTGAAGCAAATGACTTTGCTGTGGTCATTACCGATTCAAACGGTCGGGCCCTGGCAGAAAACAGCGGCAGTATTCCGTCATTTATCGGCACCCTGCCCGCCACGGTTCGCGAAACGCTGAAGCGCTTCAGTAAGCAGGACATGCGCCCGGGCGATGTGTTCATTACCAACAACCCCTGGATCGGTACGGGCCACCTGAACGACGTCAGCCTGGTGAAGCCGATCTTCCACGAAGGCCGGCTGGTCGCCTTCGCCGCCACCGCCGCCCACGTGCCGGATATCGGCGGCAAGATTCGCTCGGTCGACGCCCGCGAACTGTATGAGGAAGGCTTCCATATTCCCCTGATGCGCTTTCTTACACAGGGAAAGCCGGACGAAACGCTGCTGCAGCTACTACGCACCAATGTTCGGACGCCGGAACAGACAACGGGGGATATCTGGACACAGGTGGGCGCGCTGGAGCTGATATCGGACCGTCTGGAAGGGATTCTGGCGGAATACCGGCTGGAAGGGGTGGATGCGCTCGCCGACGCCTTGTTCACCCGCAGTGAAGCGGCCATGCGGGCCGCCATTCAGACGATTCCCGATGGCGATTACCAGTACGAAATGCAGACGGACGGCTTCGACGAACGCTTTCGATACGTGGTGAACGTCACTGTTCGGGGCGGGGAGGTGACGTGTGACTTCACAGGCAGTTCACCGCAGCAGCCGCGCGCCATCAATTGCGTACTGGCCTATACCCGCGCCATGACGTGCTATGCCATTAAATGTCTGTTGCTACCGGACCTGCCCAACAACGACGGCCTGTTCCGCCCCATCAAGGTGGTCGCCCCGGAAGGCTCCATACTTAACCCCACCATTCCGGCACCGGTGGGCGGGCGCGCCTGCACCGGGCATTATGTGCCCACAACCATTTTCTCCGCCCTGTATCCCGTTCTTCCTTCCAAGGTCATGGCCGGCGTAGGTTCGCCCCTGTGGATCGCCAACCTGAGCGGGGTGCGCAACGGCAAACCCTTTGCCACCGTCCTCTTCTATAACGGCGGCATGGGTGCGACGGCAGTCAAGGACGGGGAATCCGCCATGTCGTGGCCCAGCAATATTTCTTCGACACCCATCGAGATCGCGGAACGCGAGGCGCCCCTTTTCTTCCAGCACAAGGCACTGCGCCCAAATTCCGGGGGCGCCGGCGAATTTCGGGGCGGCCTGGGCCAGGAGATCAGTTTTGTCAGTACCCACGACTCGCCGATGTCGATTGTGTTTCTGACGGAACGGCTGAAAGTGGCCGCGCCTGGGTTGGGCGAAGGCCGCGAGGGCGATCTGGGCGCCGTGCTGATCAACGGCTCACCCATTAACAGTCGAGTGCCGCATGTGCTTCAGCCGGGAGACGAAGTCACCCTGCGCACGCCGGGCGGGGGCGGTTTCGGTGACCCTGCCAAACGTCGCCCCGAACTTAGCGGGGCGGATCAATTGCAAGCCTACACCACAACTTCCCACTGAAATAAGAACAAAGCAGGAAGGCCTGCCTAAACCACGAGGAGACACCATGAAAAAGCTAACGAAACATCTAGTGTGTGCGGTTGCCCTGCCTTTATCGATTATGGCCGGCGCCGCCCAAGCCGCTTACCCGGAGAAGCCGGTTCACATCGTTGTACCTTACCCTGCCGGCGGGTCCACCGACGCCCTTGCGCGTACCGTCGGGCAGAAGCTGAGCGACATCTTCAAGCAACCCGTCGTGGTGGAAAACCGGGCCGGCGCCAGTGGCAACATCGGCGCCGGTCACGTCGCCCAATCGACACCCGATGGCTATACCTTGTTTCTGGGCACATCGACGGCCTTGTCAGTGAATGAGCACTTGTACAAGGAAAAGCTGCCCTATAACCCGCAGAAGGATTTTGCTCCGATCGTGCTGGCCACGATGCTGCCCAGCCTGCTGGTCGTCGGGCCTTCGCTAGACGTAAAAAATGTCGAGGAACTGACCGCGCTGCTGAAAGAGAAAGGCGACACCATCAACTATGCCTCCTCCAGCAATGGGACGCCGGCTCACCTGGGCGGTGAGCTCTTCAAGCAAATGACCGGCACGAACGCCCGGCATATCCCTTACAAGGGCGGGGCGCCTGCGCTGGTGGATCTGGCAAGCGGTCAAACCGACTACATGCTGGCCATTCTGCCGGAATCCATGCCACTGGTGAAGTCCGGCAAACTGCGCGCACTGGGCGTCACGACGGCCGAACGTCTGCCCGCCTACCCCGACATTCCTACCGTCTCGGAAGCCGGCGTGCCGGGATATGAGCTGATCGGCTGGTACGCTTTCATGGCGCCGGCTGGTACACCGCAGGATGTGCTGGACACACTGAACAAGGCGTTCAACCAGGCACTGGAAGACGCGGATACGCGCGCCCGCCTGGAGCAAATGGGATTTGAAGTCGTGGGCGGGCCGGCAGAAAAACTGGCTGCCATGATGCGTTCAGAATCTGCCAAGTGGAAGAAAGTGGTCGACGACGTTGGGATCACGCTCGACTGATTGGCCGCCGTTTCGGCTTTAACGGTTCTTCAGCTGTCCAAAGGAGCTTTACACCCATGGTTGCATTCATCGCTCGGCACTTGTGCCGGACTCCGCTGGCAATACTTCTTTCACTTTTCTGTCTGAACGGCGCCGCCGTCGCGGCCGATTTCCCCGAACGACCTATCCGCTTGGTCGTTCCCTGGTCGGTAGGCGGCTCGACCGACGTACTCGGCCGCATTGTGGCCGAACAAATGGCCAAGCAATCGGGCCAGAGCATCGTTGTGGAAAATCGGCCGGGTGCCACCGGCACCATCGGTACTAACAGCGTGGTACGTGCCAAGGGCGACGGCTACACCACGCTCTTGGGTACGAATAGCACCTTCGGCATCGCGCCCTATCTTTACGACGATCTGCCCTACAACCACGTGAAGGACTTGCAGGCGGTCGGTTTTATCGCCAGCAACCAGCAGATTCTGGTGGTACACCCGAACGTGCCGGTGAATTCGCTGGATGAATTCATTGACTACGCGCGCAAGAACCCCGGCAAGCTGAACTTCGCGTCATCCGGTAAAGGCGGCTCCAGCCACCTCGCCATGGAGCTGCTGATGTCCATGGCCGGCGTTGAGCTGACGCATGTTCCTTACAAGGGCGGCGCGCCGGCACTGCAATCCGTGCTCAGTAATGAAACCGATACCGCCTTTGTGGATGTCACCACGGTTGTTCCACTGATTGAAGGCAAAAACGTGCGCGCATTGGGCAGCTCCGGCACTCAGCGCGCCCCGGGCCTGCCGAATGTACCAACGATCGACGAAGCGGGCCTTAGCGGTTTTGCCTCGCAGACTTCCTTCGGCCTGTTTGTTCCCAAAGGCACGCCCGTGGCGGTCGTGGGGCAGCTGAATGAGCTGATCAACAGCTCTATTCAAGACGCAGAAACTGCTGCCAAATTGCGTAATCTGGGTTACGAAATGAACCCCGGCACGCCGGAGGATTTCAGCAGCTATGTGAATCAGGAATCCGAGAAATGGGGCCGGCTGATCCGCCAGCGGAACATCCGCATCGAGTAGGGTTCAGGCTTTTGTCGAGCGTTTTCTCACCCCGGTCATTTCGGCGCCCTGCGCGCCGATGACCGCAACCCCCGGCGGGGCCTTAAGTTCGCCCAGGATAGCCAGCACCGCTTCCTGTAGCCGCCCGGCGCTGGGTGACAGCGAGCGTAGTTTGCGGGTGATGAAGCAGATATCGCGCTCAATGACCGGATTGTTGAGGGGGCGGAAGACCAGCTCACTTAACTGGTGCGTCTTCGCAGTGAGTGCCGGCACGATCGAAAAACGCCGGCCCATCGACAACACTGAGAAGAGCGAGGACGAACTGGAGACTTCTTCTTTGTAACTCGCCAGTCCAAATCGCTGCAGCGTTTCCCGATGCAAGATGCCGATATGCGTATCGGAAGCCAGCCCCACCATCGTCTTTTCGTAGGGCGCAATGTCGACCCAGTCCAGCGGCTCGACGGACTGTGCCAGCGGGTGATCGGCACTGCACACGACCCCATACTGGTCCTTAAGAAGTGGTGCATATTCCAGTTCACGATAGGCGTTCTGGGGGCTGGACAGCCCGAAATCCACTTCGCCGTTCACGACCCGCCGTTCGATATCCGCCGAGCCCCCTTCCCGCAAAGACAGTGTCACATTGGGAAAGGACGCCCCGAAGCGGTCGGCGGCCGGCACGACCAACCAGGTGAGGACGGACGGCGCTGCAGCGATACGCAGGTGGCCTTCTGCACTTTCCGAGATGGACCGCAGGTCACCGATCATGGCGTCGAATTCCTGCAGCAGACGCTCGGCCTTTTCCAGAAAACCCACCGCGGTATCGGTGAGCGCCACGTTACGGGTGTTGCGATCAAAGAGCGTCAGGCCAACGTCTTCTTCCAACTGCTGAATGGTGGCGGTGAGGGTCGACTGGGTGAGGAACAGCCGCTCTGCGGCTCGCGTAAACGAGCCGGTTTTTGCGACCGCGACAAAACTACGCAGATGCCGAATGGAAACGTTGGTGCGCATGACGTGGTCTCTCCGTTGAGGAAGCGTGTCTTGTCACAATAAATTGGCCGCGCCGATAAGTCAATTCGAATTATTCATTTGTTCTGATCAACTCCGCTCTTTACCATGAACCTTGCAAGGCTCGGCAAGAGCACAGCGGATCAACCAATGAGAGGTCTTTCAGTGGACATCGGATACAGAGACAACAACAATCCCAGCCTGCGCATCGCAGTGGATATCGGGGGCACTTTTACGGATGGTGTCGCCGTCATGGGCGATCAAGGCCGCATCTGGGTGGGCAAGACTCTCACCACCCCGGACGACCCGGGTGCCGCGGTATCAACCGTCATTTCCGACCTGCTGCGCGAAGTGGGGGAAACGCTGGGAGATCAGGCGCCCCGACTGGCAGAGGTTGTGCACGGCACCACGCTCGTAACCAACACGCTGATCGAACGGAAAGGCGTACCGACTGCGCTGGTGACGACAACCGGCATGCGCGACGCCCTGGATATCGGCCGCGAATGGCGTTACGACCTTTACGACCTGGATCTTCAGCTGCCGGAACCCCTTATCAAGGAAGACAAGCGTATCGAAGTCGCCGAACGTCTCAGCGCCGGCGGCGAGGTACTGACTCCGCTCGAACAAGAGGAACTCGACCGAGTGGTAAGGGAAGTCAAGCGGCTTGGCGTGCAGTCGGTGGCGGTCTCCTTCCTGCATTCTTACCTCAATGACGCGCACGAGCGGGCGGTCGCAGCGTATCTGGCCAAGGAATTGCCCGATGTCGCTGTGTCGATCTCTTCGGAACTGGCCAGCGAAATCAAGGAGTACGAACGCACTTCCACCGTAGCGGCCAGTGCCTACGTGAAGCCGCTGGTGGCCGATTACCTGAACCAGCTGCAATCGCGCATCGATAAAGCGCAGCCGGATGTCCCACTGCGCATCATGGTGTCCAGCGGCGGGTTCACGGCTGCAGACGCCGCCGCGCAGACGCCCATCTTCTTGCTCGAATCCGGGCCGGCCGCGGGCGTGCTTTCCGCTATCAACACCGCGGCCAACCATGGGGTGGATCGCCTGCTGGCCTTCGACATGGGCGGCACGACGGCTAAGGCATGTGTCGTCACGGATTTCAAGGCGCCGGTGGCCTACAGCTTTGAATGCGCGCGAGTGCATCGCTTCAAGCGCGGGTCCGGCCTGCCGATTCTGATTCCCAGTGTGGATCTGATTGAGATTGGAGCGGGTGGCGGCTCCATTGCCCACGTAAACCGTATGGGGCTGCTGAACGTCGGCCCCGAATCCGCGGGTTCCGTGCCCGGGCCCGCCTGCTACGGGCTGGGAGGCAAAGATATCACCATTACCGACGCTGACCTGATGCTCGGTTATCTGGATTCGGCCAACTTCCTGGGCGGCAAAATGACATTGCGCCTGGACCTGATGGAAGAGGCCATGAAGAATCTGGCGGGTCAGCTGAACATGAGCCCCACTGAAGTGGCCTGGGGTGTGCACGATATGGTGAACGAGAACATGGCCAGTGCGGCGCGGATCCATATCGCCGAAAAAGGCCATGACCCGCGCGACTTCACTATGGTTGCCACCGGTGGGGCGGGACCCGTGCACGCGGTGGAAGTGGCCAGAAAATTGCGCATCCCGCGCGTACTGGCGACGATCGCGGCCGGCGCCGGCTCCTGCCTGGGCATGCTGGCGGCGCCGGCCCGTGCTGACCGCTCCTGGTCACAGCCCACCTTGTTGTCGGATGTCGATTGGGCTGCGGTGACTGAGCGGCTGGCTTCGCTGCGGGAAGAGGCGATGCAAGAGCTGAGCGAAGCCGGGGCGAAGGCCCAGGACATCGAATGGCTGATCGGCGCTGAAATGCGCTATTACGGCCAGGGCGACAACGTTCCCATCAGCATTCCGTACAGCGACCTGCGTGACGGCGGCTACGAACGCATGCTGCAGGCCTTCGAGGCGCAATACATTGCGCTTTCCGGGCATCTGGTACCGGGCGCCCTTCCCCAAGTGCTGACCTGGCGCTTGACCGGGCAATCCCACACCAGCGCACGGCGATTTCAGTGGGGCACGTCGCGCTCCGACACCCAGGCGCATCGCGGGCAACGCGAAATCTACCTGCCCCTGAAGGGCCAATTCGGAACAGTCGACGTCTATGAGCGCTACGCCCTGCCTGCCGGTACCCGGCTTACGGGCCCGCTCATCCTGGAAGAACGGGAATCGACCATTGTTGTTCCCGTGGCTGCGGATGTGGAAATCCTGGCCGACCTCACCGTATCCATCACCCTCAAGGAATTCGAATGAACGCACCCCACTCTCTGCCCCAGGCGGCCCGGGCGCCTGCGACCACGTTCAATCCCATTGAACTGGAGATCAACTGGAAGCGCCTGATCAGCATTGTCGATGAAGCGTCCGCCACCTTTGTGCGCACTTGCTTCTCGACGCTGGTACGCGACGCAAACGACTTCGCCGTGGTACTGACGGACGCCCAAGGCCGCTCGCTGGCGCAGTCAACCATGAGTATTCCTTCTTTCATCGGCAGCCTGCCCGCCACGGTCAAGCACTTCCTGAAGCGCTTTCCTGCTGAAACGCTGAAGGAAGGCGATGTCCTCATTACCAACGACCCCTGGATGGGCACGGGCCATATTCATGACGTGACCACGGTCATGCCCTTGTTTCACGAGGGTCGGCTGGTCGCCTTCTCTGCCATCACGTCCCACTTGCCCGATATTGGTGGGCGATTGCGTAGCAACAGCAACCGCGATATCTACGAAGAAGGCCTGCAGATTCCGATGCTGAAGCTAATGTCGGCGGGGGAAGTAAATGAAACCCTGGTTAGCATGATCCGCCAGAACATACGCGTGCCGGAGCAAGGCCTGGGAGATATCTGGGCGCAGGTCAGCGCCTGCCACATGATGGCAGAGCGTTTGAAACCGCTGCTCGAAGCGGTGGACCTCAATGCGCTGGGCGCAGAGGTGCGGCGCCGCTCCGAGGAAGCCATGCGCGATGCCATCCGCGCCCTGCCGGATGGAACCTATCGCTCGCATGTGCAGCACGACGGCTTCGAGGAACCCATCGACATCCACTGCGCGCTGACCATCGAGGGTGATCGTATCCACATTGACTACACCGGAACCAGCCCGCAGCTGGCGCGTGCGGTCAACGTCGTTCCCATCTACGCGTTCGCCTATTCCGCCTACCCCATCAAGGCCCTGCTGTGCCCCGATGTACCGAATAACGAAGGCGGCTTTTTGCCCATTACCACGGACGCCCCGGAGGGGTCTCTGCTCAACCCGCGCTATCCGGCGGCTTCCGGTGGGCGCGGCGCCATCGGGCATCTGCTGACACCGGCCATTTTTTCAGCCCTGGCAGACGTGATTCCCGATCGCGTATGGGCGGGCGGCTCCGCGAACACCTCGGTCACCATGTTCGGCCGCTATGGGGATCGTCACTTCAACGTGGTGAACTTCGTCAATGGCGGCCAGGGCGCAACGGCGACCCGGGACGGCTTCTCCGCATTGTCCTTCCCCGCCAACCTGGGTAACACCCCCGTCGAAATGATGGAAGCGCTGGCACCGATACGCATCATCCGCCGCGAAATCCGCCGCGGCAGCGGGGGCGCGGGCCGCCACAAGGGAGGCGACGGCATCACATTTGAATTCGAGATCACACCCGAAGCCTCGAACGTCACCGCCTCCTTCCTGATGACCCGGCTCAAAGCCCCCGCACTGGGCCTGTTCGGCGGCAAACCCGCCAAACGCGGCCGCCTGGCCATCAACGGCGTAGACGTCGACCCCACAGAACAACGCGTCCTCCAACCCAACGACCGCATCCTAATGCAAACCTCCGGCGGCGGCGGCTACGGAGCCCCCTAAACCACGAAACGCTAAACTGGGGTCTGACCCCACTTTTCTTAAAGTGGGGTCAGACCCCAGTTTTCGTTGCTGATGGAACGGCAGTTGCTGGCAGTGGCTCCCGCGTGCCACTGCGACGGAAGGAGGGTTCCATGCGCATGAACCGAATTATGGGCGGCCTGCTGACCGCTGTTGGGCTGGCCTCCCTGGGACTGTTGGGCGCATGCACGCCTATGGTGACTGGGCAAATGGCCGAGGGCGGCTACTCAGCGGCTCGCTCTGCATTAGGCGCCTTGAACCCCACCACGACCGGCGCGGATGAACGTCAACGAGCCATCCAGGCCACGCTTAACGGCGTCAATGTGGGTGATCAGATCGTGCCGGTGCTGGAGAAGATCGGCGAACCCCCGCGCGAAAAATCCGGCAACGCACAGGGCTACACCTGCTACGAATTTCCCAGCGTCTACTCCTCCACCGAAGCCGCAGTGCTGATGTCGCATCAAGGGCGCATCGCCTTCTACGGCAACTCACGCTGCACCACAGAAATGGACGTCGAAAACTTCAAGACCGGCGGCAAATACGACACAACTGCGGCATTCCGATGAAAGTGTGAAAGTGGGGTCAGACCCCACTTTCTAGTTCCAGCTTTGCAACAGGGTTTGGATGGGGGTGTGCTGTGTGGGGGTGTGTCGGCGCTTCGGAAAGTGTCATGACCGGGGCGAAACAGGCGTCCTTGCCTTCGAGCAGTGCTTGCCACTCGCTGCGGGTTTTTGACCGGAAGGCGCGCTC
>JAJUGV010000024.1 GCA_029265795.1 Alcaligenaceae bacterium
GCACCAGCACGGTGGGCTGGGCGGCATTATCAGCCGTGAGGGTAGCGAACACATCTGCCAGCGCACTTTCATCGGTACTGCTTAGTGTGGCGCCGTGATGTTTTTCTACATACCATTCGCGGAACACCGAAAGCTCGTCTAACAGCCTAGCTGCGTCGTAAGCTGGAAGATCATCGCACGCAGCCTGTTGCATGCGTACCAGCGCGCTCAGCGCGGGACGGTAGAGCTTCTGCAGCTTTGCTTCATCGACGCCTTCGACAAGCGTCTGGTAAAAGGTGTGCGTACCCAGGTCGGTCATCAACAAAAAACCGTGTTGCAGGCTCTGCGCCAGGATGTGAGGCACCCGCAGGCCGTTCTCTTCGAGGCGGCGGCCTACATGCAGGAAAGGGCGACAGTCTTCGCGATCGGGCGGGGCGTCCATGATGATGGCGGTATGCGCGCCCTGATCGATACGGAAATACCGTCGGAAGCTGGCGTCGCTTGATGCCGGCCGCAGGCTGGCGGGCGATAGACCGAGGTCCGAGGGAAGGGTGGCCAGCCATTTGTGCAGCTCGACAAGGCGCGGGTCTGATTCAGAATAGGTTGGGGATTCCATGATTTGCGGCATTCTCTCACTATAATACCGGGTCGGCCCTATTTCAGAGAGGAAGGTGTTTTCCTTGCAATCGGGCGGTGGTGCCAAAATATAATCGGTTTTCGAGGGTGAAACATTCGTGCGTTTGGTCTGGGGGACACTACTCATCGCATTTAGCTGCGGGCAGGCTGCAATGGCGGCTCCGCCGCAATCTGATGCGGTTAAGGTGCAGGCAAGCAACGATCTACTGATTTCCTCCAAGCTCCAGACCCACGTCCTCGAAGAAGATCAGATGTCGGCATTCCTTATTGCCGACGACATCCATTCCGATGCAGAAGGCACAGTTGTGCTGTCTGGCAATGCCGAAGTACGCCGTATCGATTCGGTAGTGAAGGGCGATCGTATCGATTACCATCGCTCCACCGGTCAACTGAGGGTGCGTGGCAACGGCCTGATCATGCGCGATGCCAACATCGTGAAGGCACCGGCCTTCGATTACAACGTCGACGCAGAAACCGGCGAAATCTCGGAGCCCAATTTCTGGCTGGGTGCCACGGGAGGGGCGGGTGAGGCGGAAAGCGCCAATATTTTCAGCTCAGACCATATGCGGCTGAACCAGGTGACCTACAGCGGTTGCCCTTGCCCAGATCCCGCCTGGTATATCAAGTCGCGGCAGGTCGACCTGCATTTTGAAGACAACGAAGGTATCGCGCGGCACGGCACACTGTATTTCAAGAACGTGCCCATACTCTATTCCCCCTACCTGAGCTTCCCGATTCGTCGGGAACGTAAGTCGGGCTTTCTGCTGCCTACCTATGGCACATCCACGGCGGGCGGGGTTGAGTTCTCGGTGCCGTATTACTTTAATCTTGCGCCCAACTACGATTTGACATTGACCCCGCGTATCTTGGCCAAGCGTGGCGTACAGATGGGTGCTGAGTTTCGATACCTGGGTGCCAATTATGAAGGTGCGCTCCAAGGCACCTACCTGCACAACGACCGTGAGGCCCGGCGCGACCGTTGGTATTACGGTGTGCAGCACAGCCATGCTCTCGGGGGTGGGCTGCACGCCAGTTTCGATGTGCGTCGGGTATCTGACGACGACTACTTTCGTGACTTCTCTTCGTTGGGTCTGAATGAAGCAACCAACACGTGGTTGCCGAGTACCGCGGCGTTGTCGTGGTGGAATTCCCCCTATATCGGGGGCACATTATCGGTCCACAAATACCAGACACTGCAGGATCGCAGTGCGAATTACCTTACACCTCAGTACGATAAGCTTCCCGAGCTCTACGTCCGGGCGGCCCGTTATGACTGGGGCGGTTTCGACGTCGTATCTGAAAATTACGCGACGCGTTTTTCGATGCCCTTCTATTCGGGTACGCTTTCCAAGTTTGACTACTACCGCGACCATCGAATTGCCCCTGACGGCGATCGTTTGACGTCCTACACCACTATTGCTTACCCGATCGTTCGGGCAGGTTGGTATGTCACGCCCAAGGTCGGCCTGCATCTGAGCCAATACAAGGTCGATTGGTACGGCGATGATCTCCCAAGGTATCGCGGCCGCGATGACAGTCAGTCACGTGCGCTACCGATTTTCTCCGTCGATTCGGGCATGACCTTCGAGCGTGATGCGTCGCTGTTTGGTAATGCTGCGATTCAGACATTGGAACCGCGCCTCTACTATCTGTATGTGCCGTACCGCGATCAATCCCATATCCCCGTCTTCGACACTGCCTATGCCGACTTCAGTTTCAGCCAGGCCTTTAGCGAAAACGTATTCACAGGTGGTTGGGACCGCATTGCGGATGCCAACCAGCTCACTATCGGCCTGACTTCTCGCTGGTTGGATGCCGACTCCGGCTTCGAGCGCCTGTCGTTGTCCGTCGCTCAGCGTATTCACTTCAGCGATCAGCGAGTCACGCTCTGGCCGGAAGACCAGGGGCGGACCCGAACCAAATCCGATTATCTCTTCGGTGCCAATGCCGCACTTACCGATAAACTCAGTGTGCGCTTTGATGCGCAGTTCAATCCCGACTCTCGCGACCGCAACCGGATGACCGCCGGGGTACGTTGGGAGCCCAAACGTCTGGCCAGTTTATCGGCGTGGTACCGCTATCAGCGTGATCCGCGCCAGGTTTACGACCCGAATCTGCAATTGCGAGAAGAAGAAGATCAGGGTCGTGAGCTGGCAACTATCGCCGGCCAATGGCCCCTCAGCAAGAATTGGTATGCGCTGGGGCGCTATGATTATTCGATTAAGGAAAGCCGCTCCACGCAATCCATACTGGGGTTGGAGTACAAGGGCGAGTGCTGCTGGACGGCCCGGGTAGTCTTGCAACGTTATGCTGTCGCCCGCCAGGAGGCCAACACCGCTGTGTTCTTCCAGCTTGAATTGGCCGGCCTTGGCGGCATTGGTTCCGACCCCATGAGCATGATCAGCGAACGGATCACCGGATACCAGGAAATCAATCCACCCATACCAGAGAAAACCGTCTTCGAGAGGTATCAATAATGCGCAGTGTGAATGCCCGGCGCGGTTTGGCCGTACTGCTGATGTCATTGCTGGGCACCAGCACGGCATCCCTAAGCATAGCCGCCACAGCAGCTGCTCAGCCAACCCCCCAAGCGGCGCCGTCCTCACAGCAGTTCGTCGACGGTATTGCTGCGGTGGTGAACAAACAGGTGATCACGCTTAAGCAGGTCAACGTCGAGGTCGGCGAAGCCGAGAAGAACCTCAAGGAGCAGGGCATACCGGTTCCTGAGCGCAGCATACTGCAGCGGCAGGTGTTGCAACGCATGATTCTTGAGGAGCTGCAGCGCCAAGAGGCGGAGCGGCTCGGAATCCGGATAACCGATGACCAACTCCAGCGCGGTATCGAAACCATTGCCCAGCGCAACAATATTTCCGTCGATCAACTACGCGCGGCAATTCAGAAATCCGGCATGACCTGGGAACGCTATCTGGAAAGCGTCCGGCTGGAAATGCGCTTCGACCTGCTGCGTCAGCGTCAAGTCGATTCCACGATCAACATCAGTGATGCCGAAGTGGACGCATTTCTGCGCAATCAGGGCAGTAGTCTGAGGGCGCTGAGTCCGGGCGGAGCGCCGGCCGCTGCTGCACAGCCGCAGATGGCTCCGCGCGTGTTGGGGCTGGCTCAAATACTGGTGGCGGTGCCTGAGCGAGCCAGCGCATCTGAAGTCGCCCGTTTACAAGAGCGCGCGGAGCAGCTCCTTGCCCAGGTACGGGCGGGGGCAGACTTCGCCGGTCTTGCTGCCTCGTCCTCTGATGGGCCACAGGCACTTGAAGGCGGGGTGTTAGGAGTTCGACCTGTGGAAGGCTGGCCGGATCTCTTTATTGAAGCCACACGCGGCCTTCAAGTGGGCGAGGTGTCCGGGGTGTTTCGTAGCGGCCAGGGCTTTCATATCCTCAAGGTGTTGACTTGGGGTGAAGAAGCTCGCGCAGCTCAGGCTCCGGCCCAGCAGGACTTCTCCGTAGCAGGCCAGCCTCTACTCGACCAAGGTCCCATGATTGTGACGCAGACCCATGCCCGTCACATTCTGGTGCGCACCAACCAGATCACTTCCGATGAACAAGCTGAGCAGCGTCTGCATTTGTTGCGTGATCGTTTGCGCACCGGTGAGTCCTTCGAGGAACTGGCACGCCTTCATTCCGACGACGCGACGGCTCCGCAGGGCGGCGATCTGGGCTGGGTATCGCCGGGACAGACGGTGCCTGCGTTTGAACAGGTGATGGACAGTCTGCAACCCGGTGAGATTAGCGAACCGTTCAAGTCGCCGTTCGGCTGGCACATTATCGAAGTTCTTGAGCGTCGCAACCAGGATATGGGCGAAGAGTACCAGCGCATGCAGGCCCGACAGATTCTCTTCCAACGACGTATTGAGCCGGCGGTCGATCAATGGCTTAACGAGCTTTACGGTAAGGCGTATGTGGAGAATCGCCTGGATCCTGAAGCGAATCGTGATGCGCGGCGTCGCTGATTATGGCGCACCAGGCACGTAAGCGTTTCGGGCAGCACTTTCTGGTTGATGAAGGAGTCATCGACCAAATCGTGCATGCCATCCGGCCACGGGCCGATGACAACATGGTTGAGATCGGGCCCGGTCTGTCGGCCCTGACCCAACCCTTGTTGGAGTCAGTCTCGCGGCTGACCGTCGTCGAACTCGATCGAGACCTGGCAGCTCGCTTGCGCAATGCCTGGCCCACTGAACGGCTGCGGGTGATCGAAGCCGATGCCCTCACAGTAGATTTCTCTACGTTGGGCGAACGACTGCGCATTGTCGGCAATCTGCCCTACAACATCTCAAGCCCGATACTCTTCCACCTAGCGCAGTATGCAGATACGGTGCAGGATCAACACTTTATGCTGCAGCGCGAAGTGATCGAGCGAATGGTGGCACCCCCGGGCAGTGGCGAGTATGGTCGCCTGTCCATTATGTTGCAGGTGCGCTATGACATGCAGAAGCTGTTCGATGTGCCTCCAGACGCCTTCGACCCCCCTCCCAAGGTGATGTCTTCGGTAGTGCGCATGCTTCCCTTGCCGGCCGATCGCCGCCGCCCCCGCAGTGAACAGGCGTTTGCTGCGCTGGTGACCAAGGCGTTCGCGCAACGTCGCAAGATGCTGCGCCGTGTGCTGGCTGACTGGGCCGCCGACATTGATTGGGCTGCACTGGGTGTGGAGCCCACAGACCGCCCGGAGGTGGTGTCGCCCGAGCAATTCATGGCGATGTCCGACCAACTTGTCGAAGCCGGTAAGCTCAAGTAATTACGACCTACGCAAAGAACCAGTAGCACACCGCAATCGAGGCGATAACGCCCGCCAGATCTGACAGCAGGGCGCACCCGATGGTGTGTCGTACTCTTTGAATCCCGACCGCCCCGAAGTAAACCGCCACCACATAGAAGGTGGTTTCCGTGCTGCCTTGCATGGTGGCGGCCAGAAGGGCGGGAAAGCTGTCAACACCGAAATGCTGCATGGTTTCTATCAGCATGGCTCGGGCGGCGCTTCCCGAGAAAGGCTTGACCAAGGCCGTTGGCAGTGCGTCCACGAACCGCGCGTCCATCCCCAACCACAAGGTCGCTTCGCGAATACCGGACAGCACCATATCCAACACGCCGGAAGCTCGCAACATGCCGACGGCACACAACATGGCGACTAAATAGGGCAGCAGGTTCTTTGAGACATCAAAGCCGTCCTTTGCTCCCTCTATAAAGGATTCATAAACCGGAACTTTCTTGATTGCGCCGCAGATTAGAAACAGCACAATGATGGACGACAGCACCAGATTGCCAAGCAGGCTGGATGTTGCACTAATGGCGGCGGCACCCATACCGGCGAGCAGAGCCATCAGCCCACCAATCCCCAGGGCGCACGCGGCAAGCCACAGAAGCACCACAGGGTCGTGCAGGCGCAGGCGCTGCATGAATGCCACCGACAACAGAGCGGCCAGCGTGGAGGCGCTGGTCGCGAGAAGAATCGGCAAGAACACCAGCGCCGGCTCTGCCGCGCCTTGCTGTGCCCGATACATGAAGATGGTGACCGGCAACAAAGTGAGCGAGGATGCGTTCAGAACCAGGAACAGGATTTGAGCGTTCGTCGCGGTACGGGGTTCCGGGTTCAGGCTTTGCAATGCGTGCATGGCGCGCAGACCGATGGGGGTGGCGGCGTTATCCAGCCCCAAGCCGTTGGCCGCGAAATTCATGGTGATCAGCCCTAGAGCAGGATGTCCGGGAGGGACTTCGGGCATCAAACGATGAAACAACGGGGCGAGCAATCGCGCAAGGCCCTGCACCAGGCCCGCGGCTTCCGCTATGCGTAGAAAACCCATCCACAGAGTCAGCGTGCCAAAGAGCAGCACCATGATCTCGACTGACAGGCCCGCCATCTCGAACAGGGCAGCGACGATACGGGAGAAAACGTCGGGATCATGCAACACCAGCCACTGGAACAGCGCAGCGAGAATCGAGACGACGAAGAAGGCGAGCCAGAGGGTGTTGAGCATAAGCCATAATGTTGAATGAGCGCGGCAGCCCCTTACATTGGAGTGCAGGGTGTTGCCGCGTCGGCTGACGGATCATCATACTTCAGGAGCATCAGGACATGGATTGGAACGCATGGCGGCGTCGCTGGTTGACGGAGCCTTTGTATCGGCGGGCGCGTAACAGCGTCACTCCGTTCACACTGTTCCAGCACCATGTGTTGTCGGCGGGCGACGTCTGGTGGGAGTCCCAATTGCTTTCCGGGCGCCCCGATTGGGCGGCGCTCACGTATGTGCGTCCGGCAGCGCTTACTACTAACGAACGGGCGTTTCTCGATGGGCCGGTCATGCGCTTGTGTGCCCGGTTGGAACAGGCAGCCAACGAAGATGTGGGGTTGGCCGGTACAGCGTTATGGTCGCTGCTGCGAGAAGGCGGTTTTGAAGGCATGGCCGTGCCGGTGGAATATGGTGGCCTTGGGTTGAGCGCTTGGGCGCAATCTGAAGTGTTGCGCCAGGTAGCGTTGCGGTCAATTGCCACCGCTTATCTCCTGGCTGCACGGTTCGTCTTTGGTCCTGCGGACTTGCTGCGACAGGCGGGCACACCTGAGCAATGCGCTTATTGGCTGCCGCGGATGGCGGAAGGGCGTGCTTGTGGTGCAGTCGCCTCCTTCGTCGTTGAAAACGATATTGTCCCCATTCAGGCCACGGGCGTGGTGCTTCAAGGGGACGCTAATGAGCCGGTGTTACGACTGAACTGGAGTGGGGCGCGGCATGCTCCCGGGCCACGGCCCGACCTGCTGGTGCTTCCCTTCCGGCTACACGACCCTGACGGAGTAGTCGGTCCCGAAGGTGAGCGCGGTGTATGTGTAGCCCTCGTAGATACATCTCTGCCCGGTGTGATTCATCATCGATCAGGCAGCTGCTGCGGGCCGATTCCCGGCCGCCATGAGAGTCGTCGCGGGGATGCTTTGGCGCCGCACTCCGGACGTGGCGGCATGTTCGACGGCCATGACGTCGAGCTGCCCGTATCTGCGTTGTTAGGCGGCAGCGAAGGGATTGAGCAGGGGCTGGCCGCCATGCTGTCTGCTCAGTCCGTTGCCAAGGGTATCAGCCTCCCCGCGCTTTCGGCGGCTTCCGTTTCGCTGTCTGCCCATGCATCCAGCGCAGTCCTGCGTTTGCAGGGCGATGGGACAGGCTGCGAAATGTTGGGAGCTCGCGGCCGTCTAGGGCGTCTGGCGGCCACAACATACCGTGTAGAGGCGGGGCGGCGCTTTCTGTCTGCGGGGTTGGATCTGGGCTACCGGCCGGTGTTGGCGGCGGCACTCTTCGATATCAATATATTCGAAGATGTCCGCAGAGCCATGGCCGATAGCATGGACCTGTTGGGAGGAGCGGGGCCGACTCCCGCACTAACCGAATGGCAGGAAAGCCTGCACGAGCTGCTGCCGGCACTTTTTGCGTTGGACGCTCTGGCTGCGCAGGCCCGTAATACAAGGGTGTTGGCCCTGGGCGTGCTACGCACCCATCCTCACCTTCGTCAAGAACTGGCGGCGCTTGAGCAATCGGACAGCGATGCGGGCTGTGCCGAGTTTGACCGCTTGATTTGGAAGCACGCCGTGCACGCTTGTGCAACCGTGCTGCGCGCAACAGGTCGGGCATGCACGCGCGGCGGATTGTCTCCCGTTCCCCGCCTTCTGGGGCCGGTGACACGCCATTACCGCCGTGTGAACCGCTATGCAGCGGCCATCGCCGTCGTGGCGGAAATCCTGCAACCCGGTGCACGCCCGCTGCACGCGCGCAATGAACCGGGTCTGGAGCGCCTGCTGCGTGCCCTAGCGGTCTTGATGTCGTTATGTGCTGTGCTGAAACGCTGGCAGGATGATGGGCGACACGATGCCGACCTGCCGCTAGTGGAGTGGTGTGCGGCCGATGCCTACCACACCATCGAAACGTTGTTGGGCGGTATGCTCGAGAATCTCAAGTGGCAGAGCGCCGGAACGTTGCTCAAAGGCTTGCTGTTGCCCCCGGGCACCCGAGCCGCCCCTCCGGACGATACCGTGACGCTCGCGTGCGCCGAGCTGCTGCTTACTCCATCCGACACGCGTGAGCGCTTAGTCGGAACGGTGTGGGCCAACCACGGTATGCGTCATTTAGGAGCGTTGGAAAAAGCCTACGAATGTGTCATTAATGTGCACGGCCTGCGTGAGCAGATCAGGCAGGCCGGGCTTAAAGACTGGCGACTCGCCCATGAGCACGGTGGGCTGACCGATGCACAGGCTGAAGCACTGGAAGCCGCCGAGGCCGCAGTGGTTGCGGCGCTATATCATTAGTCCACGCGAGACTTGCGCTGGATTAGTTCGATCTTGTAGCCGTCCGGGTCTTCAACAAAGGCAATGACAGTCTGGCCATGCTTCATGGGACCTGCTTCGCGGGTGACCTTTCCGCCACGAGCCTTGATTTCTTCGCAGGCTTGGTAGGCATCTTCCACTTCCAATGCAATATGGCCGTAGCCGTTGCCCAGGTCGTACGAGGATGTGTCCCAGTTATGGGTCAGTTCGATCACCGCGCCTTCGTCTTCTTCCTGGTAGCCCACGAAGGCCAGCGTAAACTTGCCGTCCGGGTAGTCTTTGCGACGCAGAAGGCGCATGCCCAGGACTTGCGTGTAGAACTCCAGTGATTTTTCCAGATCGCCGACGCGCAGCATGGTATGCAGGATACGCATGAAGTACTCCTATAGTGCCGGGGCAACCCGCGTTCAAAGTAGTGGCAGGCTGCCGGGATGATGAGGTTTGAGGGCTTGACGTGCCTGAGCGTAGCCGGGGTGCAATCGCCCGACTTCGCGCCAGAACTGGGGCCCGTGATTCATGTGTCGCAGGTGGGCGACTTCGTGTGCCACCACGTAATCCACGACATCTGAGGGGAAGTGTATCAGCCGCCAATTAAGCATGATGCGTCCGTCGCTGCTGCACGACCCCCAGCGAGCGTTCGGCGAGGCAAGGCGCCACCCGCGCAACGTAGTGCCTGACAAGCGGCAATAATGCTGCAGGCGAGAGTCAAAGAGGTCTAGTGCGCGCCGTTGCAACCATGTGTAGACGCGCTCGCGGACGCGATCCATGCTGCTGTCGGCCTGCAAAGGGAGGGCCAGGATGTCCCGCCCTGACGGTTGATCGACATTACCCTTGAATTGGGCCGAACCGATTTCAGGGCGGATGGCCAGCCTGACGTAAACACCCAGATAAGGGAATTTGCCACCGTCCTGCCAACATGCCTGTGCTGTCGCAAGATGCTGCTGACGTTCGTGCAGGGCCTGCAACTTGCGCAATATCCAAGGTGCCTTGGATCGTACGACATCGGCGAGTTGTTTTTGCGGCACCCAGGCGGGGGTGGTTACCATCAGGCCGTCGTCCGTGATGGTAAGCCCAATGGTCTTGCGTCTCGAAGTGCGTAGCATGAAGCCGATGGTCTGCAACGGCGTATCGACCTCATGCCAGCGACAACCCGCCGGCATGCCGGCGGGGCGTTTTATGGGCACCAGAGGGGCGTTCGGGACGGCTCCTCCCGGCGATGGCAGATCTGCAGACAACTTGCCCGTTGACCTGCGCTTGGCCGAGGTGGAAGGAGCGCCCTCAAACAGCGCAAGTTGTTCATTCACCGTCATAACGTTCAGGATTCAGAACTCGCATTTCACCTTCGATCCATGCTTCGACCTGTTGGTTGACTTCGGCCGGGTTGCGACCCTTGGTAGAGATCAGCGGACCGATGGACACTGTAACGAGGCCCGGTGACTTCAGAAACGCCCGCCGCGGCCAGCACTCCCCCGCATTGTGAGCAATAGGAATAATAGGCGCTTCCGCAGCGATGGCAAGCAGGGTCCCCCCCATTTTGTATCGACCGGCCTTACCGGGTGCGATTCGGGTGCCTTCTGGAAACAGCAGCGGCCACCGGCCTTCCTCCAGGCGCTGTCGGCCCACGCGGATCACCTGATCGACCGCATCACGGCCCTTTGCGCGGTCAATCGGAATCATGCGAAGTAATGCTAGGCCCCAGCCAAAAAATGGAATGCGATGCAGCTCGCGCTTGTAGACGAAGCACACGTTGCGTGGCAGGTGGGCAGCAAAAAACATGGTTTCCCAGGCCGACTGGTGCTTAGAAAGCACAACAGCGGGCTCGTCGGGAAGGTTCTCCCAGCCTTTTACTTGCCACCGGATACCGAGAATGACCTTTGCACCCCAGATGGCTAAGCGTGGCCAGCCGACCGTCAGCCGGTAGCGCAGTTTTAGTGGCAAGGGAGCCCAGATCAGGCAAGCGATGGCATAGGGTATGACTGTAACGACCAGGAAAATCTGGTAGAGCACTGCTCTTGCAACTGCCATATCGCTATTCCCCCATCAGCCATTCGTCGACGATGGCCGCCAGGTTGTCCCGAACTTCAGTGCCGGCGGGTAGCCCGCCTTTCTCAAGGGTTCTGAGGCCTTTCCCCGTTCGCACGAGCCAAGGCTTGCAGCCCAGCTGCACGGCTGCCTGTAGATCACGCAGCGAGTCGCCCACCGTCGGAACCCCTGCGAGGTTGACGTCGTAACGTCGGGCGATGTCCTCGAAAAGACCTGGTGCCGGCTTGCGGCACCGGCAGCCGTCGTCTGGACCATGAGGGCAGACGAAGATTGCATCGAGATGACCGCCCGCCTGTGCCAGTTCGCGACGCATCTTGGCATGAATCGCATTGAGCGTATCCATGCTGAAGTAGCCGCGCGCGAGCCCCGACTGGTTGCTGGCCACTACCACGCGCCAGCCGGCACGGGACAGACGGGCGATGGCGTCCAGGCTGCCGGGTACGGCCTGCCATTCGTCAGGCGTCTTGATGTAGGCGTCGCTGTCTTCGTTAATGACGCCGTCGCGATCGAGAATGATGAGCTTCACTGAGCCAGCCTTGAAATGTCGGCGACCTGATTCATGCTTTGATGCAGCTTTTGCAGTAATGCCAGCCGGTTACGGCGTACGGCGGGGTCATCGACCATGATCATCACATCGTTGAAAAAATCGTCGACGGCGGCTCGCGTACCTGCCAGCGTTGCCAGAGACGCACTGAACTCGCCCGCTTCGAACTGCTGTTGCGCGACGGGGGCGATCTCAAGGATGCGATTCGCCAGCGCTTTTTCGGCTGCCTCGGAATAGAGCGCGGGATCGACTTCGCCGGGGTCGCTGTCTGCTTTCTTGAGCAAATTTGTGATGCGCTTGTTGGCGGATGCCAAGCTTTCGGCTTCCGGGAGTTCGGCAAAAGCGGCACAGGCGTGGATGCGAGCCAGCACCTGATGCAATGGCGGGGCAAGCGATAGAACCGCGTCGACGACATTGCGATCGTGAATCGAAAGCTGATTCCGGTAGCGCTCGTAGACGAAGCCGGCGACGGCGTCTGTCGTGTCTTCGGCAAGTGTGCCGGGTTCAAAGCAAGATGCGGTGAACTCGAGCAGCGACTCGAGGCGCAGGGTCTGATGGTCGTTAATTGCCAACAGGCCGCCGGCAGCCAGCTGTTCATAAGCACTGATCAGACCCAGGGCGGCGCGACGCAGGCCGTAAGGGTCGCGTTCGCCTGTCGGCACGAGACCGATCCCCCAGATACCCACCAATACTTCCAAACGCTCCGCCATAAACAGAATGGCGGAAGTCAGGCTGGCGGAGGTGACAGGGGCATCCAGGCGGATACGATACTGGTTGCGGATTGCTTCCACGACTTCAGGAGCTTCACCGTCGCCTTCGGCGTAATAGGCTCCCATGATTCCCTGCAGTTCAGGGAATTCACCCACCATGTTGGAGTTGAGGTCTGCTTTGGCCAGCAGGGCGGCTCGATCAGCCGCGCTTGCATCCGTTCCGAGCTGGCCGGCGATGTGTCCGGCAATGCGGCGGATGCGCTCAACCCGCTGAAGTACCGAGCCGAGCTTGTTGTGGTAGACGCTGGTGGCCAATTGACCGACACGCTCTTCGAGCCGTGTGCTGCGGTCGGTCTCGAAGAAGAATTGGGCGTCGGCAAGGCGGGGGCGTACGACGCGCTGGTTGCCCTCAATGATATGCGTGGGGTCTGCCACCCGCATGTTGCTCACGATAAGGAAGCGGTGCGTCAGCTTGCCGGTCTCGGGCTCAAACAGCGGGAAGTATTTCTGGTTCAGACGCATGGTGAGGATGAGGCACTCCGGCGGGACACGCAAGAAGGCCGGGTCGAACTCACCCGTATATACCGTTGGGTGTTCCACCAATGCGGTGACTTCATCCAACAAGGCTTCGACCTCTGGATCGTCGCCGATGGTGGCCCCCAGGGCTGCTGCCTGTTTCTGCAACTGTTGCAGGATGTCGGCCCGCCGCGTCTCGAAACCGGCGACCACAGCGCCTTCTTCGAGTAATTGCTTTTCGTAGGCTTCGGCAGAGGTGATTTCCAGGGCGCCTTCCGACATAAAGCGGTGGCCCTCAGTATGACGACCCGCCTGCAAACCCAACGCCGACACGGGGATAACTTCATCACCCCATAAGGCGATGAGCCCATGTGCCGGGCGAACGAAACGCACGCTCGTCACCCCGTCGGCAAGCTGATAGCGCATGACCTTCGGAATGGGTAATTGTTGAATCGCGTGTTCAAGCGCCTTCTGCAGGCCCGGCTGCAGAGCGATGCCGGGCGCGACGCCGCGGGCATAGAGGTATTCTTGTTTACCATCTGATTCGATGACTAGGTCATCGACACTCAGCTCTTCCAGGCCCTTGGCCTGCAGCTTCTTCTGCAGCGCGGGCGTCTTTTGGCGGTCTTCCGTGAGCCCGATGCGCACCGGCATGAGCTTTTCTGTGTAGTGCTGTTCCGGCGCCTGACGCAGCACAGCATCGAAAACAGCGGCCAGACGGCGGGGAGTTGCAAGCGGTCGAACGGTGCAGCCGTCGGCCAGCAGATGTTGCTGGTCCAGCGAGCTGCGCAAGGCATCGGCAAAAGATTGACCCAGGCGCTGTAACGCCTTGGGCGGCAATTCTTCAGTGAACAGTTCGATCAGAAGAGGGCGTGTCTGTGGTTGCATATCGGAATTCGTGTCGTGACGCATGCTCATTGTGCGGCCTCCAGCACGGCACGATTTTCCAGCATGGGAAAGCCCAGCTTTTCACGCGCTTCAAAGTATGTTTGCGCGACGGCACGAGAGAGGTTACGGATGCGACCAATGTATGCGGCACGTTCGGTGACACTGATGGCGCCTCTGGCATCCAACAGGTTAAAGGTATGGGCAGCCTTGAGCGTTGCCTCGTAGGCCGGCAGAGCCAGCGGTACGTCAATCAGACGCTTGGCTTCTGCTTCGTAATTGTTGAAATGCGCAAACAGCATGTCTGTGGAAGCATGTTCGAAGTTGTAGGCGGATTGCTCCACTTCATTCTGATGGAAGACGTCGCCGTACAACACCGGCTTGCCATCGCGGTTATAGGTCCACACCAGATCGTAGACGCTCTCTACGCCTTGGAGGTACATGGCCAGACGTTCCAGGCCATAGGTGATTTCACCGGTGGCCGGGTAGCAGTCCAGCCCACCCACCTGCTGAAAGTAGGTGAATTGTGTGACTTCCATGCCATTCAGCCACACCTCCCAGCCTAACCCCCAGGCACCCAGTGTGGGGTTTTCCCAGTCGTCCTCGACAAAGCGGATGTCATGCACCTTTGGATCGATGCCGAGGGCGACCAAAGAACCCAGGTAAAGGTCAATAATCTCGGGCGGTGCGGGTTTTAGCACCACCTGATATTGGTAATAGTGTTGAAGACGGTTGGGATTTTCGCCGTAGCGGCCGTCTTTGGGGCGGCGCGACGGCTGGACGTAGGCCGCTCGCCAGGGTTCCGGCCCGATTGCGCGCAGAAAAGTCGCAGTGTGCGAGGTCCCCGCCCCGACTTCCATGTCGTAGGGCTGGAGCAGCGTGCAGCCCTGCTTGTCCCAGTACTGCTGCAGGTTGAGAATGATCTGCTGAAAAGTAAGCATGAAGTTAGGCCCGTGGAGGCGTGGTAAGCCGCAAAATCCTATGATTTTAGCGCTTCCGCCAGCTAGCGCGGGGAAGGAGGCTAAAGGGACGACATACTTTGCGGGACTCCGCCCAGGGCTTCCTGGTTGCCGGCACCGCTTCCAATTGGTCGTATGATATTGGGTTGCCCCAGGGCTATAGACGTTAGTGAGCCCTGAAACGCGGCCGAAGAGCCGCTTCACCCAAGGAAGCATTCATGTCAGAACTGATACAAGTTGAAGTCGTCGAACAGATCCTTGTCATAACCCTCAACCGGCCCCAGGCACGCAACGCCGTCAACTATGAGACGGCGCAGGAGTTGGCGGCGGCCCTGGACAGGCTTGATGCCGATGACAACCTGGTGATCGGGATACTAACGGGCGCCGGTAATACTTTCTGCTCTGGCATGGACCTCAAAGCGTTTGCCGCCACCGGCCAGCGGCCGTACACAGAAAGAGGGTTTGCCGGCATCTGTGAGCGTCCCCCCAGTAAGCCGCTGATCGCGGCGGTAGAAGGCTATGCGCTGGCCGGCGGCTGCGAGATTGTCCTGGCCTGCGATTTGGTGGTGGCGGCCAACAATTCCACATTCGGGGTGCCCGAAGTTAAACGTGGCCTCGTGCCCGGTTCTGGCGGCATGATTCGCCTGCCTGCACGCATTCCGTATCACATTGCGATGGAAGCAGTACTGACAGGCGACATGATTCCCGCAGAGCGGTTCCATCACTATGGCCTCATCAATCAGTTGACGGAACCCGGCAAGGCACTGGAGGCGGCAATGGAGCTGGCGCGCAAGATTGCTCAGAACGGCCCGCTTGCAGTGCGTACCGCCAAACAGATCATCGCCGAGTCGCGTAACTGGCGCCCTGATGACATGTTCGACCTGCAGCGGCCCCGCATTGCTCATATCTTCACATCGGATGATGCCAAGGAAGGTGCAACCGCCTTTGCAGAAAAGCGCGCACCGGTGTGGACCGGCAAGTAATTCCTCTCATTTATAGCTCCTGCGAAATTCTCATGACTACCCTGATCAAAGAAGACGACTTCATACAATCCATAGCGGATGCGGTGCAGTTCATCAGTTACTACCATCCGGCCGATTACATTCAGCATCTGGCGCGCGCCTATGAGCGGGAAGAAAGTCCGGCAGCCAAGGATGCAATCGCGCAAATCCTGACCAACTCCCGCATGTGTGCGGAAGGCAAGCGGCCGATCTGTCAGGACACCGGCATTGTGAATGTCTTCCTCAAGATCGGTATGAATGTGCGCTTCGACACCCAGCGCAGCATTCAAGAACTCTGCGACGAAGGTGTGCGCCGCGGTTATCTCAGTCCCGATAACCCTCTGCGCGCATCGGTGCTCACCGATCCCTTGTTCACGCGTAAGAACACCCGCGATAACACGCCCTGTATCGTCAATGTAGAGCTGGTGGAGGGCGACAAGGTTGAAGTCCAGGTCGCAGCAAAGGGCGGTGGCTCTGAAAACAAAACTAAGTTCGTCATGCTCAATCCCAGCGATTCACTGGTCGACTGGGTGCTCGAGACCGTACCCACTATGGGCGCCGGCTGGTGTCCACCGGGCATGCTGGGTATTGGGGTAGGGGGTACCGCCGAAAAAGCAATGCTGATGGCCAAGCAGGCCTTGATGGAAGACATTGATATGTTCGAGTTGCTGCAGCGTGGGCCGCAGAACAAACTCGAAGCGCTGCGCATCGAACTGTATGAAAAGGTCAATGCCCTGGGTATAGGTGCTCAAGGGCTGGGCGGGCTTACTACCGTGCTGGACGTCAAGATCAATACCTTCCCCACGCATGCGGCATCCAAGCCGGTCGCCATGATTCCGAACTGCGCGGCGACTCGTCATGTGCACTTTGATCTTGATGGTAGCGGCCCTGCAGTATTGACCCCGCCGGCGATGTCGAATTGGCCGGATGTAAAGTGGGCGCCCGACTACAACAAGTCCACCCAGGTAAACCTTGACACGCTGACGGCTGAAGAAGTCGCAAGGTGGAAGCCGGGGCAGACCTTGCTGCTTTCCGGCAAGATGCTTACGGGGCGTGATGCGGCTCATAAGCGAATTCAAGATATGCTGGAAAAGGGTGAGCCCCTGCCGGTGGATTTCACCAACCGCATCATTTATTACGTGGGGCCGGTCGATCCCGTTCGCGACGAGGTGGTTGGCCCAGCCGGCCCGACTACGGCTACGCGTATGGATAAATTCACTGACATGATGCTCGAGAAAACCGGGTTGATTGCCATGGTGGGCAAGGCGGAACGCGGCCCGGTGGCAATCGAGTCCATTCGCAAGCACAAGTCGGCATATCTGATGGCTGTAGGCGGCTCGGCCTACCTTGTTTCTAAGGCGATTCGCAACGCCCGTGTCGCCGCCTTCGAAGATCTGGGAATGGAAGCCATCTACGAGTTCGAAGTAAAGGATATGCCGGTCACCGTTGCGGTCGATGCGACGGGCGAGTCCGTCCATGAAACCGGCCCGGCCAAGTGGAAGGCGAGAATCAGTGAAATGATTCCCGTCGTACCGGTCAAGTAACCCGGGGGGCACCATGACGACACAGGATTACTCCGACTGGATCGGACGTGAGGAAACCTACCCCGATAACCTCGATGTCGGGCATGTTCAGCAAATCGCACTGGCCCTGGACCGCCCGGCGCCGTCAGTGGGTGATCCTTTGCCCCCGCTTTGGGTGTGGGCGCACTTTGTGCGCGGCCAGCCCTATGCCGAGCTAGGACGTGACGGCCACCCGGGGCGGGCTAGTTTTCTACCCCCTCTCGGCAATCGCAACCGAATGTGGGCGGGGGGTCGGGTGCACTTTCATGAGCCCCTAACGGTGGGTACGCCGGCGCAGCGGCGTTCCACCATCCTCAACATACAGGAAAAGCAGGGGCGTACAGGCGCCTTGTTGTTCTTCACCGTGCAGCACCAGTACGTGCAGAACGACCGTCTGTGCGTCAGCGAGGAGCAGGACATTGTTTATCGGGAGCCGACTGCACCCAAGCTGGACGGCAGCATAGAAGCACCCAAAGCGGACTGGTCGACTACGGTAGAGCCCAGCACCGTGATGCTGTTTCGGTATTCGGCGGTGACGTTCAATGGCCACCGCATTCACTACGACCTCGATTACGTTACCCGGCAGGAAGGCTACCCAGGCCTGGTCGTGCATGGCCCGCTCATTGCAACGCTTATGCTCCAAGCCTGCGTCGACGCCCATCCGGGTCGTGAGGTGGAGTCGTTTCACTATCGTGGCCTCCGACCCTTGATTGCCCCCACCCCATTTCAGGTGGCTGGAAGGCGGCAAAGTGAAAATTCGGCTCAGTTATGGGCAGAGCAAGGTGGTACTCTGGCGCACCAGGCAGAGCTGACATTCAGATAAGAACGTAGGAGACACTATGCAGGCACCCATGCGAAGCGCGCTTTTCGTGCCGGGCAACCGGCCCGAACGATTTACCAAGGCACTGGCTGCCGGCGCTGATGCGGTGATCATTGACCTGGAAGATGCCGTCGAACCGTCAGCCAAGGTGGCCGCCCGTGGTTATATTGCTGATTTTGCGGCAGAGCATGTTCAGACTCGCTTTCTGGTGCGTAGCAATGCGGCGGACACGGAATGGTTCGACGCCGATATGGAACTGTGTCGTGCGTACACAAGCATTGCCGCTGTCGTCCTTCCCAAAGCCGAGTCCGCACTGCAGATTCAGCGAGTACGCGAACTGACCGGCAAGCCGGTGATTCCTATCGTCGAAAGCGCTCGCGGGGTATTGGCCCTTGAAGCGCTCGCGGCTGCCGACGGCGTGCAACGGCTCGCATTCGGCTATCTCGATCTGATGCTTGATACCGGGACACGACCGAACTCGCAAGGGGCCCGCTTGCTGCTTGACCACATTCGATGCCGCATACTGCTGGCTAGCGCCGCTGCCGGTATCTTGGCGCCGCTAGACGGGGTTCACCCAGATTTCCGCGACCTTGAAACCTTGTCCAATATTGCCATACAGGTGCGTGATATGGGCTTTGCCGGGTTGTTATGCATCCATCCCGCACAGGTCAAGGCGGTTCATGCAGCGTTCGCCCCGTCCGATCAGGAGCGCGATTGGGCGCGTCGTGTGTTAGCCGAATTCGAGCGCACCGGCTCGGCGGCTTTTCAGGTCGACGGGCAAATGGTCGACGCCCCCGTCATAGAGCGTGCTCGGCGCATCATGGCGTCCGTCGTCTGATCTTCGGCCCCAGTTCAAATGCGGCTGAGCAATTGATCTGGGCAGGCGGCCAGTAGTTCTTCAAGGCTGCCTTGTGCCAGCATCATGCCGGGTGCGAGGTCGCGCAGGGGCATTAGCACAAATGCGCGTTCATGCATGCGCGGATGCGGCAAGGTCAGAAAGTCCGTGTTTCTTACTTCGCGGCCAAATAGCAGGAGATCGAGGTCGAGCGTGCGGGGTGCATGACGGTAGGGTCGCTGCCTTCCATGCCCGTTTTCAATCGCCTGCAAGGCCCGCAGCAGGGTTTCCGGCTGCATGGTGGTACTCACCTGCAGGACACCGTTGATGTAATCTGGGCCGCCGGCATCCACCGGAGCGCTACGGTATAGCGGGGACAGCTTTGCGTTGGCGACCCCGGGCAACACACTGATTTCTTTGGTGGCCGCCAGTAGTGTCGCTTGGGCGTCACCAAGGTTAGCGCCCATTCCGATGTATGCCGTCACTGTCATGTGGGGGCACCATTTACTGTACTGTGACCTGCGTCGGGCTTGCGGCGCGGACGCCGCCGACGGCGTTTCCTTGTACCGGCGCCGGCCTTCTGGCCACGCTGCGTCGCTTGATAGGCTTCAATCATGGGCCCGCGATCATCCGGGCCTGCATTGGCCAAATCCATCCACCACTGTGCCATGACACTGTCGACTTCGCGTGCTTCAGCTCGCAGCTGCAGGAAATCGACGGCCGCACGGAAGCGGGGTTGGTCCATCATGCGCCAGATAGCCCTGGCATTTACGCGTTCAAAGCGCGCCTGCATGAACCAGATTTCCCGGATATCGGCGATAAATCTACGTTGTATAGCCATCTTGCGGGCCTGCTCATCGAGTACGGAATCTGCGGCCTCAAGAAGGGTTTGTGTCGGGTGTCCCCCTGCGGCGACCAGGGCCTGCCAGCGTTGGTACACCAGTTTCCACAGTAGGGCGGCAAACAGGAAGCTGGGGCTCACCGGTTTGCCTGTATGCACGCGAATATCTGTGCGTGCCAGTGCTAGGTCGACGAACTGTTCGCCCTCCGGCACGTTGAACACCACATCCAGCAATGGCAGGAGATCCTGATGCAGGCCGACTTCGCGCAGTTTGCGCAGGCAATCCATTGCGTGCCCGCAAGTAAGCAGCTTCAGAGTCTCGTCGAACAGTCGCGATGCCGGTACGTGATCAATGAGAGGAGCCAGTCGGCGTATGGGCGCAAGCGTGGCCGGTTCGATTGTGGCAGAAAGTTTGGAGGCGAAACGTACGGCCCGCAGCATGCGGACCGGGTCTTCCCGATACCGTTGTTCGGGGTCGCCGATCATGCGAACGACCCGATTCTGCAGGTCGGCAACACCACGGTGAAAGTCGATCACCTCTTCGGTGATGGGATCGTAGTAGAGGGCATTTAGAGTGAAGTCGCGCCGGGCGGCGTCTTCTTCATGAGTGCCGTATTCATTGTCGCGCAGAATGCGGCCATGTTCGTCGGTGTGCCCATTGCCCGGTGCCGAAGGCGCACGGAAAGTGGATGTTTCGATGATTTCGGGCCCAAACACCACATGGACCAGACGGAAGCGGCGCCCGATGATGCGTGCCCGCCGGAAGAGAGGTTTGATTTGTTCGGGTGTGGCGTTGGTGGCCACATCGAAATCTTTGGGCTGTATACCGACGATCAGATCGCGTACGGCGCCACCGACGACATAAGCCTCGTAGCCGTGCTGGTGTAGCACTTCACACACTTTGATGGCATGGCGGGAGACCTTTCGACGGTCTATGCCATGCTTTTCTACGGACAGACGCTCGGGGCCACCGCGTGCGCCCGCGAACAAGCGTGTGACGAATTTTTTGATTGTATTGGGGAGCATTAGCGTATTTTAGGGTCAGGACTTGGCGTCGTGCATTTCCTGAAACAGGTCAAGCACTTTCCAGCCACGGTCGTGGGCAATTTCTCGCAGCACAGGGCTAGGGTTAGTGGCAATGGGATGGCTCACGACTTCAAGAAGCGGCAGGTCGTTCGGGGAGTCACTGTAGAAGTAGGTTTCCTGAAAATCATTACGTTTCAGGCCCATTGTGGCTAACCAATCATCCACGCGTACGATCTTGCCCGCTTGGAAACTGGGCACACCCTGGATCTTGCCCGTGTAGCGGCCGAATCGCTGCTCAGCAACAGTAGCAATGAGATGAGGGATGCCAAATGCCCGGGCAATGGGTGCGGTTACGAAGTCGTTGGTAGCGGTTACGATGGCGCAAAGATCCCCCCGTGCCATGTGCTCTTGTACGAGCTCAATCGCATTGTCGCGGATTGCCGGACGGATCACTTCAGCCATGAACTGTTCATGCCAGCGCGCGAGTTCGGGTGTGCTGGCCCGGGCAAGCAGGCCCAGCATGAATTCGGCGGATTGTTCTGCAGTGAGCTGGCCGGCGTTGTAGCGCTCCATCAGCTCTTCATTGCGCGCCTGCGCTTCTGCCGGGTCACCGGCACGGCCGGTTCTGGCAAGGAAGTCTGCCCATTGATAGTCACTATCCAGCGGAAGCAGGGTGTGGTCGAGATCAAAAAGAGCAAGGCGGGTAGGAGTGGTCATGGAATGGATAGTAGTAATGAATGCGTTCCTGTCAGCGCTGATGGCTGGCCAGCAGGTCCTTCAGCAGCGGCAGGGTAATGGCGCGATGACGCGCCAGCGAGTAGCGGTCGAGCGCGTCGACCAGGGAAGTCAGGCGGCCCATGTCGCGCTCGTGGTGAGTCAACAACCAGGCTACCACTTCGGGGGACAGTTTGAGCCCGCGTTGTTCGGCACGGCTATGTAGCGCCTGAGCGCGCTCCGCGTCGGTGAGCTGCTCTAGTCGGAACACGAGATCCCAGCCCAGGCGGGTACGCAGGTCTTCACGTACTTCCATGGCTAGAGGGGAACGGTCGCCGGCCAGCACCAGTGCAAACGCTCGACGGGTGGAGGCGCTTTCGCGCCAGCGATTATATAGGGCGAATAACGCCGCTTGCCCGTCCGCGTCAAGCAATTGGACATCATCGATTGCCACGAGGCGCACCGCAATCGTTTCTGCAGTGGCCAGGCCGTGTAGCGCGACTGCCGGGTCTGTCGGGCCATGATAGTGGCCGCCCATTTGCTGACAAAGGCCGCGCAGCAGATGACTGCGACCGACACCATCTGGACCCCACAGATAGATGGCGCGCCCAGGTTCACAGTGACGCAGGGCATCCACCGCGGCGGCATTACACCCGGCAACAAAATTGTCCAGCGTGGGTGGCGGCGCAGGAAGGAGATCGAGTATCAGTTGCTGTGCCATATCTTGCTTACAGGCCACATTCTCCAGTTCATCGTAAAATTCCGCCTGATATACAGTTCAACCCGCAATTCTTGCACATCCCACGGCTTTTCTCATGACCAACAAAAATTCTGTCTCCCTCACATATCGCGACGCGGGCGTCGACATCGATGCCGGTGAGGCCCTGGTGGACCGCATCAAGCCTATGGCCGCGCGCACCATGCGAGCGGGGGTGATGGCCGGCATCGGCGGCTTCGGTGCGTTGTTCGAGGTGCCAAAGCATCTTAAAGAGCCGGTACTGGTCTCCGGCACCGATGGCGTGGGCACTAAGCTGCGCCTTGCTTTCGAGTGGAACCGGCACGACACCGTGGGAGTCGACCTTGTCGCCATGAGTGTCAATGATATTCTGGTACAAGGTGCCGAGCCGCTGTTCTTCCTTGATTACTTTGCCTGCGGCAAGCTGTCTGTCGACACGGCCGCCAGCGTAGTTCAAGGTATTGCGCTTGGCTGTGAACAAGCGGGCTGCGCGCTGATCGGAGGCGAGACCGCAGAAATGCCGGGCATGTATCCCGATGGCGAATACGACTTGGCTGGTTTTGCCGTGGGTGCGGTGGAAAAATCTGCCATTATCGACGGCAAACAGATTCAGCCGGGCGACGCTGTGCTTGGGCTGGCTTCCAGCGGTGCGCACTCCAACGGCTTTTCTCTGCTGCGCAAGATCTTGCGCCATGCCAACGCACGTCCCAGTCAGGAGCTGGATGGCCGGCCGCTTGAAGACGTGGTCATGGCGCCTACCCGCATCTATGTGAAATCCGTGCTGCACGCCCTGACAACTCATGGGCGGGATATCAAGGGGTTGGCCCATATTACGGGCGGCGGCTTGCTCGACAATATTCCCCGAGTGCTTCAGCCCGACATGGCCGTGCGCCTGCATCGTGATGCCTGGGCATTGCCACCGTTGTTTCAGTGGCTGCAGGAAAACGGCAACGTCGCCGAAGAGGAAATGCTGCGGGTGTTCAACTGCGGTATCGGTATGGTCGTCATTGTGCCCGCGGCACAGGCGCAGGCCGTTGCGTCTACTTTGCAAGCGCAGGGCGAGACGGTGCATCACCTAGGCGAAATCATCGAGCGCCCCGGCAAGGGTGCCGCACAGGTGGTGCTGGCCTAAAGCCAGGGCAGCACGGCGCGTCAAGCCGTCTTCCATACTTGGCGCGCCAGATCTATGACTTGATCCGCCGCGTTCTCTGCCAGGCAGTCCACTATGTTGCGCCGGCGGTCGGAACGCAGCCATGTCAGCTGTCGTTTGGCGAGTTGGCGGGTCGCAGCGATGGCCTGTTCGACGGCTGTCTCCAAAGACACCTTTCCATCCAGATGTTCCCAAAGCTGGCGGTAGCCCACGCACCGTATTGACGGTAGGCCCAGATGAAGATCACCACGAGCATGCAGTCGGGCAACTTCCGCGAGCAGGCCCGCTTCCAGCATGGCGTCGTAACGGTGAGCGATGCGGGCGTGCAGCGCCAGGCGGTCGCTGGGTTCCAGGCTGAGCGTCACGAATTCGTAGGGTGAGTCGGCTTCGGGCGTCTCGCGGGCCAGCCACGTGGACATCGGTATTCCGCTGATTCGATAGATTTCGATGGCACGCTGCAGCCGCTGACTGTCGTTCGGCGCCAGTCGGGCAGCCGTGATGGGGTCATATTCTGACAGTTCCGCGTGAAGCGCAGGCCACCCGTATTTTGCGGCTTCTTCGTCTATCCGGGCTCGCAGGGCGGCATCAGCGGGTGGCAGGGTACTAATGCCCTCACGGAGTACCTTGTAATACATCATGGTGCCGCCACAGATAAGCGGCAACCGGCCTCGCTGCCGTATCGCATCGATCAGAGCCAAGGCATCCGCGCGAAACTCGGCCGCCGAATAGCTGTCTGATGGGTCCCGGATATCGAGCAAGTGATGGGGCACCAATCCTTGCTCCTCTTCTGAGGGTTTGGCAGTGCCGATGTCCATGCCGCGATAGATGGTGGCCGAATCCATAACGATGATTTCCACCGGCCACCGCTCGGCGAGCGCTAGGCTGGCGGCGCTCTTCCCAGAGGCAGTGGGGCCTGCTAGGCAAATAACGGGGATAGCAGGCGTACTCATTGGCCCCGAAGAAACATGCGATCGAGTTCCGCCAGCGGCCACTGCAGCCAGGTAGGACGACCATGGTTGCATTGATCCGCGCGTTCTGTCTGCTCCATTTGCCGCAGCAAAGCGTTCATTTCATCCAGCGTCAGGCGGCGATTAGCCCTGACTGAGCCATGGCAGGCCATCGTGGCGAGCAGCTCGTTGCGCTGTTCGGTGAGCAGGTTGGATTGCCCTACGTTGGCGAGGTCGCGCAGCACTTCACGGGCCATGGATTCGATATCCCCCCCGGCAAGGAGGGCAGGTACGGCCCGTACTGCAATGGCTGTGGGCCCGGCGGGTGTGAGTACCAGCCCAAGGTTTTCGAGTGTCTCGCGGTATTCTTCAATCAAGCCCATATCGCGTGTATCGGCGGCAAATACCACAGGGACGAGTAATTCCTGCCGCGGTAACTCCCGGGCGTCGAGAGCGCGCTTCAAAGATTCGTATACCACCCGCTCATGGGCCGCGTGCATGTCCACCAGTACCAGGCCATGCCGATTCTGTGCCACGATGTAGATCCCGTGGACCTGACCGAGTGCCTGTCCGAGAGGCTGCGAGTGGTCATCGTCGGCCGGCTCAAGCGGCCGGTAGAGCGCTTGCCATGCATCAGCCGCCATAGGGCGCTCCCGCAAACCCAGAGCATACTGGCCGGCTGCCGTTCCTATGTCCTTTCGTGCAGTGTTCATTGGATCTGGAGCATGCAGTGGGACGGCTGGACTCGCGGTGGAGGAAGCGTAAACCGGGGAGGGTGGTGGGGAAGGCGCATCCGTTGCCTCCGTCGGCATGCGGCCTGTGGCAGGTGCTTCGTGCGTACCGGGTGTGCTGGCGAGTGCTTCGTCTAAGGTTTGCGAGACAAAACGATGAATAGCGCCGCTGTCACGGAATCTGACCTCATGCTTGGCCGGATGCACGTTCACATCGACAACGGCAGGATCGACACTTAAGAACAATACGTAGGCGGGGTGACGATCACCGTGAAGCACATCTGCATAAGCCTGCCTGACGGCATGAGACACACTGCGATCACGTACGAAGCGCCCGTTAACATACAGGTACTGGCGATCTGTCCGGTGCCGCGCCATAGTAGGGCGTGTAATCAGGCCGCGCAGCGAGATCAGCCCGTGGTCGCGCTCAACCAGAATGCCTTGTTCCATAAACTCGCTGCCCAGCACATCGCGCAGCCGCTGAGCTAGGCCGGCGGGGCGCCAATGCCGTTGGGGCCTGTCATTGTGAAACAGGCGAAAGGCGATTTCCGGGTAGGCGAGCGCGATACGCTCAAGCACGTCCAGACAGTGGCCGTATTCAGTCGTTTCCGAACGTAAAAATTTGCGCCGCGCCGGTACCCGGTCAAAAATTTGGCGTACATCGACGGTCGTTCCGGTAGGGCCGGCTGCTGCATTCGTCTCAAAGGTGCTGCCATCAATTTGCCATGCGTGATCTGCTCCCGCGATGCGCGAAGTGATGGTCAGCCGGGCTACCGACGCGATCGATGCCAGAGCCTCCCCTCGAAACCCCATCGACGCGACGCTTTCCAGGTCGTCCAAGGAGGCTATCTTGCTTGTGGCGTGACGCTGCAATGCCAGTGGCATTTCTTCAGGGGGGATCCCGCTACCGTCGTCAGTGACCGCGATGCGTCGGATGCCGCCGCCATCCAGTCGCACTTCGATGGCACGCGCCCCTGCATCGAGGGCATTTTCCACAAGCTCCTTGAGCACGGACGCGGGGCGGTCAATGACTTCGCCGGCCGCAATCTGGCTCACGAGCAGGTCGGGCAAGGGGGAAATAGAACGTCTTTGGGTCATCCGTCTGCAGCTGAGTCACAAAAAGCAGTGGGCCGACTGCAGATTCTAACCTTCCAGATCAACTGCGACGAGCCAGCGCCGGGCTGTCGCGGAAATAACCCTGTATGCCGGAGAGCATGGCCCGCGCAACCTGATCCTGGTACTTACTGCTGCGCAGCAATTTTTCTTCGGTCGGATTGCTGATAAAAGCCGTCTCCACCAGGATGGAGGGAATATCCGGAGCCTTCAGCACAGCAAAGCCGGCCCGTTCGACCTGGCGCTTATGCAGGCGATTAATCTTGCCTATCTCCTGAAGCACTTTCCCGCCCACGCGAATCGAGTCATTGATTTGGGCAGCGGTGGAAAGATCCAGCAGAACCTTTGCCACTTGGGCATTGTGTGTGCCCAGGTTCACGCCCCCAATGAGGTCGGCTTCGTTCTCGCGTTGGGCCATCATGCGGGCCATGGTACTGGTGGCCCCGTTTTGGGAGAGGGCGTAGACCGAGGAGCCGCGCGCCGTCGGCTTGACCCATGCATCGGCATGAATGGAGATGAACAGATCCGCCTTGACACGCCGGGCCTTCTGAACTCGCACATGCAGCGGTACAAAGTAATCGCCGTCTCGCGTCATGTAGGCTTTCATACCTGGTGTGCTGTCGATCATGCGCTTCAGGCGGCGCGCTATGGACAGTACGACGTCCTTCTCGCGTGTGCCGTTCCGACCGATGGCACCAGGATCTTCGCCCCCATGTCCGGGATCGAGCGCAATGAGGATTTCCCTGCGTCGAGACGGCTGGGGTGGCGTCGTAGGAGACTTGGGACGTGGCTTCGCACCGCCGGTGGGCGGCGACGGCAGATCCGGTTTCCGGGCGGTCTGAGGTAATGATTGGCCCTGAACGGAGGGAATCGGTGCGTCGCCGGGTTGTTGGGCTAGTTGTTCAAGTACCTCGGCCAGAGGATCTGGGTCTTTGCTATCCAGAATGGCAAGCAGCGGGTCCTGTGCAACCTTCGGGTAAAGATCAAGCACCAAACGATACTTGTATTCCCCAATCGGTTTCAGCGTAAAAATTTGCGGCGCGACGGGTTGCTTAAGGTCCAGCACCAGGCGGATGACTCCGGGTCGGTTTTGCCCGACCCGCACTGAACCGATATAGGGGTCATTGGGCCTGACCTTAGAAACGAGCTCGTTCAGTGTGCTGTTGAGTGACAGCCCCTGGATATCGACTACCAGTCGGTCGGGGCCCGTGAGAGTGAAATGCTCGGCTTTGAGCTCGGCGTCCATTTCGAGGGTGACGCGCGTGTACTCATCTGCCGGCCATGTCCGCACTGCAACAATGCTTGCAGCATGGGCAATTCGAGGAATGACGGGAATGACAAGGAGTGTGGTGGCACCAGCGATCAGGCGCCGCCTTCCGGGGTCGGTGGGCGATGCGCCGGCGTTGCGGGAAATAGAGTCGTCAGCCATAGTGATCCTTTGTCGCTGTACGCCGTCAGTACAGCGCTGCGCCCTTCGTCCTCATGCTCGAGATGGATGTCTAGGTCGGGCGGCGGCAATAACGCGCCTGCCTGCTCCGGCCACTCGATCAGGACGATGGCTTGTTCCTGAAGAATGTCCCGAAATCCTGCGTCCAACCATTCGCGAGAATCGCTAAATCTATAAAAATCAAGGTGATAGAAGTGTAAGCTAGAAAGATTATAGCTTTCAAGCAGCGCATAGCTAGGACTCTTGATGCGTCCTTGTATTCCGGCAGCCCGCAAAAAGGCTCGAACGAAGCACGTTTTCCCCGCTCCAAGGTCTCCGCGCAAGTGGATTCGACCGCCTGCGGCCAGCCCTGCTTGCTTCCCGCACAATAAAGGAGCGAAGGAGGCGGCGAGCCGCTCGGTGGCGTTTTCGTCGGCCAACTTCAGCGAAATCACGGGAAACGCCTGTTGATTCGATGACATGGTTAGCCTCCTTAAAAAGGGCTGAGGTGCAGCCACATCGGAATAGTGAGTGCAGATAGCATGGTTCCAAGCGATGTGGTGACCGCAACACTACGGCCATCGCCTCCCATGCGGACGGCCAGGATGTAAGCGGATGAAGCGGTCGGCAACGTGCTGAATAACAACAGCATCTGCTTTTCGAGGGGTGACAGCGGCAGCAAGAGGGCGATTCCTAACGCGACCAATGGCAGCGCCAGCAGGCGAACAGCGATCATCCAGCCCATGACCCGTACGGAGCCCCCAAGACCTTGCAGCGAAAGAGTGGCGCCGACGCATATCAGGCCCAACGCGATGGCGCAGGCGCCGAGCCGCTGCAAAGTATCCATGACGACCCCCGGAACCGGTACACCGCCTAGATTGCATGCAAGGCCGGCAACCGTAGCCAGAATGAGGGGATTTCGTATCAATTCGCTAAAAATGCGGTTATCCTGACGCTGGGCCAGGCCTGATACGGCAGCAACATTTACCAGCGGGACGGCGCAACCCACAATAACCGCCATGATCGATTGACCCTGCTGGCCGGCGAGGCTTAGCGAAAGTGATAGCCCCATGTAGGTGTTGAATCGGTAGGCACACTGCGCCAGCGATGCATGGACCATTGCCTGTGGTTTCAAAATGGGGACCGCCAGCCAGGCCAGGCCTATACCGCATACCGTCAGGGCGGCGGTAGCACCGATCAAAGTAGAGGCCTCGCCAAGACTTAGCGGGGCTCTCACGATCGAACCGAAAAGCAAGGCGGGAAACAAAACGTAGTACACCAGCTTTTCGGCGGTGCTGAAGAAGTCCGACCGGTATTGCAGCAAGTGTAGTAATGTCCAGCCCAGGGCAATAAGCAAGAAGTCTGGAAGAACCAGCGTGACGATAGTCATTTTATGGCTGTCGGGCGTGAATTTTTATAGGTTTGGGCGGCAAGCTCAGCCTAATATCCGCCATCATTTTCCCTATATGGGGAAATATTTAAAAGGAGTGAGTGTATATGAAACATCTAAGCAGCAAATTCGCAGTCATAGCCCTTGCAGGCAGTATCGCTGCCGGCTTTGGTGCAGCGGTTCAGGCGGCCGATAACTATCCCGATAAGCCGATACGCGTCATTGTTCCGTTCGCTCCAGGTGGCTCGACTGACATTGTTGCCCGCATCGTGACCCAGGAAATGAGCAAGATTATGGGTCAGTCCATGGTGGTGGAGAACAAGGCCGGAGCCGGAGGCGCCATTGGTGCGCAAGAAGCTGCTCGAGCTAAACCTGACGGATACACACTGTCCATCGCGACAGTGTCCACCATGGCGGTGAACAAGGCGTGCCGTCCTGACGACCTGCCCTACGATCCGCTGAAGGATTTCGTGCCCGTTACAAACTTCGCCAATGTACCGAACGTCATCGAGGTGAATCCAAAGTTCCCCGCCAAGAACTTCAAGGAATTCCTTAAGGTACTGGAAGAAAACCCCGGCAAGTATTCCTACGGCAGCTCGGGAACCTGCGGTGTGCTCCACCTGTTTGGTGAAGCCTTCCGCCAGTCCACTGGGGCCGATATCGTTCACGTTCCTTACAAGGGTTCCGGTCCGGCTGTGACAGACGCCGTCGGGGGGCAGATCGAAGTCCTGTTCGATAACTTGCCATCTTCTATGGCGCAGATTCAAGCCGGCAACTTGCGTCCCATGGCAATTGCCTGGCACGAGCGGCTTGACAGCCTGAAAGATGTCCCGACACTGGCTGAAGAGGGCTACCCGGAGCTTAACCAGCCCGCGTGGTATGGCTTGTTAGCGCCCGCCGGCACTCCCCAGGAAATCCTCAATAAGCTGCATCAGGTCGCTGCCGAGGCGCTTAAGCAGCCGCATGTAATTGAGGCTCTCGAGAAACAGGGTGCACAGCCTTCGGGCAATTCTCCCGAAGAATTTGGTAAGGAAATCAAGGAGCAATACGACTGGGCACACGACGTCGTGCAAAAGGGTGGCATCAAGCTCCAATAAGCCAACCTTAAGTTTTACGTAGTATGAATAATGCCGGCGTAAGCCGGCATTATTCATGGGATTATGGACTCCGGCCTGCTGCCGAGCGGGGTTAAAGGTGCTGGTACAGAATCATGGACCCCACACAGATAAGGGCGAAACCACCCAGGATTTCGGCTCGTTTTCCCAGTGCAGTGCCAAGCAGCCGGCCGACCATTACACCCAGTGTCACCATGCATAGTGTGGCAATTCCAATGGCAATGGCGGTAATGACGATATTGCCGTCGATAAAGGCCAATGTCACACCCACAGCCATTGCGTCGATGCTGGTGGCAAAGCCTGTAGCAGCAAGCAGCCAGAAAGAATGGCGGCTTCGGGTGGCGGTGTCTTCGTCTTCTTCGCCCTTCCAGCCGTTGTGCACCATATGCAAGCCAAGTACGCCAAGTACGGTGAAGGCAATCCAGTGGTCCCAAGCCTGCACATAAGGGGCGGCGACGGTTCCCAGGCCCCACCCGATGAGTGGGGTCATGGCTTCGATGAAACCGAAGATGGCGCCGGTACGCAGGGCTTCTGAGAATCTGGGGCGGGTCAGGCAAGCCCCTTTGCTGACCGCCGCAGCAAAGGCGTCGGTAGACATCGCAAAGGCTATAACGATTGTGGACAACCAGGTCATGAAGAAGTGGCTCCTGGCCGTACCAGACCAGAATGTGGAAGAGGAGTTTCTGCGAAACGCTGCGAGCAGAGCCAAAGAAACTGCAATTCTAGCTAGTCTCTGCCGATATGGAATAGAAACCTTGACCAAAATATGTCTTTGATCAAGGGCTGACCGGTTGTTCAAACCATGTGCGCTATAATTTTCAGCTTCTTTGCGTCCCTGTAGTTAAATGGATATAACTTTCCCCTCCTAAGGGAAGATTGCAGGTTCGATTCCTGCCGGGGACGCCATGTTCTGGATGCACGCTGCTAGTGCTTTTCAAGTGCCACGTTTACAGCTGAGGCATTCAGGACATCCATTAATACTTGTGGCGCCAGACTAATTAGCAAACCACGGCGGCCGCCATTCAAGTAGATAACAGGAAGCTCCAGTAACGATGCTTCCATCCACACAGGCATCTTCTTACGAGTAGCAAAAGGGGAGGTGCCCCCCACCATGTAGCCGGAGTGGCGCTGGGCGACCTCCGGCTTGCAGGGTTCGACTTTCTTAACGCCAATTTGGCGCGCCAGATTTTTGGTGGAAACCTCGCAATCGCCATGCATGATGACGATCAAAGGCCTGGCGCGCTCGTCTTCCATAATCAGCGTCTTAGCAACATGATGCGGGTTAACGCCCAGCTGACGCGCAGACTCCAGAGCGCCGCCATGTTCGACATAATCGTATGGATGGCCTTCGTAAGGGATGCCCATTTTTTTTAGCAATTGCGTGGCGGGCGTTTCGGTAACGTGTTTTTCCTTTGCCATGATGAGGGGTGTCGAATGCTTCAGGCGCGCGGATGATGTTTGGCATGCAACTGCCGCAGGCGTTCGCGGGCCACATGGGTGTAAATCTGGGTTGTGGAGATATCGGCATGGCCCAACAGCATTTGCACCACTCGCAGGTCGGCGCCGTGGTTAAGGAGATGGGTGGCAAATGCATGTCGCAGCACGTGAGGTGACAGTGGAGCGTGCAGGCCCGCCCTCAGCGCATACTTGCGTATTAGTTGCCAGAACGCCTGCCGTGTCATGGGACCGCCCCGAGCTGTTACGAATAAGGCGTCTGAGCGCCGCTGACCCAGTAGCGAAGGTCGAGCGTCGTGCAGGTAGCGATCCACCCAGTGCTGGGCTTCGGCTCCCATGGGAACGAGCCTGTCTTTTCCCCCTTTGCCCAGCGAGACGTGTACGACGCCGTCAGAGAGGCTGACCGCCAGGACGCCAAGATTGACGAGTTCGCTGACCCGCAGGCCGGTGGCATAAAGGGTCTCGAGCATGGCGCGGTCACGCAGGCCCAGGGTGGTCGAGACGTTCGGTGCATCCAATAATGCTTCCACCTGGCTTTCGCTGATGGTCTTTGGAAAACGGGGCGGTTGTTTGGAGGCCTGCAGCTTAAGACATGGGTCCTTTGTTACGAGGCCTTCTCGACGGGCCCACAGATAGAAGCGGCGCAGCGCCGCGAGGCGGCGGTTGGCCGTGGATGCACGGCTTTGCGCGTGCATGGCAGCGAACCATTCCTGAATATCCGCCTCTTGCGCAGCCGTTAAAGGCTTTTGGTGGTGGGCCGCAAGCCAGCTCTCAAAGGCTTCCAGATCGCTGCGATAGGCACTGAGCGTATTCTGAGCCAAGCCATCCTCGAGCCAGAGGGCGTCTATAAAGGTATCGATGGTGTCGGTCGAAGTCTCGGCCATTTAGCGGGCACGTCTGACAGGTTGTGTGTTAAAGACTGCGGCGAACCGCGGAACACCGTGTACGGCAGTGCCTATTCTACGCCGGGAAATGCCAGGTTCGGGTTCTTAGGGTAGGGCGGCACCAACCGGCTTCTGTTAAACTCTTTCTTGGCGGGCCCCTTCGCATGGTTCGGCGGCAAACCTGGTCAGGTCGGGAACGAAGCAGCCATAGTCGTGCAGAAGCAGTGCCGAAGTCAGGCTCGCCAACTATCCCCATACATCGCTTTCGCCGGCCGGCGGTCGTCTGCCGTCGATCTCTTCCATCTTTGTGCGCTGCCTGTTCCGTGGTGTGTCGCATCCCATTTATCTGTCCAACTCTGCCCTGCGAAGGTGTCCGTTTCCCAGTGGCTATCGAATGCGGGTACACTTTTCTATTCCCTTTCGACTGTCATCTGCCTACACATTCCCATGACGTATTTGGTACTGGCACGCAAGTGGCGGCCACGTTCGTTCGATACCCTTGTTGGTCAGGACCACGTGGTGCGCGCGCTGACGCATGCTCTGGACACCCAACGACTGCATCATGCCTGGCTGTTTACCGGTACCCGGGGTGTCGGCAAGACGACGCTGTCTCGCATTCTTGCTAAGTCGCTGAACTGTGAGCAGGGCATAACGGCGCAGCCATGCGGGCAGTGCCGGGCCTGCACGGAGATCGATGCGGGGCGGTATGTCGATTATGTCGAACTCGACGCGGCCTCCAATCGGGGTGTCGACGAGATGACGCAGCTGCTGGAGCAGGCCGTCTATGCGCCCAGCAGCGCGCGCTTCAAGGTCTATATGATCGATGAGGTGCATATGCTTACCGGGCATGCGTTCAACGCGATGCTCAAGACGCTGGAAGAGCCGCCGCCGCATGTGAAATTCATACTGGCGACCACCGATCCGCAGAAGATTCCCGTCACAGTGCTGTCGCGCTGCCTTCAGTTCAACCTGAAGCACATGACGGTCGAAGCCATTGTGTCGCACTTGCAATCGGTGCTTGAGCAGGAAGGGGTCGCTTTCGAAACGCCGGCGCTGCGCCTGCTGGGACAGGCGGCTGCGGGTTCGATGCGCGATGCCCTATCGTTGACCGATCAAGCCATCGCCTACAGTGGCGGCAACCTCACACTGGATGCCGTGCAGGGCATGCTGGGCACGATCGATCAGCGTCATTTGGTGCGCTTGTTGCAGGCCTTATCCGTGGGGCAGGCGAAGGGGGTGATCGCGGTGGCCGACGAGCTTGCCGCGCGAGGGCTGTCGTACGCCGGCGCCTTAGCCGATCTGGCAGTCATGTTGTCGCGTATTGCCATACAGCAGCGAGTGCCCGGCGAACTGCCCCAAGACGACCCGCTTGCGGGCGATATCGAAGCATTGGCTGGCGGCCTGCACCCGGACTTGGTGCAGCTTTACTATTCCGTAGCGGTGCATAGCCGCAGTGAGCTCGCTTTGGCCCCGGACGAATATGCCGGGTTTGTGATGGCGTGC
>JAJUGV010000143.1 GCA_029265795.1 Alcaligenaceae bacterium
ACAAGCCCATGGTGTATTACCCCCTGGCGACACTGATGCTGGCCGGCATCCGCGACATTCTGCTGATTTCTACGCCACAAGACACGCCGCGCTTTGAACAACTGTTGGGCGACGGCAGCCAGTGGGGTCTGAATCTGCAATACGCGGTACAGCCGTCGCCCCATGGTCTTGCACAGGCCTTCGTCATCGGCGCCGACTTCGTGGGCACTTCGCCGTCTTCGCTGGTGATGGGCTACAACATCTATTACGGGCACGATTTCCATAAGCTGCTGGGTAACGCCATGGCGCGCACAGACGGCGCCAGCGTGTTCGCCTATCACGTGCACGACCCTGAACGCTATGGCGTAGCCGAATTCGACGCCAGCGGCAAGGTGCTTTCCCTGGAAGAGAAACCGGCCAAGCCCAAGTCGAACTATGCCGTCACCGGGCTGTACTTTTATGACAATCGGGTGGTAGACCTGGCGCGCGACCTGAAGCCCTCAGCCCGCGGCGAGCTCGAGATTACCGACCTGAACCGCCTCTACCTGGAACAGGGCAAGCTGAACGTCGAAATCATGGGCCGCGGCTACGCCTGGCTCGATACCGGCACGCACGAATCGCTGCTGCAGGCCAGCCAGTTCATTGCGACGCTGGAGCACCGCCAAGGCCTGAAGGTGGCCTGTCCCGAAGAGATCGCCTACCGCCAGGGCTGGATCGATGCGGCGCAGGTTGAAACCCTGGCCCAGCCATTGCTGAAGAACGGTTACGGCCAATACCTGATGCGCATCCTGAAGGAACATATCGTATGAACGCCACGCCCCTGGCCATCCCCGACGTCATTCTTTTCGAGCCCAAGGTCTTTGGCGACGATCGCGGCTTTTTCTTCGAGAGCTTCAATCAGGCGCAGTTCGACGCGGCCGTCGGCCGGCCCGTGACCTTCGTGCAAGACAATCACTCACGCTCCGTGCGCAACGTGCTGCGTGGGCTGCACTATCAAATTCAGCTACCGCAAGGGAAACTGGTGCGCGTGGCCGTGGGCGAAGTCTTCGACGTGGCGGTCGACCTGCGCCGCAGCTCCCCCACTTTCGGTCAGTGGGTGGGTGCGGTGCTGAGTGCAGAGAACAAAAAGCAGCTTTGGGTGCCTGAAGGGTTCGGCCATGGCTTCGTGGTACTGAGCGAGGTGGCGGAGTTTCTTTATAAAACCACCGACTACTACGCACCCGCACATGAGCGGTGCATCATCTGGAACGACCCCACGCTGGCCATCGCCTGGCAGCTGCAGGGTGAACCGGTGCTTTCGGCCAAAGACGCGCAGGGCGCGGCCTTTGCGCAGGCCGATGTGTTCGCATGATTGGCGAGCGGTATTGAGCCAGCATGCGCGCCCCCGCCCCTGCTCCATCTAGCGCTTTCTCCCCCGTGCCGGTGAACGACAAACATGCCCTGCTTTGCAGCGCGGGCGTGGGGTTGTTCTTCGGTCTGATGTTCGCAGTGCGTTCGGGATATTCCTATGGAGCAACGCTGCTGCTGGTCATGGCGTTGTGGTGTGTCTTTGCACCTTCCTGTCGAAGCTACCGGAGGGCAGCCGCGCTGTCGGCTGACGACCGCGCCGTGATGGGCGCGCTGCTCGCCTATTTTCTTGTGGCCTTGGCTGCTACGGCGTGGCTGGCCAACGATTTTGAAGATCTCGACCAGCCGTTGCGGGCTGCGCTTACCGTACCCGTAGTGTGGATGCTGCTACGCATTCCCTATGACCTGCGCTGGCTTTGGGGTGGTGTCGTCGTAGGCGTCACGCTATCCGTTGGCGTGGCGTGGTGGCAGCTGCACGTGCTCGGATTTGATCGCGCCGAAGGCTACCTGAACATCATCCACTTCGGGAACATTGCACTGGTATTTGGTGCGTTCTGTGCTGCGGGTCTGCAATGGGCTTCGGCTGCGCTGCGCGGGCGCGGGTGTGCACTATGGCAAGCCTTGTTCTTGATGGGCATGGCCAGCAGCGCATACAGCGTTATCGCTTCGGGTAGCCGCGGAAGCTGGGTGGCTTTGCCAGTGCTCGTGTTGCTGTACGCTGTAGCGTTCATTAACCGCCGTAACGCTGTCTGGGCGGGCGGCGGCGTGCTGGTGATTCTGGTAGCCGCCGGCGTCATGTTCAGCACGCCCGACAGCAAGCTGCGCGAACGGTACGAAGCGGCCATCACCGATATTCAGCTGTACAAGCAAGGCGAGGCGGATACGTCACTGGGTGCACGCTTCGTGATGTGGGAAGGCGCGCTCCGGAACATTCCGGAGCGCTTGTGGCAAGGCTGGAACCACGATGCCTACGACGCCCGCATTGAGGAGCGAGTCGCTTCGGGTGAACTGGATGCGGTAGCGCTGAAGTTCACCGACAACCTGCACAATTCCTATCTGCAGGCATTGGCGTTCCAGGGAGTGGCAGGCTTACTGGCACTGCTGGCGGTGTACCTGGTACCTCTATATGGCTTCTGCCGGCGACTGCGGCATTCCGATATCACCGTGCGCACGCTCGCCTACTGTGGAGCGGCGGTTTGCGCCTCGTATGTGTTCTTCAGCCTGACCCAGGTGATTCTGCGGCGGAACAACGGGATCATGTTCTACGTGATCGCGCTGGCGATTCTTTGGGGTGGCATGCGGCTGCGCGAAATGGCGGCTCGTAGGTCAGCCTGATTAGCGTCTTTCTGTCGACGCCGGAATTTCGACGGAATCCGACTTAATTTCGCTGGGCGCCAGCAATACACCGTGTTCGGTGGCAGCCAGCATCTGCCACCCTGCGGCCTGCAGCTGGACTTCATCAAGATTCAGCACATGCTGGCGATTCAACAGCAGCATGCCGGCTTTGTGCTGCTTAAGCACCGCTTCGAGCTCTGCAGGGTTTGGAAGACGACATGGCAGCGCCTCGCATCCCAGAATATCGCGATAGCGACCCGGGCCAAACCAGTCGCCAATGACCGTTCCCCGAAAGAAATACACACCGTTTTCGAACCCGACTTGTACCAACCGATCGCCATATTCCTCACGATAAGCATTGGCATGCTGGTATAGCGCGTAGCCGCTGTTGGTGGCCAGGACTTCTTCTGCGCGTAGGTATTCGGAACCGTATTTGATGCCCCGGTCAACGGTGTAGGCCGTGGCGATAACGAGAACCAGGGCGGGAGCCCAGACAAAACGCCGCTTGACTGCGAATTGCCACACCCGATAGAGCGCGTAGAAGGTCAGAAAGCCACCCAGGCCGTACGCGGGGCCGAGATAGCGCGGCACCTGCGACACCACGAACCAGAAGGCCAGATAACCCAGGAATGCGGCCTGTAAGAGTCGCACCGGCGCCGGGACACGTTTCAAGAACACGCTGGCGATAGCAGGCAGCCAGAGCAACGCGCCCGCTTCGTAGAGGGCGGCGGGAAGCTTGAATGGATTGACGCCTACGCCGTACCCGCCCTGTTCGGCGTACTGAAAGGCAAGATCGCCTTCGTTCCATAGGAAGAAGCCAAATATTGATGCGCCGGCCGGGTGCGCAGGGTCGCCGGAGATGACGTAGCTGCGTATGTACCAGGCGCTGCCCACCAGAAGAACACCGAACGCATAGGCGACAGCGGCTTTAAGCGCGGCCACTATGGGACTTCTTCCCGAGTCTGCGTCGGGCGTGTTCCCTTGCGCTGCCAGCCACGCAGCCACGATGACAAGCACACCCAGCCAGGTGCTGAAAACGACGCCGAAGTATTTGGTGCCGCATGCTGCGCCGGCGAGAAGACCCGCCAGCAGTGCAGCTGCAACGATGGGGTCTACTTCGGCGCCGCTTTTCCCGACACCGCCCCAAGCACTGCTTTCAGTGGCGCCGCTTTCCTTGTCTGGCAACACACTGGCCTGCTGCCGCGACGTCAGCGACGCACGTACTCCCACCATCCCAGCCACCGCCAGCGCCGCAGCCCAGCAATACATCGCGAGCCCGTTATCGACATACGCAAAGCCAAGCGTGCTCTTTACCGGGCCGATCATGAACAGCGTCAGCGCGGCCAACAGGCCGGGAACATCACTGTTCATATACCGCAGCGACGCGCCCCACATACCCAGTGCAATGACAAAGAGCGGCAAAGTGGCGAAAAGCTGCGCGAACACTTCGGGCGCCCCAAATCGCCAAAGCTCGTCTGCATGCGTTGCAACCGGGCTGAAAGTGTCGCCCAGCATCAAACCCAGCGCGAACAGCAGGTTCATGTTCTGCGGGAACAGCGGGAAGCGCACGTATTCGTGCAGCACGATGGCCTGATGCTCCACGTAATGGCGCGCCAGCGGCAGCTGATACATCGTGTCGTCCCAATGCCCTGGCGGATGCATGCTCACCGCCACGCACAACAGGAAGATGACGCCCAGCGTTGCCAACTGCAGCCAAGTCTCCGTGCGGCCCACGGGAACCCCGGAATCGCTCGGACACCGGCTGTTCTGACCCGTCACTCCGCCTGAACAGCTGCTGCCGTAAGAACCGCCGATACGATGACCCGCCACTCCTTGCGTTAGCGCGGCCACCAACAGCAGCGCGAGGCCGGTCAACACCACCGCCGGCAGGGCCAAGAGCCCCGCCATGCCCAGCACAAACAGCGCTGCCGTATTCACTACCATGCCCAGGCAGATGCCGTAGAACACATGAAGCGCCTGGTCCCCGGTACCCCCTGCAGAAAAGTAAGCGCCGTTTACTCGCGGCGTTCGCCCAAAGACACCACGCAGCACCGCGCCACCCACAAAGGCGCAATGCGCGAGAAAGATCGCCGCCAAGACCGTGGCTGCCAGAAACACTGTGAGCATCAGAGGGGATTAAAAAGAATGAAGAACGCCAATTCTTGCCGTTCCCTGCCTACAATTCAACACGGACCGGCCTTAAATTTGAATCGATGACGCTGCCTCTTTCTGCACATATCGCACTTGGCTCCAACACCTTACACTTCGCCGCGGGCGCTGGCGAGGCCGCACCCCACATCGCGATTATCCTGCCGGCCTACAACGAGGCATCGACCATCGCGCAGACCATGCGCAGCTTTTACCATGCGCTGCCCGACGCCGAGCTGATCGTGGTGAACAACAATTCCGGCGACGACACGGCGCGCATAGCCCAGCAAACGCTGCTGGAACTCGGTGCATACGGCAAGGTGTTGAACGAGAGTCGCCAGGGCAAGGGCAACGCGGTTCGACGCGCGTTTTTGGAGGTGGAGGCAGACATCTACGTGATGGCCGATGCCGACCTCACCTACCCGGCAGACCGCATTCACGATCTGATTCGCCCGATTGCGGAAGGCCGTGCCGACATGGTGGTCGGCGACCGCCACTCGGGCGGCCATTACGCGGCCGAAAACAAGCGCGCCCTGCACGGCTTTGGCAATCGCCTGGTCCAAAATCTGGTGAACCGGCTTTTCAATGCACGGCTGGTCGATATCATGAGCGGTTACCGCGCCTTCAGCCGGGCGTTCGTGAAGACCTACCCCATTCTGGTGGAAGGCTTCCAGATCGAAACCGACGTCACGCTGCACGCGCTGAACCGCCGCATGCGGATCATGGAAATTCCGGTTGAGTATAAAGACCGGCCCGAAGGCAGCTTTTCGAAGCTGAACACGCTGTCTGATGGCTTCCGCGTGCTCTTCACCATTGTGAAGATTCTGCGCCACTATCGGCCGCTGGCGTTCTTCACCGTGTTGAGCATGTTGTTCTGCATCGCTGGCCTGATATCGGGAATGCCGGTCCTCGATGAATGGATGCAGATGCGGTATATCGCGCGAGTGCCCTTGGCGGTGCTGGCGGCCTCGCTTGAGATCATCGCCGTGGTGTTGCTGGCCGTGGGCATCATTCTCGATTCACTCAGCCACCATGAGCAACATCGGGCGGAACTGCAGTACCTGCAGGAATACGGGAAGCGTAGGCGCGGTTAGGGCGCTCGGTGCCCAATCACCTTATCCCCGGTCAGATAAACCGAACTTCCAGCCGCTTCCCCAGAGCCGCCGCGTATTTTTGAAGGGTTACCAGCGAGGGCGACGGCTTACCGGTAACAAGTGCGCTTTCCAGCCGTGCAACAGCGGGTGCATGTGTACCCATTCGTTTCGCCACTTCTGCCTGCGTAAGGCCGGCCTCTGTGCGCGCCTTCAAAATGGCATCAAGCATCGGCATCTCGGTCTGCTCGATGCGTTCGTATTCCTTCCGAACCAGGGGATCAGAGAGCAGTTCCTGCACGAACTTGTCATGAGATAGCATTGCGAACTTCCTTCATGCGGCTAGCCGCCAGCCGTATGTCTTTAAGGGGCAGCTTCGTGGATTTTTTAATGAATACGTGCAAAACCACGATTCGCTGCTCTACTTCCAAACAGTAGAGAGCACGGGCAATACCGTCGGAAGCTTTGAGACGCAACTCAAACAGCCCATTCCCCAACGCTCTTGTATGAGGCTCCCCAAGATGGGGGCCGTACATCAGCATGCGGGCTGACAGCGCGATATAACGAGCTCTCAGACTACTAGGGAGCGCGGCGATCTGCCGCTGAACTTCGATGCTGAAGTAGTGAATCGAATAGCTCATCCCGAAAGCGGCACCATAAATTAACAAATTTGTTATTACCAAGCAAGCGAAAAATTGCCGCTATCATGATGAGCTAAGCCCACGGTCGGGCCAATTCGCAAATACCGAGGAGGATGAATTTCAACGTTCCCGGCGGAACAACAAGAACCGGGAAGTCAGAAAGTTGACCGCCATGCCGGCCAGGCTGCCGGCGGCCACGCCCAGAAAAAGATGCTGTCGCACCAGATCTGAG